>JADMKN010000161.1 GCA_015478825.1 Patulibacter sp. | reverse complement strand
TGCGGACCGACGGCGCGATCCAGCAGACCAACGTCCCGGACAGCGCCCCGGGCACCGGCAGCGCGGGCAACCCCACGGCGCCGTCGCCGACCCGCGACCACGCGCAGATCGAGCAGGAGGACAACGAATGAAGGTCGCCTACTGGCCCGGCTGCGTGAGCCGCGGCTTCACCCCCGAGCTGCACGGCTCGGTCGCGGCGGTCGCGCCGCTGCTCGACATCGAGCTGGTCGAGCTCGACCGCGCGAACTGCTGTGGCGCCGGCGTGATCGCCGAGCACAACCAGGAGCTCGCCGACACGCTCAACGCCCGCACCTTCGCGCTC
Organism: Patulibacter sp.; assembly: GCA_015478825.1. Lineage (GTDB taxonomy): Bacteria > Actinomycetota > Thermoleophilia > Solirubrobacterales > Solirubrobacteraceae > Patulibacter. The sequence continues at coordinate 18,875 of JADMKN010000161.1, read as the reverse complement.
GCGCAGAAGGAGATCGCCGAGGGCGCGGACATGATGATGAACATCTGCTCGACCTGCCAGGGCGCGCAGAGCGAGTGCCAGGAGCGCCTGGACGCGAGCGCCGAGTATCGCGACGAGATCAACACGCACCTCGAGGCCGAGGGTCTGGAGTACCAGCGTGGGATCACGAACAAGAACTTCCTCTGGATGCTGGTCGAGGAGATCGGCCTCGACGAGCTGGCCAAGAAGGTCAAGCGCCCGCTGACCAACCTGCGCGTCGGGCCGTTCTACGGCTGCTACATCGTGCGTCCGGTCGAGCGGATCGGGATCACCGAGGAGAACCCGCGCGACCGCTACCTGGAGCGCGTGATCGAGACGCTCGGCGGCACCGTCGTCGAGTACGCCGGATCGCAGAAGTGCTGCGGGTTCCCGATCTCGCTGATGCAGAAGGACACGTCGATGCGGATGGCCGGGCAGCACCTTGGCGACGCGAAGGACGCCCAGGCGGACTGCCTGGTCACCCCGTGCCCGCTCTGCCACCTCAACCTGGACATGCAGCAGCCGGTGATCGACCGCACGATCGGCCGCAACCTGGAGATGCCGGTGCTGCACCTGCCGCAGATGGTCGGCCTGGCGCTCGGGCTCGACCCCAAGCAGGTCGGCCTCGGCAAGCACGTCGTCAAGCCGACGGCCGTGATCGACTGGTCGACCTCGGTGGTCGGCGCGGTCGCCGCCTGATCGGGGACGCCAACCGCCGCTAGGGCAGCAGCCCGGCGGCGGTCAGCGTGTCGAGCTGGTCCGCCACCGGGTCGTAGAGCTCGGTCGGCACCGGCATCAGCGGCGTCGGGCTGTCGATCCCCTGGCGAGCCGCCAGCGGGGCCAGCAGCGCTCCGGGCACGTCCCGGACCGCCGAGAGCAGCAACCGCCGCACGTCGTTGGGGACGCCGGGACGGATCACCAGCAGGTCGGCCAACGGGGGCTCCCCCGTCCAGACCGCGCGCAGCCCCCGCGACTGCGCTTCGGTGACCGGCCCGCGGGTCAGGGCGACGTCGGTGGCGCCGTCGCGCAACCGCGCCAGCGCCGCACGATCGTCGTCGCCGCGCGTGACCTCGGTCGCCGTGTCGGCGACGCGATCGAGCGCCGGGGTGGTCGGCACGCCCGCCGCGAGCAACGCCGCGCGCGGCGCCAGGTCCCCCGCCGCCGTCAGGGCCGGACCCAGAGTGATCCGGCGGCCGCCTGTGTCCTCGATCGAACGCACCGGGCCGCTGCGCGGGGCCCACAGTCGCGGCGGGGCACTGGCCCGAGCGGCGGTGTCCGCGACGGCGCTGTAGGCGCCCATCACGGTCAGGGCCACGGTCCGCTCGCCGACCACCAGCGTGGCCGGGTCGACCTGGGCGACGTCGATCTGGTGCAACGCCAGCGCCGCCAGCATCTCGGGTTGCGTCTCACGGGTCACCACGGACACCCGGCAGCCGACCTGACGACCGATCTCGTCGGCGATCGCCTCGGAGGCCCGGCGGCCGTCCGCATCGTCGGCGGGCAGCACCATCCCCAGGCGCACCGGGGTCTCGCGGCAGCCCGCGGTCAACCGCTTGGCCGGCTTCGCCGCACCGTCGTCGGCGGTCGCGGTGGTCGTCGGGGTCACCCCCGGCCCGGCCACGACCACGCCGGCCAGCACGGCGGCCCCCACCAGCAGCGTGGCGATGACACGGGAAGGCGAGCGACGGACGAAACGCGGCACGGCCCTGGAGGATGCCATGCCGGTTGGCGCGCACGAGCATCGGCCGGGCGCCGGAAGGGCGAGTCCCCGGCGATCTCGCGCTACGACGTGCGCGGTGGGACGTCGTCCGCGGCGTCGCGCAGGACCTTGAGCACCGCGAGCACGCGGCGGTGGTCCTCCGGCCCGGCAGGGAGGTCGAGCTTGCCGAGGATGCTGGTGATGTGCTTCTCGACCGCTCCGGGGCTGACCACCATCGACGCGGCGATCCCGCGGTTGGAGCGGCCCTCCGTCATCAGCGCCAGCACCTCGCGCTCGCGCGGCGTCAGGTCGTCGAGCAGTCCCGAGCGACGGCGCTGGCCCTGCGCCAGGAGCTGGGCCACGACCTCGGGATCGAGCGCGGTTCCGCCGGCCGCCACGCGCTCGCAGGCGCGGACGAACTCGGACGGCTCGGCGACCTGGTCCTTGAGCAGGTAGCCGACGCCGCCGTGCCCGTCGGCCAGCAGCTCGCCGGCGTAGGTCCGTTCGACGTACTGCGAGAGCACGAGCACCGCCTGCCCGGGGATCGCCGCCCGCAGGTCGAGCGCGGCTCGCACGCCCTCGTCGGTGAACGTCGGCGGCAGTCGCACGTCGAGCAGCGCCAGGTCGGGTCGCAACGCGCGACCGCGCCGGACGATCTCGTCCGGCGTCTCGACCGCGGCCACCACCTCGTGGCCGTGGTCGCGCATCAGGCGGGTCAGCCCGTCGCGCAGCAGCGCGTTGTCCTCGGCGATCAGGACGCGCACGGAATCCTCGCCTCGAGGATCGTCGGCCCGTTCCACGGACTCGTCAGCGTCAGCCGGCCGTCGAGCGCGGCGACGCGATCTTGCAGCCCCCGCAGGCCCCCGTCGGCTCCGATCCGCGCGTCGCCGACGCCGTCGTCCTCGACCCGGACCCGCAGTTCGCCGTCGACCACGTCGACCACGATCGCGCAGTGCTCGGCGGCCGCGTGCTTGCCGACGTTGGCCAGCGCCTCGGCGACCACGAAGTAGGCGGCGGTCTCGGCCGACGCGGGCGGCCGCTGCGGTAGCACGACGTCGAGCGTCACCGCGACGGGCGCCCGGGCGATCAGCGACGTCAGCGCGGCTTCGAGCCCGCGGTCGGCGAGCACCGACGGCGCGATCCCGCGGACCAGATCGCGCATCTCGGCGAGCGCCCGACGGGCCTCGTCGCGGGCGCCCTGGACCAGCTCGCGGGCGCCCTCGGGGTCGTCGGCCATCCGCTCGTCGGCCATCCCCAGGTCCATCGCGACCGCCACCATCCGGGCCTGCGCGCCGTCGTGCAGGTCGCGCTCGATCCGCCGCAGCTCGGCGGCCGACGCGTCGACCGCGCCGCTGCGGGTCTGCTCGAGGTGCGACACGCGGGCCTCCAGCCGCTCCTGGTCGTCGCCGAGCAGCAGCCGGGTCAGCTCCACCGCCACGCGGGTCGTCCCGCGGCAGACGAGGTAGGCGACGGGGATCAGAGCCAGCCCGAGCAGCATCAGCCCGACGTTCGCCGGCACGGTGCCGATCTGTCGTTCGAGCCACGCGGAGACGTCGTCCCCGCGGTCGTTCGGCAGCGCCCAGGAGTAGACCGGGTAGAAGGTCAGCGCGAGCGCCGTCGCCCACGCGACCGTGGCGATGCAGAAGCCCGCGACCGAGACCGGGAACTGGATCACGTGGTAGCCGAGGTCGCGCCACCGTCGTCCGTCGGACGCGAAGGTCCGCACGGTCGCCATGAAGCCGGGGCCGCCCGGCCGGTAGACGCCACGGATCGGACGCGGATCGACGATCCGGGCCCGCATCCGCTCCAGCTCGGCGCACCAGCGCAGGATCTCGCTGCTGACCATCGCCACGGGGATGCCGATGATCAGGACGAACAGCCCGGCCGAGAGCGACGCGAGCGTGACGGCGACCGAGAAGCAGAACGTGCCCGTCGCCAGGCCGAGCAGCAGATACGTGGCGTCGCCGACCGCCTGGCGCAGCCAGCGCAGCGGGTCGAAGCGGGGCCGCGACGCCGCGTCGGGCGCGTCGGGACCCACCGGGGAGAACGGGACGGTCGGTGCGGTGCTCATACGGTGATCCTGATCGTCGTCGTCACCGGTGACCACCGGGGCTTCCCGCGAAAGCGACGGGGGGAATCCCGACGCTACCACTGCCCGTCGGGGCCGGTGGTACCGCGCGGTTCCAGCCGTTAGGCTGGCCCCAGGATCCCGTTCCCGGACCGATCCCCCTGCCGGTTCCCGGCCCCCCGAAGGAGCTTCATGCGTGCCGTCCAGATCGTCGACTACAGCGGCCCCGAGTCCGCTCTGCGGACCGTCGAGCTGCCGGATCCCGAGCCCGTGCACCCGATGGCGGGCGCGGACGGCGGGGCCGGGCCGGGGGTCCTGATCGACGTCTACGCGGCGGGCGTCTCGTTCCCGGAGCTGCTGCAGACCCGCGGCGAGTACCAGCTCAAGCCGCCGCTGCCGTTCGTCCCCGGCAGCGAGGTCGCCGGCGTCGTCGTTCACGCGCCGGACGGCTCGCACCTGGCCCCCGGCGACCGGGTCGCCGCGTTCTGCTGGCTCGGCGGCTTCGCCGAGGTGGCCGTCGCGCCGCCCGGGATGACGTTCAAGCTGAACGGCGTGCTCGACTACGCGCAGGGCGCCGGGCTGATCCTCAACTACCACACGGCCTACTTCTCGCTGGTCACCCGCGGGCGCCTGGTCGAGGGCGAGACGGTGCTGGTCCACGGCGCCGCGGGCGGCGTCGGCACCGCCGCGCTGCAGATCGCCAAGGGCCTCGGCGCGACCGCGGTGGCGGTCGTGTCGAGCGACGAGAAGGAGCAGGTCGCCCGGCACGCGGGCGCCGACCACGTCGTCCGTTCGACCGGCGCCTGGAAGGACGAGGTGCAGGAGCTGACCGGCGGCGTCGACCTGATCGTCGATCCCGTCGGCGGCGACCGCTTCACCGACAGCCTGCGATCGCTACGACGCGGCGGCCGGCTGGTCGTCGTCGGGTTCACCGGCGGCAGCATCCCCGAGGTCAAGGTCAACCGCCTGCTGCTGGGCAACACCGAGGTGATCGGCGCCGGCTGGGGTGGCTACCTGATGGAGGACCCGGGGATCACCGCGACGATCGCCGCCGAGATCGAGCGGCTGATCGAGCACGGCGCGGTCCGGCCGGTGATCGGCCCGCGGTTCGAGCTCGAGCAGGCGTCCGAGGCGCTGCTGGCGCTGGACCGTCGCACCGCCGTCGGCAAGGTCGTGCTCGACGTCCGCTAGTCCTCACCCTCACGCAACGTCCGGACGGCGGCCTTGCGCTGGTCCTTCGAGCAACGGTCGAGCATCAGGATCCCGTCCAGGTGGTCGATCTCGTGCTGCAACCGGCGGGACAGCCCCCCGGTGGCCTCGATCGTGACCTCGTGGCCACTCAGGTCGAGGCCCTTGACCCGGACCTGGGACGGCCGCTCGACGTCGACCGCGACGCCCTGCAGCGACAGGCAGCCCTCGGTCTGGACGTCGGTCTCGTCGGACGACCACTCGATCACGGGGTTGATCAGCGCCGTCGCGGCGCCGAGCTCCTCGTCACCCTCGCGGTAGACGAAGTAGCGCCGCAGGATCCCCACCTGGGTCGCGGCCAGGCCGGCGCCGAACGCGGCGTCCATGATCGTGATCAGCCGCCGGGCCTCGCCGACCAGGTCGTCGTCGACCACGTCGACCGGCCGGGCGACGGCCTTCAGCGACGGATCGCCCCACTGGCGGATCTGCTGCAGCGCCGCGTCGCGTCGCTGCAGCTCGGCATCGGTCAACGGTCGTTCGCGCGCCATCCGCTACGCCAGGGCCGGCACGGCGTCGGCCGCGGTCGGACGGACCAGCCCGCGCTCGTGGAGCACGACGGCGAGCTGGATCGTGTTGGTCGCCGCGCCCTTGCGCAGGTTGTCGCCGACCACGAACAGGTCGAGCGCGCGGTCGTTGCCGCGGTCGCGTCGGATCCGGCCGACGAGCACGTCGGGCCGGCCGTCGGCGTCGATCGCCAGCGGGTAGGCCGCGTTCTGCGGGTCGTCGCGGACCTCGACCCCCGGCGCCGCCTCGAGCAGCTCGCGGGCACGCTCCGGGCTGAGCGGCTCGCGGGTCTCGACGTTCGCCGTCTCGCTGTGGCCGTTGATCACCGGCACGCGGGTGCAGGTCGCCGAGATCCGGATCGTCGGGTCGCCGAGGATCTTGCGGGTCTCGTTGATCAGCTTGTGCTCCTCGTCGGTGTGGTCGTCGACGAAGGCGCCGGCGTGCGGCAGCACGTTGAAGGCGATCTGGTGCGCGTACGAGCGGGCGGCCGGGACGTCGGCGCCGTCGAGCACCGCGCGGGACTCCTCCAGCAGCTCCTCGACCGCGGCCTTGCCGGTGCCGGAGACCGCCTGGAAGGTCGACACGACGAGCCGCTCGATCCCGGCCTCCTGCTGCAGCGGCCGTAGCGCGACCATGAGCTGCATCGTCGAGCAGTTGGGGTTGGCAACGATCCCCCGGTGGTCGTCGAGCGCCTCGGGGTTGACCTCGCTGACCACCAGCGGCACGTCGTCGTGCATCCGCCAGGCGGAGCTGTTGTCGACGACGACCGCGCCCGCCTTCGCGAACTTCGGCGCCCACTCGCGGCTGACCGAGCCGCCGGCCGAGAAGACCGCGATGTCGAAGCCCTGGATCGTCTCGTCGTTCAGCGGCTGGACGGTCATGCCGCGCAGCGTGCTTCCGGCGGAGCGCTCGGAGCCGAACGGCACGATCTCGCGCACCGGCAGACCGGCGCCGGCGGGCGGGAAGCCGTCGGCCGCGCCCCCGGCGGCCGTCGGGGTGCGCTTGCCGTCGTCCGGGACGCCCAGCTCGTCCAACAGGACGCTGCCGACCTGTCCGGTGGCGCCGACAACCGCGATGCGGTACCCCTCGTTGCTCATCGCTACAGGGTACGAGGAACTACCAGTCCGGCGGCGCCTCGGCGATCGCGCGCACGTCCTCGACGCTCAGCGGCCAGCCCTTGTCCGGGTCATACAGCAGGTCCGGCAGGGTCGGGCTGGCCCAGCGCAGGCAGGCCTGCAGGTGAACGCCGGCGCTGCGCGCGATCTCGTCGGGGATCCCCTGCAGGTCGAGCGGCAGCCCCAGCGCGTCCTGGACGTCCTCGGCCTGGTCCTCGTCCGCGGCGTAGACGTAGTGCGCGAGCCAGCCCGAGAGGAAGGCGTAGAGGTCCTCGCCGACGACCGCGCACGACGGCACGTCCTCGGCTCCGTCCCCCGCCCCGATCAGCACGACGAGCGGGCGCGCGCCGCCGCCGACCGGCGACCAGATCCCGAACACGTCCCCGCCGGCGTCGGAGCCGAACGGAACGACCTCCTCCGGCACGAACCACTCGCGCGAGCGCAGCGCGTTGCGGGCCGTCGCCAGGTAGGGGCCGGGCACGCGCGGCGCCTTGATCGCCGGGTAGGTCCGCAGGTTCCCGCCGACCAGCACCGCGCCGCCGCCGACGGTCCGCATCCACTCCCGAAGCTGCGCGGGAATCGGCCGATCGAGCTTGCGTTCGACCTGCTCCAGCGTCTCGGGGCTCTCGCCGCCAGGCAGCTCCGCATCGGGGTCGAGCTCCTCGATCACGCGGAGCAGCGTGTCGAGTCGCTCGGCGTCCTCCGCGCTCAGGTTCAGATCCACGCCGCCGAGGCTAGACCAAAACGGCGGCGGGTCCCCGGCGGTCCGGCCACGAAGGCCGGCCGCGAGCGGAGGCGGCGCCTACGCGAACTCGCCGAAGGGCTGCTCGGGGCGGATCGTGTCGTCCCCCGAAAGCCCGAACGCGGCGTGCAGCACCTGCACCGCCGCCGGCACCTGGTCGCCCGGCACCACGCAGCTGATCTTGATCGGCGAGGTGGCGATCATTTGGATGTTGATCCCCTCCTCGCCGAGCACGGTGAAGACCTTGGCGGCGACGCCGGGGTGGGTCTTCATGCCGGCGCCGACGATCGAGACCTTGCCCATCTCGGGCTCGGTGCCGACGTTGGTGATCCCCAGCTCCGCGACGACCAGGCCGAGCGCGTCCTGGGCGCCCAGCAGGTCCTCGCGCGGGACCGTGAACGACATGTCGGCGCGCGCGCCGGCCTCCGACGGCTCGTTCTGGATGATCATGTCGACGTTGATCTCGGCCGCGGCCAGCGCGGACGTGATCTTGCCGGCCGCGCCGGGGCTGTCGGGCACGCCCTGCAGCGTGATCCGAGCCTCGACCGTCGAGTGGGTGACGGCGGTGATCAGGGGATGCTCCACGGTGTGCTCCTTGTGGTGGGCCGCGACCTCGGCCTCCGACACGACCCAGGTGCCGGGCGTGTCCTCGAAACTCGAACGGCAGTGGATGCGGACGCCGTGGGTCCGCGCGTACTCGACGCTGCGGAGCTGCAGCACGCCCGCGCCGGACGCGGACATCTCCAGCATCTCCTCGTACGAGACGACGTCGATCTTGCGGGCGCGGGGCTCGATCCGCGGGTCGGCGTTGAAGACGCCGGGCACGTCGGTGTAGATCTCGCAGGAGTCGGCGCCGACCGCCGCGGCCAGCGCGACCGCCGTGGTGTCCGACCCGCCGCGGCCGAGCGTGGTGACGTCCTTGGCCGTCGACACGCCCTGGAAGCCCGCGACCAGCACGATCCGGCCTTGGTCCAGCGCCTCGAGGATCCGGTCGGCGCGGACGTCGAGGATCCGGGCGCGGGTGTGCGAGGTGTCGGTGACGATGCCCGCCTGCGACCCGGTCAGCGAGATCGCCTCGTGGCCCATGTCGTGGATCGCCATCGCCGCGAGCGCGCACGAGACCCGCTCGCCGGTCGACAGCAGCATGTCCATCTCGCGCGGGTCGGGTCGCTCGGAGATCTCCATCGCGTCGGCGATCAGCCGGTCGGTCTCCTTGCCGCGGGCGGACAGCACCACCACGACCCGCTGACCGGCCTCGCGCTTCGCGACGATCCGCGTGGCGGCCCGCTTGATCCGCTCGGCGTCGGCCACGGACGTGCCGCCGAACTTCATCACGACGGTGTCGTTGGGGGTTCCCGTCTCGGTTCCGTCAACAGGTCGCATACGCCGACCGGACTCTAAGGGACGGGGCGCGGGCGGGTCGGTCCGCCGCGCGATCGGCCGCGGGCCTGGTTCGGTACCGGTGCGGTACCGAAGTCGACGAGCAGCGCCGCGCGGCGTCGGCCGATCGGGTCCGGACCAGGTGCGGTACCGGTGCGGTACCGAAGTCGACGAGCAGCGGCGGGCGGCGGGCGGCGGGCGGCGGGCGGCGCGCGGGCTTCAAATCGTGCGGCGGCCGGCGAAGGCGCGGCCGAGGGTGACCTCGTCGGCGTGCTCCAGGTCCGCGCCGACCGGCAGACCGGACGCCAGGCGGCTGACCACGACGTCGGGGGCGCGCTGGCCGAGGTCCGCGCCGATCTGCAGCGCGGTCGCCTCGCCCGCGGTGGTGGGGTTGGTCGCGACGACCACCTCGGAGACCTTCACCCCGTGCAGGTCCGCGTCCCCGTCGACCACCCGGCGGTACAGCTCCTCCAGGTGCAGATCTCCCGGGCCGATCCCATCGACCGGCGAGAGCGCGCCGCCGAGCACGTGGTAGCGCCCGCGGTACTCGTGGGTCCGCTCGATCGGCAGGATGTCGGCCGGGCCCTCGACCACGCAGAGCACGGACGGGTCGCGCCGAGAGTCCGCGCAGATCACGCACTGCGGACCCTCCGCCAGGTTGAAGCAGGTCTGGCAGTCGCCGATCAGCTCCTTGACCTCGACCAGCGCCTGTGCCAGCGCGCGGACCTCGTCCTCGGGACGGGTCAGCACGTGGTAGGTCAGGCGCTGCGCGGTCCGCGGCCCGACGCCGGGCAGGCGGGCGAACGCCGCGGCCAGCCGTTCGATCGATGCCGGTTGCACCGCGCTGCTCTGCTCGGGTCGGAGCGGGTCGCGGTCGGCCTAGAGGCCCATGCCGCCGAGGCCGAGCGCGCCGAGGTCCATGCCGCCGGTCAGGCCGCTCATCCGCTTCTCGGCCAGGGCCTGCGACTCGCGGATCGCCTCGTTGACCGCGGCGGTGACCATGTCCTGCAGCAGCTCGGAGTCCTCGGGATCGATCGCCTCGGGGTCGATCGTCACGCTGCGGATTTCGAGCGCGCCGGTGATCTTGACCGTCACCATTCCGCCGCCCGCGGTGACCTCGATCTCCTCGGTCTTCAGCTTCTCCTGCGCAGCGGCCATGTCCCGCTGCATCTTCTGGACCTGCTTCATCATCTGCTGCACGTTGGGCTGCGGCATCAGGCGTCTCCGGGATTCGGGGTCGTGGTCGTGCTGTCCGCGGCGTTCATCGAGACCTCTTCGGCCTCGAACTCCTGCACGACGCGGCGGATCACTTCGTCTTCGGGCAGCAGCGGCTCCTCGCGCGCCTCGAGTCCGTCGCGCTCCTCGGCGCGGACGTCGAAGCGGATGCCGAGCACCTCGTGGAGCGCCGCGGCGATCGCCTCGCGCGCGTCGTCCCGGTTGAGCAGGCGGGCGGACGAGCCCTTGCCCGCCGGCAGGCCGAGCACCAGCGCGCCGTCGGACGCCTGGACCACGCTGGCCTGCCCGAGGGCGGCCTTGATCGCGCCGCTCGGCATCCGGTCGCCGATCGTCGGCAGCAGCTCGGCCACGTCGGACGGGCTGACGCCGAGCGGGGCGGTGGGCTCGGGCGAGGCGGACGACGGAACCGGCGGCGCGCTGGGCACGGGCGGCGCGGGCGCGGTGGGCTCGGCCGGGGCGGGGGCCGCGAATTCCGGGGCCTGGGCGGGGACTTCCGGGGCGGGGGCGGGGACTTCCGGGGTCGGTGACGTGGACGGCGCTGGGGTCGAGGCCGCCGGAGCGGGGTCGGGCGCGGGCGGACGCGGAGCGGGAGCCTGGGGAGCGGCCGCGGGAGCACCGGACGTCGCCTCGTGCGGTCCGGACGAGACCTCGGCGGCGGACGGTTGCCGGGTGCTCGCCGCCGGTGTCGGGTGCGCCGCCGGCGGGGTCGGGGTCGGGATGTGCGGCGCGGGGACGACGGCGCCGCCGTTCAGCGCCTCTTCCAACCGGACGATCCGGGCGGCCAGCGCCTTGGCCTGCGGGTCGATCTGCGGCAGCGCGGCGCGGATCAGCAGCAGTTCGAGCTGGGTCCGCGGGTCCGCCCCGTCCTTGACGGCGGCGAGCGCGGTCGAGACCAGGTCGAGCACCCGGATCACCGTGGCGCCCGGTAGCTGCCCGGCCTGCTCGACGGTGCGGGCGTCGCGGTCCGGGCTGATCTTCAGCTCGTCCGGCAGCGCGCCGACCATCCGCACCAGCAGCAGCGCGCGAGCGTGGCTCTCGACGTCGCGCGTGACCTCGACCAGGTCGCGACCCTGGGCGGCCAGCTCGGCCGCGACGGTGATCGCCGCCGACGCGTCGCCGCCCGCAACCGCGTCGAACGCGCGGAACAGCAGCTCGGCGTCGGCCACGCCCAGCACCGACAGCACGTCGTCGGTGGTGATGTTCGACCCGGCGTAGGTGACGAGCTGCTCGAGCGTGCCGAGCGCGTCACGGAACGATCCGGTCGCGTGCCGGGCCACCAGCGAGATCGCCTCGGGCGCGACGGTGAACTGCTCGCGCTCGGCCACCCGCAGCAGCACCCGCGAGAGCTGCTCGGGGGTCGGACGGTGGAAGTCGAAGCGGTGGCAGCGGTCGACGACGGTCGGCAGGACCTTGTTCGCCTCGGTCGTCGCCAGCACGAAGATCGTCCGCGGCGGCGGCTCCTCGAGCGTCTTGAGGAACGCGTTCCAGGCCGCTGACGAGAGCATGTGCGCCTCGTCGAGGATGTAGACCTTGTGGCGCCCGCCGACCGGCGCGAAGGCGACCGACTCGATCAGCTCGCGGATGTTGTCGACGGAGTTGTTCGACGCGGCGTCCATCTCGACCACGTCGATCGACGTGGCCTCGGCGATCGAGCGGCACGGCTCGCAGCGGCCGCACGGCGCGGTCGTGGGCCCGGTCTTCCGCTCGCCCTCCGGCAGATTCGGATCGCCCTGGCAGTTCAGGCAGGCGGCCAGGATCTTGGCCATCGACGTCTTGCCGGTCCCGCGCGACCCGACGAACAGGTAGGCGTGGTGCACCTTGTCCTGGTCGATGGCGTTGCGGAGCGTCCGAACGACGTGCTCCTGACCCACGACGTCGTCGAACGACCGGGGCCTGTGGCGGCGATAGAGAGACGGCGCTGACACCGCGACCGAGTCTACGGGGGCGGCGGGGATCGACGGGCGTTCCCTCCGGATGGTGTGGATTCAGGCGCCGAGCTCGTCGCGCAGGGCGGCCAGCTCGGAGCGCAGGTCCGCGACGTCGCGCTCCAGCTTCGCGATCCGTGCGTCGGATTCGTCGTCGGGTCGGACCGCCTCGGCGACCGCGAGCTGTCCGCCCGCGGTGCCGACCTCGCCGGCGGGCTCGTCCCCGCCCATGATCTGCTGGACGCGGCCCTCCTTCTGGCCGGGCTGACGCTCCAAGCGCACCACGAGCCGCCGCTCGACCAGCCGATCGACGGTGGCCTCCAGCTCCTCCGCGTCGGCGAACGCATGCAGACGCGGCGTCCGCTGCCGCAGCTCGCCCGGCGTCTGCGGTCCGCGCAGCATCAGCACCGAGAGCACGGCCTGCTCGGCGGGCGTGATCTGCAGCGCGTCGACGAGCATGTGTCGGTACTTGGCCGCGCGAGCGCCGCCGACGTTGCGGGTCCAGCGGCGCCGGCCGAGCTCCTCCAGCGCATGACGGATCGTCGCCTCGTCGTAGTCGACGACCGGATCGCGGTTGGTCGTCTGGTTGCAGGCCGAGCGCAGGCCGTTGAGCGTCAGTGGGTAGGCATCCGGCGTCGTGCGCTGCTTCTCGAGCAGCGCGCCGAGGACACGGATCTGCGCGGCGTCAGGCTTCACGGCGCGCAGCCTACTGTCTGCACCCCGCCGTGTGCGGACGATCTGTCGGGTTCGCGCGCGGCTGCCGCCCGGCTCCTGCGGTAGCGTCGCCCCGCGAATGCCGCGCCTCGACCGCACCCCGCTGCTGCGGATCGCCCTGTTGCTGGCCGCCGCGGCCGGGATCGGCCTGGCGATCTGGCTGGCCTTCGGCCGCAGCGCGTTCGTCAACTACGACAGCGCGTGGTCGCTGAACTGGGCGCGCGACCTGTGGAGTGGCGCGCGACCCAACCTCGATCGTCCGTTCTCCCCCACGCCGCACCCGCTGAGCGACCTGTTCTCGGGCCTGCTGGCGCCGCTGAGCACCGCCGGCCCGGCGGGCGGCGCGGTCGGCACGGGGTCCGAGGCGGTGCTGATCGTCGTCGCGCTGTTCTTCCTCGGCGCGCTCGGGGTCGTCACGTACCTGCTCGGTCGCGCCTGGTTCGGCGTCGGGGCGGGCGTCCTCGCGGCGGTGCTGATCCTGACCCGCGAGCCGGTGCTGTCGTACGGGCTGCGGACCTACCTGGACCTGCCGTACGCGGTCTTCCTGCTGCTGGCGCTGCTGACCGAGACCCGCCGTCCCCGCAACGGCTACCGCACGGTGGCCTGGCTGACCCTCGCCGGCCTGTTGCGCCCCGAGGCCTGGCTGCTGACCGCGGCCTACGTCGGGTACCTCGTGGTCGCGGCCGCGCGCGACGGGGGACCGGTCCTCGCGCCGAAGGTCCGCGCCTGGTCGGCGCGCGTCCCGTGGAAGCGGCTGGCGGGGATCGTCGCGGTCTCGCTGATCGCGCCGCTCGGCTGGCTGGTCGAGGGCTGGGTGCTGGCCGGCGACCCGCTGCTGGCGCTGACCGGCACGCAGCAGAACGCCGACGACCTAGGCCGCGTGACCGGGATCGGGTCGGCGTTCACGGTGATGCCGCGGCGGCTCGGCGAGATCGTCCGCGAGCCGGTGCTGCTCGCGGCGGCCGGTGGCCTGGTGCTGTCGCTGCTGTTCCTGCGCAGGCGCGCGCTGCTCGGCCTGGGCGCCGCGATCGCCGCCGGGTTCGGCTTCTTCGTACTCGCCGCGACCGGCCTGCCGCTGCTGACCCGGTACCTGGTCTTCCCTGCGGCGATCGTGATCCTCTTCGCCGCCGCCGGTCTGCTCGGCTGGCAGCGGCTGCCGGCCGACCACCGCTGGAGACGACCGTGGCAGGCGTTCTCGGCGATCGCGCTGGTCGCGCTGCTGGTCTTCCTGCCGAGCCAGATCGACCGGCTCGACCGGCTCGAGCGCGCGCTGTCGTTGCAGCAGAGCGTGATCGGGGATCTGCGGACCGTGGTTGGGGACGGGTTGCGCGCGTCCGACGACACCGACGTCTGCAACGGTGTCAGTCCGAAGTTCGCGACGCCCGACCCCGAGCGGATCGTGCGCGACCCGTGGGTCGCGCTGCCAAACCACCGAGCGGTCCCCCAGGTGCGGCTGTGGATGGGAACGGACCCCCAGGGCCGGTCCCAGACCGTCCAGGCGTTCGAGCCCGGCACGCGCCCGAAGTACCTGCTGATCCCGTCGTCCGAGCGGGTTGCCCGCGGCTTCATCCTCGACGCGGCCGACCGCGGCAAGGGCCTGCCAGTCCCGCCGCGCGGCAGCACCCTGATCGCCCGCCACGGAAGCTGGCTGGTCTACCGCACGTGGCCTGGCGGGTCGCCGGCGTGCGCGGCGTGGATCCGCGAGCGGCTGCGGTAGGCGGCGGCCTCCCGGCGGGACGGATCTCCCAGTCGATCCGGGACCCACTTCTGGCGTCACGGCGAGGGACCGGTCGGACCGTCCTCAGGCATCACCTCGACGGTCCGATCGGCACGCCGCGTACCGCATCCAGTACCGGGTCAAAAACCGCAGTACTGCAGGACGTTCGCGTCTTCCGGCTAGCCCCACCCCCGGCCGTCCGGTTCCTCCGGTACTCCCGATGGCGCACGTCCGCCGAAGCTGAAAAGCTCTCCGGGATTCGCCCGTCCGCGGTGCGCTGCGACGCGCCCCGGACCAGAGACCCAAGGACGTAGAGATGGCCATCGTGACCTCGCCCGCCCAGCCCGCTCCGGCCGACGCGAAGCCCTCTCACTCGCAGATTGATCGGACTTCCGATCTTCTCCCTGGCGGTCCTTCGGAAGACCGCTCGTCGGTCCCCGTCGGACTGACCTCCGGGGACCGCACGGCGCTGTACCGCTTCCTCGTCCTTATGCGGACGATCGAGGAGCGGGGGGTCACGCTCTACAAGCAGGGCAAGCTGCCCGGCTCGTTCTACGACGGCCGCGGCCAGGAGGCGATCAGCGTCGGCGCGGCGTTCGCGCTCGGCCCCGACGACGTGATCAGCTCGCCGCTGATCCGCGATCTCGGCGCGCATCTCGTGCGCGGAACGGACATCACCGAGCTCTTCCGTCATTACCTCGGCCGCCAGAACGTGCTCAGCCACGGGCGCGAGGGCAACATGCACTTCGGCGACCACCAACGCGGGATCGTCGCTCCGGTCTCGATGCTCCCGGACATGATGGTCGTCGCGCTCGGGCTGGCGATGGCGTTCCGGATGCGCGGCGAGCAGCGGGTCGCGCTGAGCTTCTTCGGCGAAGGCGCGACGTCACGCGGCGACTGGCACGAGGCGATGAACTGGGCCGGCCTGCGTCGCGAGCCGGTGATCTACGTCTGCGAGAACAACCAGTTGGCCTACTCGACCCCGTCGTCGCGTCAGTTCGCCGTCCGGCCGTCGGAGCGGGCGAAGGGCTACGGCGTCGCGGCCGAGCTGATCGACGGCAACGACGTCGAGGCGGTCCACGCCGCGGTGCACCGGGCCCGCGAGCGTGCGCTGAGCGGCGGCGGCGCCACGCTGATCGAGGCGGAGACGATGCGGATGAACGGCCACGGGTCGCACGACGACGCGTCGTACGTGGCCCCGGAGCTGCGCGCGTACTGGGAGGCCCGCGACCCGCTCGACCGCTACGCCGCGGTCGTCCGTGAGCTGGGCGTCGACGTCGACGCGGTGCGCGCCGAGGTCTCGGCGCGGGTCGACGCGGCGGCGGAGGCCGCGCTGGCCACGCCGCTGCCGGATCCGGAGACCGCCGCGACCGGCGTCTTCTGCGACGGCGATCCGACCGAGCTGGGTCGGGGCGGCGACGCGCCGTGGAGCCGGTTCGCGGGTTGGGCCGGCGGTGCGGGCGCGGACGGTGCCGTGGGGACCGGTACTGCGGACGAGGCAGCGCTTGCGGAACCGGATGGCCGAGGCGGCGCGAACGACGCGGAGGCGACCCGATGACCACCACGACCATGACCTACCTGCAGGCGATCACCGACGGGCTGCGCGAGGCGATGCGGGCCGACGAGCGGATCTTCCTGCTCGGCGAGGACATCGGAGCGTTCGGCGGGGCGTTCAAGGCGACGCTCGGGCTGTACGAGGAGTTCGGCGCGGACCGGGTCCAGGACACCCCGATCGCCGAGGCCGCGATCGTCGGGTCGTCGGTCGGCGCGGCGCTGGCGGGCCTGCGGCCGGTCGCCGAGATGCAGTTCGCGGACTTCGTCTCGTGCGGGTTCGACCAACTCGTCAACGTCGCGGGCAAGATGCACTACCGGACCGGGTTGGCGGTGCCGATGGTGCTGCGCCTGCCGTCCGGCGGTGGCTTCGGCGGCGGACCGTTCCACTCGCAGAATCCCGAGGCCTGGTTCATGCACGCGCCGGGCCTCAAGGTGGTCGCGCCGGCGACGGCCGCCGACGCCAAGGGCCTGCTGATCAGCGCCCTGAACGACCCCAATCCGGTGGTCTTCCTCGAGCACAAGAACCTCTACCGACGGATCAAGGGCGAGGTTCCCGCCGGCCTGCACAGCGAGCCGTTCACCGCGCGCGTGGCGTACGAGGGCGCCGAGCTGACGATCGTCGCGTACGGACAGATGGTCCACACTGCGCTGGCCGCCGCCGAGCGGTTCGAGCCCGGGCGGATCGAGGTGCTCGACCTGCGGTCGCTGGTCCCGCTCGACGAGGACGCGATCCTCGCCTCGGTCCGCAAGACCAGTCGGGTGCTGGTGCTCGACGAGGCCAACGAGACCTGCGCGGCCGGCGCCCAGGTCGCCGCGCTGATCGCCGATCGCGCGTTCTCCGACCTGGACGCGCCGGTCCGCCGACTGGCGACCGCCGACGTCCCGCTGCCCTTCAGCCCCACGCTGGAAGAGCAGATCCTCCCCACCCCCGACCGCGTGACGGAGGCCGTCCGTGAGCTCCTTGCCTACTGAGACCGCGACCACCGTGGTCGACGTGCTGATGCCGAAGATGGGCTCGTCGGTGTTCGAGGGCACCGTCGTCGAATGGCAGATCACCGTCGGTGACGCCGTCGAGGCGGACCAGGCGCTCTGCGTGATCTCGACCGACAAGGTCGACAGCGAGTGCCCGTCCCCCGCGGCCGGCGTGCTCGCCGAGATCGTGGTCGAGGAGGGCGAGACGGTCGAGGTCGGAACCGTGATCGGGCGGGTGGCGGTGAGCGTTGACGCGGCCGGCGGGACCGCGTCGAGTTCGGTACCGCCGGGGGACGCAAACCGACGCGCTCCCGCGGGGCCCGCCCCCACCCGACGCGAGATCCTCCGCCGCTCGTCACCCGTCGCCGCCAAGATCGCCGCCGAGCACGCGATCGATGTCATGAGACTGACCGGCAGCGGTCGCAACGGACGCGTAACGAAGGCCGACGTCCTCGACGCCGTCGAGCGACAGGACTCCGCGCCGACGTCCGCGGGAAGCGTCGTAGAAGCCCCCGGCGAACCGCCGATGCACATCGAGTCGCCCTACCGACGCGATCCGAGCGTGCCGGTGGCGGGCCAGATCGGCGCCGGATCCGCGCCGATCCCGACGTCCAGCCCGAGCGTGTCGAGTTCGCGTCGCCTATCGACGCAAAGTCGACAAGCAGCGCCGGCCACCGCGGACGGCGGCGCCGTCGTCCCGCTCAGCCGGATGCGGACCGCGATCGGAACGCAGATGCGCAAGGCGCTCGACACCGCGGCCCACGCGACCACGATCGTCGAGTGCGACATGTCGCGGATCGAGCGGGAGCGGCGCGAGCTCGGCGTGACCGCGCTGCCGCTGGTCGCCCGTCACGTGCTCGACGCGCTGTGCGAGTTCCCGGCGCTCAACGCGACCTACGACGGCCAGACGCTGACCCGGTTCGATCCGGTCCACCTGGGGATCGCGGTCTCGCTCGGCGAGGACGGGCTGATCGTCCCGGTGATCCACGACGCCCAGGAGCTGGCGCCGAGCGGTCTGGCGTCGCGGATCAAGGACGTGGCCGGACGGGCGCGCCGCGGCGAGCTGTCCCCGGACGAGGTTCGCGGCGGCACGTTCACGATCACCAATCCGGGAGCGGCCGGCGCGCTGATCGCCACGCCGATCCTCAACGTCCCGCAGGTCGCGATCCTCGACCTGGAGGCGATCGTCAAGCGGCCGGTCGTGGTGACCGACGCCGACGGTCAGGACAGCATCGCGATCCGTCCGATGACCCACCTCTGCATGAGCTGGGACCACCGGGTGCTCGACGGCATGTACGCCGCGCGGTTCCTGACCGCGCTGCGCGGGCGGATCGAGGGGCGCTGACGCGGCAGCGGGCTGTCGACCCCGGGACCGGTGTGCGGTTCGCCGCCTCTGAGCGGGCAAACCGCACGCCGTTGGCGCCCGTCAGCGCGTGGGCACCCAGCCCGCCGGGAACGCGCCCGCCGGGACGCGACCGGGCCACTCGGGGAAGACCCGTCGGGCGTAGTCGGCGATGCCGTCCTGCTCGAGCAGCGGGCTCAGATCCTCGACGATCAGCAGGGAACGCAGGTTGGCGCCGATCTGCAGGTCCGCGGCGTTGAGCTGGTCGCCGCCGATCACGCCGTCCTTCGTCAATCGGGCGACGTGGTCGAGCAGCTCCGGGAGCTGCCGCAGCATCCGCTCGACCCCGACCGCCGTCACGCCGACGTGGCGCCACGCGCCGCGGATCAGCTTGATCGCGAAGTCGGTGCCGGCGTCGTCGAGCGGTCCCGCGCCGCCGAAGTGCCCGAGCGCCTCGGGACGGAAGTGCAGCGCGCCCCACGGCAGGTGGCGCCCGACGAGCTGCAGATCACCCTCGCCCCACAGCTCGGCGTCGCGCACGGCCTCGGCGATCTCGGACGGGTAGAGCGACGGCCCGTCGCCGAGCTCGTCGATCCGCGGCATGATCGTGGTCGACCCGTGTACCGGCTCGTCACCGATCA
>JADMKN010000160.1 GCA_015478825.1 Patulibacter sp. | reverse complement strand
CGAGTCGATGGTCGGTCACAAGCTGGGGGAGTTCGCTCCCACGCGGACCTACCGCGGTCACGGCGACACCGCCAAGAGGCGCTGATCATGGCTGACGACACGACGCCCCAGAACGACAACGACGAGCCGCAGGCCGAGGTGACGGAGTCCGCTGAGGACACGACGCCGAAGACCGAAGAGGCTGCCACGGAGACCGAGGCCACGGCCGACGCTCCGGTGGAGGCTGCGGACGCCCATGATCACGACCACGATCATGATCACGACCATGACCACGACCACGCCCCTGCCGTCGTGCAGGCGCGCGGCGGCGCCCGGGCCGAGGCCCGCCGTGCCCGTCGGGCCCAGCCCGAGGGCGAGGCGCCCGTCGTTCGTGCCGTGGCCAAGTACGTGCGCACGACGCCGCGCAAGGCGCGCCTGATCGCGGGCCTGATCCGCGAGAAGAGCGTCGACGAGGCCCGCGCGATCCTGCAGCACAGCACCCGCTCGGCGGCGCAGGACTGGAGCAAGGTGCTCGAGTCCGCCGTGGCCAACGCGGAGAACAACCACGAGCTCGTCGGTGACGACCTCAAGATCAAGAGCATCACCGCGGACGACGGCCCGACGCTGAAGCGGTTCCAGCCGCGGGCCCAGGGCCGCGCCTACCGGATCAACAAGCGCACCAGTCATCTGACCGTGTCGCTCACGCCGAAGGAGCAAGACTGATGGGACAGAAGGTCCATCCCGAGTCGATGCGCGTGGGTTACATCCACGACTGGAAGTCGCATTGGTTCAGCGCCCGTAACACCGCCGACTTCCTCGACGAGGATCGGAGGATCCGCGAGCACATCGAAGGCAAGCTGGCCCACGCCGGTCTGTCCGACATCGCGATCCGCAAGAACAAGAACGAGGTCGAGGTCTCGATCCGGACGGCACGTCCGGGCGTCGTGATCGGCAAGTCGGGCGTCGAGGTCGACGCCCTGCGCAAGGATCTGCACCGGATCACGCAGAAGCAGGTCAAGGTCAACATCCTCGAGGTCCGCCGGCCCGAGCTCGACGCCAAGCTCGTCGCGCAGTCGGTCGCGGAGCAGCTCCAGAACCGCGTGGCGTTCCGCCGCGCGATGAAGCGCGCCCTGACGAGCGCCATGCGCTCGGGGGCCAAGGGCTGCAAGATCCAGGTCTCCGGCCGCCTCGGCGGGCGCGAGATGTCGAACACGGAGTCCTACCAGGACGGCCGCGTTCCGCTGCACACGATGCGCGCGGACATCGACTACGGCTTCTACGAGGCCAAGACGACCTTCGGTCGCCTCGGCGTCAAGGTCTGGGTCAACAAGGGCGAGATCATGCCGGAGGGCTACGGCGGATCGGACCTGACCGACATCGACGGTCCCGGTGGCGGCGACTCTCGCGACCGCGGTGGTCGTGGTGGCGGACGCGGTCGGCGTGACGGCGGCGGCGATCGCGGTGGCTTCGGCGGCGGCGGCGACCGTGGCGGTCGTGGCGGCGGCGGTCGCGGTGGTCGTCCCGGCGGTCAGGGCGGTCCCGGCGGTCGCGGTCGTGGTCCGCAGGGGGGAGGACGCTAGATGCTCGCTCCGAAGCGTGTGAAGCACCGCAAGGTGCACCGCGGTCGCAAGCGCGGCCTGTCGCGTGGCCAGAACCACGTGCAGTTCGGCGAGTACGGGCTGAAGACCCTCGAGGCTGGGTGGATCACCAACCGCCAGATCGAGGCGGCCCGTATCGCGATGACGCGCAAGATCAAGCGTGGCGGCAAGGTCTGGATCAACATCTTCCCGGACAAGTCGGTCACGAAGAAGCCGGCCGAGACCCGCATGGGCTCCGGTAAGGGCTCGCCCGAGGGCTGGGTCGCGGTCGTCAAG
Organism: Patulibacter sp.; assembly: GCA_015478825.1. Lineage (GTDB taxonomy): Bacteria > Actinomycetota > Thermoleophilia > Solirubrobacterales > Solirubrobacteraceae > Patulibacter. The sequence continues at coordinate 17,676 of JADMKN010000160.1, read as the reverse complement.
CCCGGCCGCGTGATGTTCGAGCTCTCCGGCGTCTCGGAGCCGCTCGCTCGTGAGGCCATCCGGCTCGCGGCGCACAAGCTGCCCGTCCGGACCAAGTTCGTCACGGCGGAGGACGACTGATGCGTACGCAGGAACTGCGTGACCTCGACGACGCGAAGGTCGTCGAGCAGATCGCGACATTCCGGAAAGAGCTCTTCGGCCTGCGGTTCCAGCAGGCCACCGGTGAGCTGGAGAACACTGCCAAGCTGCGCACCACGCGCCGCGAGCTGGCCCGGGCGATCACCATCGCCCGCCAGCGGGGCATCGATGTCAACGAGGTTGGCTGAACGCCATGGCTGACGAGAACACCGAGAACACCCCCGAAGAGGTCGACGCCGTGACCGAGGACGCCACCGAGGCGACCGAGGCCGTGGAGACCGCGGAGAAGGGCCCCGAGGGTCCCGACCCGTCGCTCTCCCCGTCGGATCGCCGCGCCTGGTACCGCCAGCGCCAGGGTACGACGACGAAGCCGTCGCGTTCCCCGGAGGACCGTGCCCGCGAGCGCACCGAGACCCGCAAGGCCAAGGCCGTCGCGCGTCGTCGTCGCCGCGTGCAGGAGCGCGAGAAGAAGGCCGCGAAGCTCGGCGATGCCGCCGGGACCGACCGTGGCACGCCGAAGCCCGAGCACGAGGCCGGCCGCAAGCAGGTTCGCCAGGGCGTCGTGCTCTCGGCCAAGGGCGAGAAGACCCTGGTCGTGCGCATCGACCACTCGCGGCGACACCCGAAGTACCACAAGATCGTGCGCCACACGTCCAAGCTCTACGCTCACGACGAGCAGAACAGCGCCGGCGAGGGCGACGTCGTCCGGATCGAGTCGTGCCGTCCGCTATCGCGGACGAAGCGCTGGACCCTGGCCGAAATCGTGGAGCGTGCCAAGTGATTCAGAACGAATCCCGTCTGAAGGTCGCCGACAACACCGGCGCCCGCGAGATCCTGACCATCCGCGTGCACGGCGGCTCGCGCCGTCGCTACGCGCGGGTCGGAGACACGATCACGGCCACGGTCAAGGCCGCGACGCCGAACGGCTCCGTCAAGAAGGGCGAGGTCGTCAAGGCCGTCGTCGTGCGGACCCGCAAGGAGTTCGGTCGTGAGGACGGCACCTACATCGCGTTCGACGAGAACGCGGCCGTGATCATCGACGCCAACAACAACCCGCGCGGCACCCGTATCTTCGGGCCGGTGGCTCGCGAGCTTCGCGACCGCCAGTTCATGAAGATCGTCTCGCTCGCGCCGGAGGTGCTCTAGCATGGGGCTCCGTATCCGTAGCGGCGACGAGGTCGTCGTGATCAGCGGCAAGGATCGCGGCAAGACCGGGAACGTGCTCAACGTCGACCCGGTCAAGCAGCGCGTGATCGTCGAGGGCGTGAACGTGATCAAGCGTCACCAGCGCCCGAGCCCGACGGCAGCGCCGGGTAGCCCGGCGAGCCAGGGCGGCGTGATCGAGCGCGAGGGCGCGATCCACGTCTCGAACGTCATGCTCCTGGACCCCAAGACCAACCAGCCCACCCGCGTGGGCGTGAACCGGGACGAGAACGGCCGCGCAGTCCGCGTAGCGCGTCGTTCCGGCCAGCAGATCGACTGAGGTAGTTGCGATGAGTGCGACCACGACCGCGCGACTGAAGACGCGCTACCTCGAAGAGATCCGTCCCTCGTTGTTCGAGAGCGGCTCCTACACGTCGGTGATGCAGGTTCCCCGGCTGGAGAAGGTCACCCTGAACATGGGGCTCGGCGAGTTCAAGCAGGACAACAAGCAGTTCGCTGCCGCCGTCGAGCAGCTCGCGACGATCGCCGGCCAGCAGCCGAACGTTCGCCGGGCCCGCAAGTCGATCGCCGGCTTCAAGCTGCGCGACGGCATGCCGGTCGGCGCGGCGGTGACGCTGCGCGGCGAGCGGATGTACGAGTTCCTCGACCGCCTGATCACGATCGCGCTTCCGCGCGTCCGTGACTTCCGCGGCCTGCGGACGACGAGCTTCGACGGCCGGGGCAACTACTCCCTGGGCGTTCGCGAGCAGATCATCTTCCCCGAGATCGACTACGACGCCATCGATCAGGTGCGCGGTCTCGACATCACCGTTACCACCTCGGCCGCCACGGACGGCGAAGCGTTTGCCCTGCTGCAGGAGCTCGGCTTCCCGTTCTCGCGTGAAGGCAAGCGTCCCGAGGGCGCGCCCGCGCCGATCGATCCGTCCACCAACCAGGGGAGCTGACCCATGGCGAAGACCTCTCAGCGCGTCCGCCAGGCGCGTCCCCAGAAGTACCAGAGCCGCGAGTACACCCGCTGCCGTAGCTGCGGCCGCTCGCGCTCGGTGTACAAGAAGTTCGGCGTGTGCCGTATCTGCCTGCGCGAGCTGGCACATAAGGGCTACATCCCCGGCATGACCAAGAGCAGCTGGTAAGCGTATGTCGACGACCGATCCCATCGCGGACCTGCTCACCCGGATCCGCAACGCCATCACCGCGGCGCACCGCACCGTGGTGCTGCCGTCCTCGAACGCGAAGCGCGAGGTGGCCCGCATCCTCAAGGAGCAGGGCTACATCTCCGACGTCAGCGTCGAGCCGGCCACGGAGCATCCGGGCGAGCTGCTCAAGATCACGCTGAAGTACACGAAGGACCGTAGCTCGGCGATCACCGGTCTCCGGCGCGTCTCGCGTCCCGGGCAGCGGTACTACGTCGCAGCCTCCGACGTGCCGAAGTCGCTTGGCGGCCTCGGTACGATGATCGTTTCCACCTCGAGCGGCATCATGACCGGCCACGACGCGCGTAAGCTGGGCGTCGGCGGCGAGGTCTGGGCCGAGGTGTGGTGAAGGACGTATGAGTCGTATTGGACGCAAGCCGATCCCGGTTCCCTCCGGCGTCGACATCACGATCGAGCCCGGCCTGGTCACGGTCAAGGGTCCGAAGGGCTCGCTCTCCGAGCGGATCCATCGGGACATGACCGTCACGCAGGACGGCGGCGAGGTCCTCGTGACCCGGCCGACCGACCGCGGACCGCACCGTGCTCTGCACGGGCTCAGCCGCAGCTTGATCGCCAACATGGTCGAAGGCGTGACCGACGGGTTCACCCGGGCGCTGGAGATCCAGGGCGTCGGCTACCGCGCGGCGCTCAAGGGCAAGAACCTGGAGCTCGCGCTCGGCTACTCCCACCCGGTCTTCGTCGACGCCCCTGAGGGCATCGAGTTCGAGGTTCCGCAGCCCACGCGCATCATCGTGAAGGGCACGAACAAGCAGGTCGTCGGAGAGACGGCGGCCAAGATTCGCAAGCAGCGTCCGCCGGAGCCCTACAAGGGCAAGGGCATTCGCTACGAGGGCGAATACGTCATCCGGAAGGTCGGTAAGCGCGCATGAGCGTCGTCACCAAGGAAGCGCGTCGGCTCAAGCGCCGGCGCCGCGTGCGGGCGAAGGTCTCCGGCACGGCCGAGCGGCCGCGCGTGGCCGTCTTCCGCAGCAACCGCGGCATCTTCGCCCAGGTCATCGACGACCTGGCCGGACACACCATCGCGTCGGTCCAGTGGACCGAGGCGGAGCTTCGCGACCTGGCCAAGATGGAGCAGGCCACCGCGGCCGGCAAGCTGCTGGCCGAGCGGGCCAAGGCGGCCGGCATCGACACGGTCGTCTTCGATCGCGGCGGATACCAGTACCACGGACGCGTCAAGGCGTTCGCTGAAGCGGTCCGCGAGGGCGGGCTCACCGTTTAGGAGCCACTGAACCTATGGCGATCGATAAGACAGTCAACCCCACGGGCCTCGACCTGCAGGAGCGGGTCGTGGAGATCAACCGCGTCGCGAAGGTCGTCAAGGGCGGCCGCCGCTTCTCGTTCACCGCCCTCGTGGTGGTCGGAGACGAGGAGTCCGTGGTCGGTATCGGCTACGGCAAGGCCAACGAGGTCCCGCTGGCGATCCAGAAGGCCGTCGAACGGGCCAAGAAGGACCTGTTCCGCGTGCCCAAGCACAACACGACGATCACCCATCCCGTGATCGGGCGGTTCGGCTCGGGCCAGGTCATGCTCAAGCCGGCCTCGCCCGGTACCGGCGTGATCGCCGGGGGCGGCGTCCGCGCCGTGCTCGAGCTCGCGGGCCTCAAGGACATCCTCAGCAAGAGCCTCGGCTCGCAGAACCCGATCAACCTGGTCAAGGCCACGGTCGAGGGTCTGCAGCAGCTGCGCACGCCGCGCGAGGTCGCGGAGCTGCGCGGCCTGAGCATCAAGGAGGTGCTGGGTCTGTCCGACCAGCCCGCCGAGGTCGTCGAGACGACCGAGGCCGCCGACGCGCCCGCCGACGAGAGTGCCGAGGTGACGGCGTGAGCACGCTGAAGGCCACCCAGTTCAAGTCGAAGATCGGCAGCAACCAGGCGCAGCTCGACACGCTGCGTTCGCTGGGGCTGCGCCGGATCGGGCACACCGTAGATGTCCAGGACACCCCGCAGGCGCGGGGCATGCTGCACGCCGTGCGGCACCTGGTCCGTGTTGAGGAGGGCTCATGAGCTCCGACGGCAACGAGACCATCGGTCTCCACTCCCTGAGCCCGGCTCCCGGAAGCCGCAAGCCGCGCAAGCGCGTCGGCCGCGGTCACGGCAGTGGCATGGGCAAGACGTCCGGTCGCGGTCACAAGGGCGCGGGATCGCGCTCCGGCGCCAAGGACCGGGCCCGCTTCGAGGGCGGTCAGACCCCGCTGCAGGCGCGGATGCGCAAGCTGCGCGGTCCGAACAAGAAGACCTCGATGCCGTTCGAGCGCTTCCGTACCGAGACGCAGCCGGTCAACCTGGACGACCTCGCCGAGCGCTTCGAGTCGGGCGCCGAGGTGACGCTCGAGGCGATGAAGGCCAAGGGGCTCGGCACGCGCAACGGCGTGCCGGTCAAGGTCCTCGGTCGCGGGGCCCTGACGGCCCCGCTGACGATCCACGCGCACCGGTTCAGTGCCTCCGCGCGGGCCGCCATCGAGGCGGCCGGCGGTACCGTGGTCGTCGTCGAAGACTGACCGTGGAGCCCGCGAATCGCGTGGGACGAGTTCCGCGCGATTCGCGTACCATGCTGTTTCTCGCGCGGGCCACGGTGGCCCGCGCTGTAGTTCTCCGTCACCACTGACGCCATCCTGACCTTCTTCCCACTGCGAGCACGAGAACGATGATCCGCATCCTTACCGGCGCGCTCACCGTCCCGGAGGTTCGCAAGAAGCTCGGGATCACGCTGTTCCTCCTGGCCCTCTACCGGGTCGGCGCCCAGATCCCGGTTCCGGGGGTCTCGAAGGAGGGCCTGGCCTCGATCCAGGACTCCTTCCAGGGCGGCGCGCTACAGCTGCTCAACGTCTTCTCGGGCGGTGCGCTCAGCCAGATCGCGCTGTTCGCGCTCGGCATCATGCCGTACATCACGGCGTCGATCGTGATGCAGCTGCTCCAGGTCGTCGTCCCCTCGCTCGAGAAGCTCAAGCAGGAGGGCGAGATCGGGCAGCAGCGGATCACCCAGTACACGCGCTACCTGACGGTCGGCCTCGCGGCCGGCCAGTCGGTCGGCTACGTGCTGCTGTTCCGCACCTTCGAGACCGGCGGCACGCCGCTCGTCGAGAACTTCAACGCCGGCAACGTCTTCATGATCGCCGTCGCGCTGACCGCCGGCGCCGTGCTCGTCATGTGGATGGGCGAGCTGATCACCCAACGCGGCGTCGGCAACGGCATGTCCCTGATGATCTTCGCGTCGATCGTGTCCGGCCTGCCGAACGGGATCAGCGCCTGGTGGAACAGCGGCGATCCGGTCTTCAAGATCCTGCTGCCGTTCATCATCCTGGCGGTCGTCGCCGCGGTGGTTTTCGTTCAGGAAGGTCAGCGGCGAATCCCGATCCAGTACGCCAAGCGCGTGATCGGCACCCGGATGAGCGGCGGCGGTCAGACCTACCTGCCGCTCAAGGTCAACATGGCCAACGTGATCCCGGTCATCTTCGCGGCCTCGGTCATGTCGATCCCGCCGACGATCGCCCAGTTCGTCACGCAGAACCAGGACAACGCGGTCCAGAACTTCCTGCTGCCGGGCTCGTGGACCTACATCGGGATGGAGACGATCTTCATCATCCTGTTCACCTACTTCTACACCGCGGTCACGTTCAACCCGGTCGAGCAGGCGGACAACCTCAAGAAGTACGGCGGGTTCATCCCCGGCGTGCGCCCCGGCCGGCCGACGGCCGAGTTCCTCGACCGCGTGCTGGCGCGCCTGACGTTCCCCGGCGCGCTCTACCTGGCGGCGGTCGCGGCGTTGCCGTCGATCCTCTTCAACCAGACGACGCAGGGCTTCGCCTTCGGCGGCACCTCGATCCTGATCGTGGTCGGCGTGGCGCTCGACACGGTCAAGCAGATCGAGGCCCAGCTGATGATGCGCAACTACGAGGGATTCCTGAAGTAGGGATTCCTGACATGATCCGGCGCTGAGGACGGGCTTCGGAATCAGTGGTCGGCTGTCGCGGCGATCATTCCGAGCCCGTCCTGAACCGCCGTTCGTCAGGGGTATTGAGAGCATGGCCGAACTGAATCTGATCCTCCTGGGGCCCCCGGGCGCCGGCAAGGGCACGCAGGGGGAGCGACTGGCGTCCGATCAGTCGCTCGCCTACATCGTCACCGGCGACATCCTGCGCGCTGCCGTACGGGAGGGCTCGGATCTGGGCCTGAAGGCCAAGGGCTTCATGGACGCCGGCGAGCTGGTGCCGGACGAGCTGGTGATCGATCTGATCCTCGAGCGGGTTCGTCGCGACGACGCGGCGGACGGCTTCGTGCTCGACGGCTTCCCGCGGAACATCGCGCAGGGCGAGGCGCTCGACGCGGCGCTCGCCGAGCTCGGCCGCGACCTCAACGGCGTGCTGCTGATCGACGTGGCCGACGAGGAGATCGTCCGGCGGCTGTCGGGTCGCCGGGTGTCGGCGAGCGGGCGGATCTATCATCTCGAGTTCAGCCCGCCGCAGGTCGAGGGCAAGGACGACGTCGACGGCTCGCCGCTGATCCAGCGCGACGACGACCAGCCCGACACCATCCGCAAGCGTCTCGGGGTCTACCACGAGCAGACCGAGCCGCTGGTCGAGTACTACGAGTCGCGCGGGCTGCTCCGGCGGTTCGACGGCACGGCGTCCGTCGAGGAGGTCGAGGGGCACATCCGCAAGACCGTCTCGACCCTCCGGCTGGAAGACTCGATCTAGGGCCGTCGTCCCGTCCCGCCCGTGGCGATCGCGCTGAAGCGGCCGGACGAGATCGCCGGCATCGACGCGGCCGGTCGGCTGGCGGCCGACGTGCTCGACGAGCTCGTCCGCCGCTGCGCCGTCGGGGTCTGCGGGCTCGACCTCGACGCGATCGCCCGGGAGCTGATCGTCGAGCGGGGCGGGACCCCGACGTTCCTCGGCTACCGCGGCTACCCGCAGTCGATCTGCGTGTCGGTCAACGACGTGATCGTCCACGGGATCCCGACGTCCGTGGCGTTCGACGACGGCGACCTGGTCTCGGTCGACGTGGGGGTCACGCTCGACGGCTGGGTCGCCGACACCGCGCGGACGACGATCGTGGGCGCCGAGTCCGGGCGGGACGCCGAGCTGATCTCCGTGGCGGAGCGAGCACTGGACGCGGGGCTGGCGGCCTGCGTGGTCGGCGGCTCGGTGGGGGACATCGGCGCCGCGATCGAGGCGGAGGTATCCGGCTCCGGAGCGACGGTCTTCCCGACGCTGATCGGTCACGGCGTGGGCTTCCGGCTGCACGAGGATCCGCAGGTCCCCAACGTGGGCACCGTCGGCGCCGGCGCGCGCCTGGAAGCGGGCACGGTGATGGCGGTCGAGCCGATGATCAGCTGGGGGGCGCCGCACGTGCGCCTGGCGTCCGACGGCTGGTCGGTCTTCGCACTCGACGGGGCCCAGGCGGCCCACGCCGAGGTCACGGTGGCCGTTACCGACGAGGGTCCTCAGGTGCTGACCCCGTGGGGCGACCGATGGCCTGCTCGCCGTCCCCACGTGGGCGATCCGGCTCGGTGACCGCAGCGAACGTCGTCGGCTGGTACTGTGATCAATCCGTCCGGGAGCCGTTCGACGTCTGCCGGGATCTGTCTGGTATCGTGCCGACCCTGTGCGCGTTGCGTCCAACGACGCCGCGCGTCTCAGTGGCTGGTAGCGAAGGTCTCGCGACCGTCAGAGCCAGTCCACTGATGAGCGAGCCGAGAAAGGGACCATGAAGGTACGACCGTCGGTCAAGCCGATGTGCGAGAAGTGCAAGGTCATCCGTCGTAACGGAAACGTCCTTGTGATTTGTCAGAACCCGCGCCACAAGCAGCGGCAGGGGTAACTGATGGCACGCATCTCAGGCATCAACATCCCGCTGAACAAGCGGATCGAGATTGGTCTCACCTACATCTACGGCATCGGCCGCTCGGGATCCAACGAGATCCTCGCCGCCACCGGGATCGATCGGGACACCAAGGTTCGCGACCTCACCGAGGAGCAGGTCTCTGCCCTCCGTGATCACATCGACCGCGACGTCGTCGTCGAAGGCGATCTGCGGCGTGAGCGCAACCAGAGCGTCAAGCGCCTGATGGAGATCGGCTGCTACCGCGGCCTCCGTCACCGCCGCAACCTGCCCGTCCGCGGGCAGAAGACGAAGACCAACGCGCGGACCCGCAAGGGCCCCAAGCGCATGCCGACGGTCGGCAAGAAGAAGCCCGGCAAGAAGTAGTAACGGAGTCGCGTAGAACCTCATGCCCGCACCGAAGCGCCCCGCGCGCGGCCGCCGCAAGCCCAAGAAGAACATTCCGGTTGGCCAGGCCCACATCAAGACGAGCTTCAACAACACGATCGTCTCCCTGACCGACAAGTCCGGCAACGTCATCGCCTGGGAGTCCGCCGGAGGCGCGGGCTTCAAGGGCTCGCGTAAGTCGACGCCGTTCGCCGCGCAGGTGACGGCCGACTCGGCCGCCCGCAAGGGGATCGAGCAGGGGCTGGAGAAGGTCGAGGTCTTCGTCAAGGGCCCCGGTTCCGGCCGTGACACGGCCATCCGCTCGCTGCAGGCGGCCGGTCTGGAGATCACCACCGTCCGTGACGTGACGCCGCAGGCGCACAACGGCTGCCGGCCGAAGAAGCGCCGCCGCGTCTGATCGACGGCACGGTCGCACGGACGCCGCGGACCCGTTGAGGGTCGCGGCTCCGTCAGTACCTGTCGGGACCGGGACGCCACGCCGCTCGGCTCCCGACAGCGCAGGACCCGCCGCACCGGTTGCGGCAACGGGAACGAGGGACGTGCACACCCGGTTCCCACCCGCAGTACCGCGATCGACTCGCCCGCCGATCGCCCGTCGTCCGACGAAGCAAGGACCCTAATGCTCGACTACCAGACCCCTCGGATCACCCGCGAATCCGTCGAGGACAACCGCGGCACGTTCACGATCGAGCCCCTCGAGCGCGGCTTCGGCTACACCTTCGGCAACTCGCTGCGGCGGGTGCTGCTCAGCTTCCTGTCGGGCGCGGCGGTCACCAACGTCCGGATCGAAGGCGTGGCGCACGAGTTCACCACGCTCGAGGGCGTGAAGGAGGACGTGACCGACATCGTCCTCAACCTCAAGACGCTGGTCTGCCGGATGCACTCCGACGCGACCGAGGTCGAGGCCCCGCTCGTCGCCGAGGGCCCCGGCGAGATCACCGCCAAGGACATCGACCTGCCCGCGGGCGTCGAGATCCTCAACCCGGACGCGCACATCGCGACGCTCGAGGCGGGCACCAAGCTCGAGGTCTACCTGACGATCGGTCAGGGCCGCGGCTACCGCTCGGCCGACGAGAACAAGACCGCCGATCAGCCGATCGGCGTGATTCCGATCGACTCGATCTTCTCGCCGATCCGCCGGGTCGCCTACCGCGTCGAGCCGGCCCGCGTCGGCCAGCGCACCGACTTCGACCAGCTCACGCTGGACATCGAGACCGACGGCTCGCTCGAGCCGGGCGGCGCGCTGCGCGAGGCGTCCGAGATCCTGATCCAGCAGCTCGCGGTCTTCACCGACCCCGACCGCGTCGAGGAACTGCGCGCGTCGATCGGCGGTGAGCTGGAGGACGGCCTCGGCGGCGATCACGGATACGGTGATCCGACCGACGAGATGATGATCGAAGAGCTCGAACTGGGCGTTCGGTCGTACAATTGCCTCAAGCGGGCTGGGATCCAGACCGTTGGCGACCTGACCTCGAAGACCGAGGCCGAGCTCGCCGCCATCCCGAACTTCGGGAAGAAGTCGATCGACGAGGTCGTGGAGACCCTCGCCGCGCGGGGCTACGGCCTCCGCGACGAGTAGTCTCCCCGTTCGCCGGCGAGTAGCCCAGAAAGACCGTTAACGATGCGCCATCAGAAGACCCGCCACAAGCTCAGCCGCGACACCGCCCATCGCAAGGCGCTGCTCCGCAACCTCTGCAAGGAGGTCATCGAGCACGAGCGGATCAAGACGACCGAGGCCAAGGCCAAGGCGCTCAAGCCCGAGATCGAGCAGCTGATCACGCTGGCCAAGCGCGGCGACCTGCACGCCCGCCGTCAGGCGCTCAAGGCGCTCGGCCAGGACAAGTTCTCGGCCTACAAGCTGTTCGAGGACATCGCGCCGCGCTACTCGGCGCGTCCCGGCGGCTACACGCGGATCATGAAGCTCGGGCCGCGCAAGAGCGACGCCACCGAGATGGTCCTGATCGAGCTCGTCTGAGCCACCCGCGGAGCGTGCTCCGCCGCAGTCTTCGGAACGGTCGCCTTCGGGCGGCCGTTTCGCGTTTCCGGCACCATGTTGCGCTGTGACGGTCCGCCTGGAGATCGAGTACGACGGAGCCGACCTCTGGGGCTGGGCCGCGCAACCGGGCATCCGCTCGGTCCACGGTGAGCTGCAGCGGGCGCTCGGCACGATCCTCCGGACGCCGACGTCGCTGACCGTCGCGGGCCGCACCGACCGGGGCGTGCACGCGGTCGCGCAGGTCGCGTCGTACGACGGGGCGATCCCGGACCTCTACGGCCTCAACTCCGTGCTGCCGCACGACGTCGCGGTGCGCTCCGCCGTCGAGGTCGTCGACGGCTTCGACGCGCGACGGATGGCGACCAGCCGGACCTACTGCTTCCGGGTGCTGACGCGGCGCAACCCGTCGCCGTTCCATCGCGGACGGACGCTGTGGTTCCCGCACGCGCTGGACGAGGAGCTGCTGGCGCGCTGCGCCGACGCCCTGGTCGGCACGCACGACTTCACCGCGTTCACGCCGACCGAGACCGCCCACGTGCTGTTCCGTCGGACGATCAACCGGGCGGAGTGGCGGCGTACCGGAGATCTGCTGGAGTTCTGGATCGAGGGGCTGTCGTTCATGCGCCACATGAACCGCGTGCTGGTCGGGACGATCCTCCAGGTCGCCAACGGCCGGCGCGACTTCGACGACTTCCGGGCGCTGCTCGACGGGGCCCCGCGCGAGGCCGCTGGGCCCACGCTGGCCCCGGATGGCCTGCACCTGGTCGGCATCGGCTACCCCGACGCGGTCGGCGGTCGGGCGATCGCTCCGGCCGAGTGGGGCGCTCCGCCGTGGGGCTGGTGAGGCACTCGACTAGGCTCTGAGCGAGCATGACCACGCGCGTCCTCCTGACCAACGACGACGGCATCCACGCGGACGGTCTGCAGGCGATGCGCCGCACGCTGGCCCGCCTCCCCGGGATCGACCTCCAGGTCGTCGCGCCGGACGGCAACCGCTCCGCCATGGCGCGATCGATCACCGTGCGCCACCCGCTGACGGTCCGCGAGGAGACGTTCGACGACGGCGCCGTCGGCCAGGCGACCGACGGCACCCCGACCGACTGCGTGCGGCTCGCCGCGCAGGGGATCATCGAGGGCTGGCAGCCCGACCTGATCGTCAGCGGGATCAACCACGGGGCCAACCTCGGTGAGGACGTCACCTACTCCGGGACGGTCGCCGCCGCGCTCGAGGGCGTCGTCCACGACATCCCCGCGGTCGCGGTCTCGATGGCGTCGCCGCACGGCGACTGGTCGCTGCGCCGCGAGCACTCGTGGGACTTCGGCGTGGCGGCCGAGATCGCCGGCCGGATCGTCGGCGAGGTCGAGCGGGTGACCCGGCAGACCGGCACCCTGCCGATGCCGCGGCGCACGATCCTCAACGTCAACGTGCCGTACAGCGGCAGCGGAGCGGCGCCGCTGGCCGTCGAGGTGACGCGGCTCGGGCGCCGGCTCTACCGCGACGAGCTGCGCCCGGTCGACGTCCATCCGGACGGCTCCCGGACCTACTGGCTCTACGGCGCGGCGCACGGCGCCGAGCTGACCCCCGGCACCGACCTGCACGCGATCGACCGGGGCCACGTCTCGGTCACGCCGCTGCACCTCGACCTGACGAGCGAGTCGGCGATCGCCCCGTTGGCGGGACACGGCTTCGAGGGCCTGCTCGACCAGATCGGCGACCTGCTCGAGTAGCCGGCCCCGCGGTACGGACGGCGGCCGGACGGGAGACCGCCCGTCGGTATCCTCGGGCGGTGACCGCGGACGCTGCTGACGGCCCCAAGACCGCGTCGGACCTGCCGCCGGCGCCGGCGGGCGACGACCCGGCGGAGCGCGCCGCCTGGCTGCGCGAGATCGTCACCTACCACCGCCGGCGCTACTACGAGCTCGACGACCCGGAGATCGGCGACGACGAGTACGACCGGCTGTTCGAGGAGCTGGAGGGGCTCGAGCGGGAGCATCCGGAGCTGGCCCTGCCCGACTCGCCGACCCAACGCGTCGGTGGCGCTCCGATGGAGCGGCTGCCGAAGGTGCCGCACGAGCAGCCGATGCTCTCGCTCGCCAACGCGAAGGAACCGGACGAGCTGCGCGCCTGGGTCGACCGGATGCGGACCCACCTGGCGCGCGAGGGGATCGCCGATCCCGCGTTCCGGTTCGTGACCGAGCCGAAGATCGACGGCCTGGCGATGAGCCTCCGCTACGAGGACGGCCTGCTGATGCGGGCGACGACGCGCGGCGACGGCGAGGTCGGCGAGGACGTCACCGCGAACATCCGCACGATGCCGACGGTCCCGCTGCGCGTCGAGGGCGCCCCGGCGGTGCTCGAGGTCCGCGGCGAGATCTACATGGCGCTCGCCGACTTCGCACGGCTCAACGAGCGGCGGGTGAGCGCGGGCGAGGAGCCGTTCATGAACCCGCGCAACTCGGCGGCCGGGTCGATCCGCCAGCTCGACCCGAAGCTGGCCGCGCGGCGCCCGCTGCGGCTCTGGGCCTACGGCGTCGGCGTGGTCGACGCGGTGCCGCACGACGAGGCCGGGGCGGCGTCGTCGAGCGCCGGGGGCGCGGCGGGCACGTCGTCGACCGTGGGCGGCGTGCTCGGGGTCGACGGCCACGCGGAGACGCTGGAGTGGCTGCGGGACCACGGGTTCCCCGTCAACGACCAGGTCGCGGTCGTCGAGACGGTCGACGAGATCCTCGCGGCGTGCGAGGGCTGGGAGCGGCGGCGCGAGCAACTCCCGTTCGAGATCGACGGCGTCGTGATCAAGGTCGACGACCACGAGCTGCAGCGGCGGCTCGGCAGCGTCGGGCGCGACCCGCGCTGGGCGATCGCCTGGAAGTTCCCGCCGCGGACGGCCGTGACCACGTTGCGGGACGTGATCTGGAGCGTCGGCAAGTTCGGCGACCTGCACCCCTACGCCGTCCTCGAGCCGGTCAACGTCTCCGGGGTGACGGTCAGTCAGGCGACGCTGCACAACGAGGAGGACCTGGCCCGCAAGGACGTCCGCCCGGGGGACCGGGTGATCGTCCTGCGGGCCGGCGACGTGATCCCGCAGGTGATCTCGCCCGCGCCGCACGAGATCGACCGCGAGGACCGCGGTCCGTCGCCGTCGCCGCCCGCCCACTGCCCGGCCTGCGGGACCGCGACCGAGAAGCCCGAGGACTCGGTCTTCACCCGCTGCCCCAACCGCGGCGGCTGCCCCGGTCAGCAGTGGCAGCTCCTGCGGCACTACGTCAGCCGCGGCGCGATGGACATCGACGGTCTCGGCGAGAAGCAGGTCCGGATCCTGCTCGACCGCGGGTTGATCCGCGACGCGGCCGACCTCTACGGGCTGCGCCCGGAGCAGCTCGTCGAGCTCGACGGCTTCGCCGAGACCTCGGCGCAGCGGATCGTCGACGCGATCGCCGCCTCGCGCGAGCGCCCGTTCGGTCGTGTGCTGTTCGGCGTCGGGATCGAAGAGGTCGGCGCGGTCACCGGCCGGAACCTGGCGGCGCGCTTCCGATCGATCGACGCGCTGATCGAGGCGAGCCCGGAGGCGCTGGCCGAGACCCCGGGGGTCGGCGGCAAGATGGCGACGATCATCGCGGAGCGGCTGGCCGACCCGGCGCTGCGCGACGTCTTCGCGCGGCTGCGCGAGGCCGGCGTCCAGCTCGAGGTCGAGGGTGCCGCGGACGCGGGGAGCGCCACGCTGCTGGAGGGCGTGACCGCGGTGCTGACCGGAACGTTGCCGACGCTGACCCGGGAGCAGGCGACGGAGCGGTTGCTGGCCGCCGGCGCGCGCGTCACCACCTCGGTCTCGAAGAAGACCAGCGTGCTGGTCGCCGGGGACGAGGCGGGCTCGAAGCTCGCCAAGGCCGAACGGCTCGGGGTGCCGGTGCTCGACGAGGCCGGGCTGGAGCGGCTGCTCGCGGACGGGCCGTCGGTGCTCGGCGGCGAGGACGAGCTCGACGCTGGCGGAGCGAAAACCGAGAGCGACCCCGACGCGGCCTGAACGACCGCCGTCGTCCGGCTCGCCGCGTTTCGGCGAGGTGCTACTGTCGAATGGTCGACACTCCGCCTACGTAGCCGGGGCGTTCTGCGCCCACTCGGGTTCCGCACCGTTCGCGGTGGACTGACTCGGGGGTTACGAGTGTCATGCCCGCCCAGGCTCGACACGAGGTCCTGGGACATTAAGTAGTTCAGGGGCGGGGCTGGTCGACACTTCGGGCGGGTCGCTTCGGTGGCCCGCCCGACTCGTTGTCGGGCCCTGCGCTCAGCTCCGTGCGAGCTGCGCGACGAAGCGGTCCTGGAAGGCTCGGGCGCTCCACGGGCTCGAGCCGTTCTGCAGGATCGCGAACGCCAGCTCGCGACCGGACACCGTGGTGCAGTAGCCGGCGAGCGCCGAGACGCCGTTGATCGTGCCGGTCTTGGCCCGGCATCGTCCCTGAGCGGCCGTACCGCGCATCCGCCGGGCGAGCGTGCCGCTGGCGCCCGCCCGCGGCAGCGCGGCGTGGACCACGGGGGAGAGCGCCGGGTCGTTGTGGAGCTGGACGAGCAACCGGGTGACGAGCGCCGGGCTGACCCGGTTGCGGCGCGTCAGCCCGGAGCCGTCGTGGATCTGCGGCGTGACGCCGAGAACGGGCTTGAGGATCGTGCGCAGCGCGCGACTGCCGGCGGTGGTCGTGGCGGGCACGGACGCCCGCTGCGCGACGCACGGCTCGTCCTCGTCGGTCGGCGGCAGCCGCCAGTCGCGAACGACCGCCAGGCCGGCGCGCTGCCGGCACGCGCCCTCGGTCCCGTCGGCCGAGACCAGGCCCTTCATCAGGACTTCGGAGGCGAAGTTGTCCGACGGCTGCAGGATCCGCGCGGCGAGCGTCCGGACGTCGGGGCCGACGAGGGTCGCCACCGGCGTCGCCGCCTCGGGGGCATTGCCGAGGCGCACCGAGCCGGGGACCGTCACCCCCGCGCGGCGCAGCGCGGTGCGGAAGGTGGTCCCGGCGGTGGTCGCGGGATTCGTCCCGCTCCGGCCGCGGTCGACCGTCAGCGCGCCGAGCACGCCGCCCATGTCGGGATCGGTGGCCCGACGCGTGCGATCGGCGCCACGCCAGCTATCGAAGGCCCCGGCGTCGACGAGCAGCTTGCCGCGCACACGCGAGACGTCGAGCTGCTTCGCGGTGCTCCGCGCGAGCTGGCGCAGTCCGGACGCGGTCAGCGCCGGATCGCCGCCACCGACCAGGTAGAGGTTGCCGTTCCAGGTGCGGCCGGCCGCCTCGCCCGTCGCCACGACCCGGGTCTGCGGGGTCCAGTCGGGACCGAACCGGCGCAGCGCCGCCGCGACCGTGAACAGCTTGGTCACCGACGCCGGGATCCGCGGATGGTTCGCGGCGCGGCTGAGCAGGAGCTTGCCGGTGGTGGCGTCGGCGACGACGACTCCGGACCGCGGACCGATCCCGCTCGTCGAAGGCATCGCGGCCGTGGCGCCCGTCGCGCCGGTTCCGCCGAGCAACGCGAGCGCCGCGAGAACCGCGAGGGTGGACCACCGCTGTCGAACCGTGTGCCGCATCGCCCGGGCACGCTACCGGGCCGGCCGTCGCCGGGTGACGGTTCGCTTGCGGGCGCCTCCGGGAGGTCGTCAGTCCCCGGCGGGCAGCGCGCGGCCGTTGGCGCGAGCGCCACGGGTGGCGAACCGCACGCGGTGCAGCACCACGCGACCGAGGCCCTTCAGTCGCACCGTCCCGATCGCCGTCCACCGCAGGTCGTCGTCGTCGATCCGCCGTCGCGTGTCGTCGTCGACCAGCAGGCTCGACGGACGCGCCGTCGCGCAGATCCGCGCGGCACGGTTGACCGGCGGGCCGAACCAGTCGCCGGCCCGGGGGACGGCGTTGCCGCTGGCGATTCCGGCGCGCAGCCGCGGGAAGTCGGGCTGCTCGGCGGCGTGCTCCTGGAGCTGCAGCAGCGCGTCGACCATCTCGCGCGGGCGGGGCCCCGCGAGCATCACCGCGTCGCCGATCGTCTTGATCACCCGGATGCCGCCGTCGGCGACGTCGCTCGCGAGGGCGCCGAGCTGGGCCGAGACGTCCTGGAGCCGCTCGGCGCCGAGCTGCTCGCCCATCTTGGTGAACCCGACGACGTCGGCGAAGCCGATCGTGATCGGGCGCGCGCCGGCGAGCTGGCCCTCCTCGATCTGCTGGCGGTTGACCTCCGTGGCGTGGAGCTGGTCAACGGCGTGGGCGCGGATCAGCGTGCCGACGGCATCTCCCAGGTACTCGTCGACCGGCGCGACGGCGGCGGCCAGGCGCATCGCCAGCTCGTGCTCCGTGTCGCCCTGTCGCGTCAGGCCGGCGCCGATGCCGATGATCGCGGCGGCGCCCATCCGGGCGGCGGACTCGCCGAGGGTCCGGCTCAGCTCGACCAGCGCCTCGGGGTCGATCCCGGCCCGGACGAAGGCCGCGATCATCGCGGGCAGCGCGACGTCGCGCTCCTCCCATGCCTGCACGTGCTGCTCGGGAATCGCGATGCCGGCGACCTGCAGGATCCGCTCGAACAGCTCGGGATCGACGCCGCTGCGGGTGATCAGCTCGGGCGTGGTCAACGTCGGCGCGCCGCGCAGGGTCCGCTCGACCGGCAGCAGCGGCAGGCGGTTCTCGGCGTTCGCGGTCCGCACCTCGGCCAGATCGCTGCCGGTGTCCAGCAGCTCGTGGACCAGCGCCCGCCGGGCGTCCAGGCGGTCGCCGTCGAGGCCGGTGGTCAGGTCGTCGGGAAGCTCGTCCGAACGGTCGTTCATCGGACCGACTCGGCGGCGAGCACGCGGGTGATCCGCTCGATCGCGGCGCCGTCGCGGACGGTGATCCGGACGTGGCTCGGATCGCCGAGCGGCCCGCCGCCCTGGACGATCACCCCGCCGTGCTCGAGGCGCGCGGCCAGCCC
>JADMKN010000159.1 GCA_015478825.1 Patulibacter sp. | reverse complement strand
CCGCCGCCGCTGCTGCTGGCGTTGCTGCTGTCGTCGTCGGATCCGCAGGCCGCGACGCCGACGCCGAGGGCGAAGACCGACGCGGCGGTGAGCAGGCGGCGGCGGAAGTTGGATGCACGATTCACGGATGTTCCTTCGGTACGGGTGCGGTGCGGCGCCGTTCCGAACGCGGAGCAGCGGGCCGTAGGGCCGGACGCGAGGGCGAAGAAGGGCCGCCGCGAACCGCGGCGCTCGTTCCCGCCGGACTCGGGCCGGCTGGTACTGTGATCATTGTTACACCAAACCTGAGCCAGGGGCAAGGGCGAGCGACCGGAGGGCGCACATGTTCGAGGGATTCAGCCACCGTCGGATCACGACCGGCGAGGTCGAGATCAACTGCGTGGTGGGCGGATCGGGCCCGGCCCTGCTGCTGCTGCACGGGTACCCGCAGTGCCTCGAGCAGTGGGCGCTGGTCGCGGAGCGACTGACCGACGACTTCACCGTCGTCTGCGCCGACCTGCGCGGCTACGGCCAGTCGTCGAAGCCGCACGACGACAGCGGCGAGACCTACAGCTTCCGCAACATGGCGGCCGACCAGCTCGAGCTGATGACGGCGCTCGGGTTCGAGCGCTTCGCCGTCGCCGGGCACGACCGCGGCGGCCGCGTCGCCCACCGGATGGCGCTCGACGCCCCGGACCGCGTCCGCGCGCTGATCCCCTGTGACCTCGTCCCGACCTGGGCGATGTACCACGGCGTCGACCGCGCCCGCGCGGCGCGCTACTGGCAGTGGTACTTCCTGCCGCTGCCCGAGCCGTTCCCGGAGCGGATGATCGGCGGCGACCCGGACTACTACTTCGAGAACTGCCTGGTCGTCAACGGCGGCGTCAGCATCGACGAGGGCTACGACGCCGAGATGCTGGCCGCCTACCGTCGTGCGTGGCGCGATCCGGCGATGATCCACGCGTCGTGCTCGGACTACCGCGCCGGCGCAACGGTCGACCTGGAGCACGACGAGGCCGACCTGGACGCGAAGGTCGCCTGCCCGACGCTGGCGATCTGGGGCGGCGACGGCCTGCTGAAGAACCTCTTCGACATCGAGGCCGAGTGGGCGAAGCGCTGCTCCGAGGTCCGCGGGATCGCGGCGCCGGGCGGGCACTTCTTCCCCGAGCAGCACCCGCAGTTCACCGCGGACGCCCTGCGCGACTTCCTGACCTAGAGCGGCGCGACGGCGGCCAGTCCGCCGTCGATCGACTGCACCGTCCCGGTCACCCAGCGCGACGCGTCGGACGCCAGGAAGGTCGCGTAGGCCGCGACGTCGTCGGTCTCGCCCATCCGGCCGAGCGGCACGGACGCCGCGCGCTGGGCCATCGCCTCCGCGGCGCCGTCGCCGTGGCGCGAGCGGTAGGCGTCCTCGACCAACGGGGTCAGGATCGGCCCCGGCGCGATCGCGTTGACGCGGATCCCCTCCGGCGCGTACTCGGCAGCGAGCTGGCGGGTCAGCGCCACGACCCCGCCCTTGGCCGCCGCGTAGGCGGGGATGTTCGGGATCCCGCGGAGCCCGGCCAGGCTCGCCTGGAGGATGATCGAGCCCCGCTGCTGCTGGCGCATGTGCGGCAGCACCGCGCGGGCGGACAGGAACGCCCCGGTCAGGTTGACGGCGATCACGCGATCCCAGGACGCGCGGTCCAGCGCGTGCGCAGGGCCCTCGCCCGGCACCCCGGCGTTGGCGAACAGCACGTCGACCGCGCCGTGGGCGTCACGGGCCGCCGTGGCGGCGGCCGCGAGCTGGTCCTCGTCGGTGACGTCGGCGGCGACGCCGATCGCGCGGCCGCCCGCGGCCACGATCGCCTGCGCGGCCGCGTGCGCGGCACCACCGTCGCGGTCGACGCAGGCCACGGCCGCCCCGGCCCGGGCGAAGGCCTCCGCCGTCGCCCGTCCGAGACCGGACCCCGCGCCGGTGATCAGCGTCGAGCGTTCCCGCAGCACGAGGTCGCTGCTCCCGGCGGCGGACACCGCCGCGCCGTCCGCCCCGCCCCGCGACGCGGTCACGTGACGGGCGCCGGGACGACGACCTCGCCGTCGTAGCAGCGCTCGCCCTTGCGGACGATCAGGTCCCAGGTCAGGTCCAGGTACGCGGCCTTGCCGAGCAGCTTCTGCACCGCGACCGCGTGATCCTCGGGCATCGTCGGGACGTCCTTGGCCCCCGCGAGCTCGACGTCGAGCCGGCAGCAGTAGTCGAACGTGACGTGCAGCGCGGCCGCGTCGCCGATGCTCTTGCCCATCGTGATCGCCCCGTGCCACGGGATGATGATCGCGATGTCGTCGTCCTTCATCGCCGGCGCGATCGCGTCGATCTCGTCGTCCGGCGCGATCGCCGTCCGGTTGTGGAAGTACGTCGACATGTTGTGCAGCATCCGCGGCTCGCGGCCGAACGCCGACTGCGCCGTGACCCAGTACCCGTGCGTGTGGACGATCGCGTTCACGTCGGGACGCAGCTTGTAGATGCCGTGGTGGAACCCGATCCCCGGGCTGACCACGACGTCCGGGTCGACGGCGTTGCCCTCGAAGTCCAGGAGGACGATGTCCTCGAGCTGCATCTCCTCGAACGTCTTGTTGAGCTTGTTGGTCCAGTACTGCTCCTTGCCGGGCACGCGGATGCTGACGTGCCCGCCGATCGCGGGACCGAGGCCGTAGGCGGCCAGGCCGCGGCAGGCCTGGAGGGCGAGTTCCTGTTCCGGGGATGCGCTCATGGGGTTCCTTCGGGTCGTTCGGCCGGCGGATCGCGCCGGCGGGTGGGGGAGAAGCGGAAACGGTCCGGTCCGGCGTCACGCCGGACCGGACCGGCGTGGTCACTTGTTGGCGGACGCCAGGTCCGGCAGCCAGGTCACGAGCTCGGGCACGAGCACGATCAGCAGGACGACGCAGAGCTCCGCGAAGATGAACGGCAGCACGCCGCGGAAGACGTCCTCGACCTTCGCTTCCTTGACCACCCCGGAGACGAGGAAGACGTTGAGCCCGAACGGTGGGGTCAGCAGGCCGATCTCGACCATCTTCACCGCGAGGATGCCGTACCAGAGGCCGCTGAACCCGAGGTCGGTGATGACCGGGTAGGTCAGCGGCATCGTCAGCAGCAGGATCGACATGCCGTCGAGCAGCGCGCCGAGGATCAGCAGGACCAGCAGGATGATCGCGACCACGACGTACTTGTTGACGTCGAGCCCGACGATCCAGTCGGTCAGCTCCTGGGGAACGCGGGCGGTGACCAGGAAGAGCGTGAAGATCGAGCCGCCGATCAGCAGCGCGAACAGCATGCTCGTGTTCGCCGAGGTCTCGCGCAGCGCCGAGGTCAGCGACTTCTTCAGGCCCAGCTCGGTGCGACCGCTGCGCAGCAGCAGCACGAGCACCGCGACCAGCGCACCGACGGCGCCGGCCTCGGTCTCGGTGAAGATGCCGCCGTAGATGCCGCCGAGGACGACGACGAAGATGATCCCGATGTAGAAGACCGACTCCAGCTCCTGCAGGCGCTGGGCGCGGGTCGGCTTCGCCATCGCGATGCCCCCGGGCCCGGCTTCCAGCTCGAAGTCGACGTCGACCGGGCGATCCACCTCTTCCTCGTTGGCCTGCATCGCCACGGCGACGTCGCGGGTCGCCGCACGAGATCCGGCCGGCGCGTCGTCGCGGTGGCCGGACCCGTCGTGGTCGCTGTCGATGTGCTTCTCGCGGTTGCCGAGGCTCGCGATCAGCACGATCGTGAGGATGTAGGCGATCGCGGTGATCAGGCCGGGGATGATCGCGGCGAGCAGGAGCTGGCTGACCGACTCGTTGGTGATCACGCCGTAGATCACCAGCACGATGCTCGGCGGGATCAGCACGCCGAGCGTGCCGGACGCCGCGACGATCGACGCCGCGAACTTGACCGTGTAGCCGTGGCGACGCATCTCGCCGACGCAGAGCCGGCCGAGGGTCGCGACCGCGGCGGCGCTCGAGCCGGTGACGGCCGAGAAGCCCGCCGCCGAAAGCACCGTGGCGATGCCGAGGCCGCCGGGCAGCTTGCGGGTCGCCCGGGCGGCGAGGTCGAAGACGTTGCCCAGCACGCCCGCGTTCGCCACGAGGACGCCCATCAGGATGAACATCGGGATCACGATCAACGTGTAGGTCGACGTCGCCTGGTAGGCGGCCGACGAGAGGGTCGCCGCGGTCTGCTCGAAGCCGTTGTCGAGCAGCAGGCCGGTGACGCCCGCGGCCGCCAGGCCGACCGCGACCGGCATCTCGGCGGCGAGGATGAAGAGGAAGACGCCCAGGGCGATCAGGACCATCAGCATGCTGTCCATCAGGCACGCACCTCCACCGCGTCGTCGTTGAGCCGCGCGAGCTCCGCGTCCCGCGGGTCGGGCTCGCCCTTGCGGAGGGCCTGCACGTCGTCGTAGACCCGGAAGGCGACGTGGAGCGCGAACAGCAGGAAGCCGACGGGGACCAGGATCCGCGCCGGCCAGGTCTGGATCGCCACGAAGCCGGGCGTCACGTCCTTCTCGTCGATCGCGGTGATCGCGCGGGTCAGCGATTCCCAGCTGATCCAGAGCAGCAGCGCCGTGCAGACCGTGCCGCCGAGCGCGCGGACGATCAGCCGCGGTGCGCGGGCGATCCGGCTCGTAACGATCGACGTACGGACGTGCGTGAGCGTCTGCTCCGCGTAGCCGAGGCCGAGGGCGACGGCGCCGAGCAGCAGCAGCGGCGCGATCTCGATCGCGCCCTCGATCGACTTGTCGGTGATCGCGCGCCGGATCACGTCCGCCACCGTGATCAGCATCAGGATGATGAGTGCGACGGCAGCGACGGCCGCGAGGGCCCTCGAGAGGCCGCGCACGATGGTGCGTACCCTTGTCACGTTGCCGTGGTCCTTCGTGTCGGCGTGAGCGCGAGGATCGGGGTCCGGACAGCGGTCGTCACGAACCCGGGCACCCTCCCGCATAACTATGATGATTAATACCCGCCACAGGGTAGCGGTGTCAAGTGACCGGCGTCACGGACCCGCGGCAGCCGAGATCGGCCCCGGCGCGATCACCTGCTGAGGCCCGATCTCGCGGACCGAAGGGGCGCCGAGCAGCATCAGCGCGGCGCGTAGCTCCTGTTGCAGGATCTCGATCGTGCGGGCCGCGCCGGCGGCTCCACCGGCCCCGAGGCCGTAGACGATCGGACGCCCGACCAGGCACGCGCGAGCCCCCATCCCCAGCGCCTTGACCACGTCGCTGCCGCGCCGGATCCCGCCGTCGAGGTAGACCTCGGCGTCGTCGCCGATCGCGTCGACCACCGCGGGCAGCGCGCCGATCGACGAGCAGGCGTGGTCGAGCTGGCGACCACCGTGGTTGGAGACCACGACCGCGTCGGCCCCGCGCTCGACCGCCATCCGCGCGTCGGCGGGGTCGAGGACGCCCTTGACCACCAACGGCCCGTCCCACGCCTCGCGCAGCCACGCGAGGTCGTCCCAGGTCGCGGCCGGGTCGAACTGCCGGTCGACGTAGCCCGCCACGCTGACCGCGTCGCCTCCCGCCGGACCGTCGGCGACGTTGGCGGCGGTGATCCGCGGGCGGCGCACGAAGTCCGACGTCCAGCGCGGGTGCCGCAACCCGCCGGCCAGCGTCCGGGCCGTCAACCGCGGCGGCAGGCCGAAGCCGTTGCGCCGGTCGCGGTGGCGCTCGGCGGACCGCGGCACGTCGACGGTCACCACCAGCGCGCCGAAGCCCGCGGCGGCCGCGCGCTCGATCAGCCCGCGGACGATCCCGTGGTCGCGCCAGAGGTACGTCTGGAACCAGAGCGGCCCCGGAGACGCGGTCGCGACCTCCTCGATCGTGTAGCTCGACATCGCGGCGAGCGTGTAGATCGATCCGGCGCCGTGCATCGCCCGGGCCAGCCCGACCTCGCCGTCGTGGTGGATCAGACCGCAGAGTCCGGTCGGCGCCCCGATGATCGGCGCGGCGATCGACTGCCCGAGCACCGTGGTCGAGATGTCGACCGCCGAGACGTCGACGAGCGTGCGGGGCAGCAGCGCGATCTCGTCGAAGTCCGCGAGGTTGCGGCGCACAGTGCGCTCGTCGTTGGCGCCGCCGTCGACGAACTCGAAGATCACCTTGGGCAGCGCGGCGCGGGCGGCGGCGCGGATCTCCTCCACGCTGCCCGCGCGGGCGACCCGCCGGTCGGCGGCCCGACCCCGGCGCGGGAGGCCGCGCAGGTCTTGGACGACCTGGCTCGCCAGCAGGCGCAGCACATCGGTCACGGTCGGGCTCGCGTCTCGATCGACGCGGCCAGCAGCGTAAGCACCATGGTCTCTCTCATTTCTTCCCCCTACTCTCGGTTATTGGTTATAACAGTTCGGATGAAGGTTTTTGAAGCGATTGCCGGCCAACTCCGCTCCGAGGGGGTTGGCGCCGTCTTCGGACTGATGGGCGACGGCAACCTCAAGCTGATTCCCCGTCTGGCCCACGAGCAGATCCCGTTCCGCGGGTCCCGCCACGAGAGCGGCGCGGTGGCGATGGCCGACGGGTACGCCCGGACCACCGGCCGGGTCGGCGTCTGCACCTTCACCCAGGGCCCCGGCCTGACCAACGCGCTGACCGCGCTGGTCTCGGCGCGCCGCGGGCGCGTGCCGATGGTCGTGATCTCCGGCGACACCGCCCTGTCGGTCGCCGGCCTGCCCCAGGACATCGAGCAGGCGCCGTTCTTCGCCGCCTGCGACGTCCCCGTCCAGCCCGTCCGGCCCGAGACCGTCCACGCGGACGTCGCCGAGGCCTTCCGCCGAGCCCGCGACGAGCACCGCCCGATCGCGCTGAACCTGCCGACCGACGTCCAGGAGGAGGAGGCGGGCGACGCCGTCGTCGCGTCGCTGCCGTCCGCGGTCGCCGCCGCGCCCGAGATCGTCGGCCTGGACGCGGCCGTCGCCGCGATCGCCCGGGCGCAGCGCCCGGTGATCATCGGCGGCCGCGGCGCCGTGACCGCGGGGATCCGCGACGAGCTGCTCGCGCTCGGCGACCGGGTCGGCGCCCTGCTGGCCACGTCGCTGCCGGCCAATAGCTGGTTCCGCGGCCATCCGTACGCGGTCGGGATCGCGGGCGGATTCGCGACCGAGCTCGGCCGCGAGCTGATCGGCCAGGCGGACTGCGTGATCGCCTTCGGCGCGACGCTCAACCACTTCACCTCGCGGGGCGGCACGCTGTTCTCGCCCGACGCCACGATCGTCCAGGTCGACCTCGACGAGCGCGCGTTCGGTCGCTACGTGCCGACCGAGGTCGGCGTGGTCGGCGACGTCGGCGTGGTCGCCCGCGCGCTGGTCGAGCGCCTGGAGCCGGCGACGGGCTTCCGCACCGACGACGTCCGGCAGGAGATCGCCGCCCACGCCGGGGCCACCCCGGACGACAGCGACGAGCATGGGATCGACCCCCGCGCGCTCTCGCGCGAGATCGCCGCCCTGCTCCCCGCCGAGCGTCAGCTCGTCGTCGACGGCGGGCACTTCATGGGCTTCCCGTCGATGGACATCCCCGTCGACGGTCCGGACCACTTCGTCTTCACGCTCGACTTCGGCTCAATCGGCCTCGGCCTCGGCGCGGCGATCGGCGCCGCCGTCGCCCACCCCGACCGGCTGACCGTCACGGCGATCGGCGACGGCGGCTTGATGCTCAGCCTCGGCGAGCTCGACACCGCGGTCCGCTACGGACTGCCGATGCTGATCGTCGTCTACAACGACGAGTCCTACGGCGCCGAGATGCACTTCCTGCGGATGTCCGGCCTGGACGAGAAGGAGTCGCGGTTCGCGACCCCGCCGCTCGACGCGGTGGCGCGGGCGATGGGCGCCGACGGGATGGCGGTCCGCTCGCTGACCGACCTCGAAGGGGTCGCCCCGCTGCTCGCCGCGGGCCTCGATCGCCCGCTGCTGCTGGACTGCCGGATCACCGACCAGGTGCGGGCCGTCTGGCTCGAAGAGGCGTTCTCGCGCGGGACCCACTGAGCGACCGAGGCCGCCGGTGGGGATGCGCTCCCACCGACGGCCTCGGTACCGCTCCCTGCGAGGAGATCTAGACGTACAGCACGACCTCGCCGTCCTCGACGGCGACCTCGTAGGTCCGCACGCGCGACGTCTCCGGCTCGGTCACCGAGCGGCCGTCCTTCAGGCGGAACTTGTAGCCGTGCCACGGGCAGAGCACGACCCGGTCGTCCGCGTCGTCGCCGGAGTAGTCGTAGACGTGCGGCTCCGACGGGCGCATGAAGCCCTGGACCCGGCCCGCGCAGAGCGGCGCGCCGTGGTGCGGACAGACGTTGCGCAGCGCGAAGAACGTGCCGTTGTCGTGGATCACGCCGATCGAGCGGCCCTTGACCTCGACGATCCGGGTCTCGCCGTCGGGGAACTCCTCGAGCGGCGCGACGACGTGGCGGGTGGCGGTTGCGGACTTGGTGGTCATCGTGATCGTCCTAGAGGCGGTCGCCGTAGAGCTTGGTCGGGTTGTCGACGCAGATCTTCTGCAGCAGCTCCTTCGGGACGCCGGCCAGCGCGCGGCGCGGGTCGTCGAAGTCCCAGTGCGGGTAGTCGCTGCTGAAGATCAGCGTCTCCTCGGCGCAGACCATGTCCAGCAGCACGGGCAGGTGCTCCTTCTTCGCCGGCTCGATCATCGGCTGCGTCGTGAACCGGATGTTCCGGCGGATGTACTCGCTCGGCGCCAGCTTCAGCCACGGCACCTCGTCGCCGAGGCCCTTGCGGTCGCGGTCGAGCTTCCACATGATCTCGGCGGCCCAGGCGAACCCGCCCTCGGCGATCACGTACTTCAGCTCGGGGAACTGCTCGAACACGCCGTGGCAGACCAGGCTCAGCACGTTGGACTGGTGGATCTGGCTGAGCGCCGTGTGCCACTCGATGTAGTACGTCGGCGTGCCGGCCATCCGCGGCGCGCGGGCGAAGACGTTCTCGGTCCCCGACGGGTGGACGACGATCGGCAGCGAGTACTTCTGCGCCGCCTCGTAGATCGGGTAGTAGCTCTTCTCGCCGTGGAGGATGTCGTGGAGCGGCAGGAAGATCGCCATGATCCCCGGCCGGCCCTGCATCCGCTCGATCTCCTTGACCGCGGCCTCCGGGTCCTGCGGGGCGACGACCAGCGCGCCACGGTAGCGCGAGTCGACCTGCAGCCAGCGCTCGCACATCCACTCGTTGTAGGCGGACGCGACGGTCGCGGCGACGGTCGGGTCGGGGAACGCGCCGATCCCGAACAGGTGCCCGGCGATCAGCAGGCCCTTCGCGATCCCGTGACCGTCGAAGAGCTGCTTCGCGGTGAACGCCGCGTCGGTCGCCGGCGCCTGCCCCTCGTGGATCGCGTCGTCGCGGTACGCGCCCGCGGAGTTGATGTACAGGTAGTCCAGCGGCAGCACGTAGGACGACGCCGCGAAGCGGCTCGCCCACTCGGCGCCGCCGCCGATCCCGAGGCGCTTGCGCCACGAGTCCGACATGTAGTCGTGCAGGTCGCGCAGCCCGTTCTGGAAGTTCGGGTGGACGTCGCTGTCGATGATGCCGGTGATCCGGTTGGAGGACCCCTTCTGGGGCGCCGGGGTCTCGATGGTGCTCATGTGAGGGTCCTTCTCTCGGGGTCTACCGGTCTCAAGGGGGTCAGGACTGGGTGTCGAGGCAGCGCTGCACGCCGCTCTTGTCCTCGTCGGGGAACTCCGCGCTCGCCGTCTCGACCAGCTCGCTGTACTTCGCGTGGAAGCCGTCGGCGTCGAGGTCCTTCTTGCTCAGCTCCGCGACCCATTCGTCGCGGACCTTGGTCTCGCCGCCGGCGCGCAGCTTCTCGGTCTCCGCCTGCGGCAGGACGCTCAGCTCGACGTCGTTCTCCGTGAAGGCGGCGCACGCGTCCGCGTCGGCCTTGGCGTTGAGCTCGGCGTACTTCGCCGGGATCTCGGCGCCGACCTCCTCGATCGCCTGACGCTGCTCGTCGCTGAGCGTGTCCCAGGACGCCTGGCCGATCGCCAGGGCGCTCGCGGTCTGCGCGCCCAGGCCGAGGTCGGTCGTGTGCTCGCCGACCTCCTCGAGCTTCATCGAGGTCAGGGCGCCGAACGGCACGCCGTAGACGCCGTCGAGCAGGCCCCGCTCCATCGAGCCGAAGAGCTCGGCCGGCGCGACCGCCAGCACGTTGGCCCCGTTGTGCTTGAGCGCCTTGCTGCCGCGGTCGATCCCGCGGATCTTCAGGCCCTTGATGTCTCCGGCGGCCTTGATCGGGTCCTTCGAGACCACGGGGCTGGACGCGCCGACGCTCCAGCCGAGCGGCTTGACGCCCTGCGACGACCACTCCTTCTGGAACGTCTCGTCCTCGGCCGACAGCGTGGCCATCGTGGCCGAGATCGCCGCGACGTTGTTCGAGGCGAACGGCAGCTCGGCGACCGCGGTCAGCGGGAAGCGCCCGGAGTAGAACGACGGCGTGATCTGCGCCACGTCGGCCCGGCCGTCGCGCAGCCCGTCGACGACCTCGTCGGCCCCCAGCAGCGTGCCGTCCCAGAACGCGTCGAACGTCACGGTCCCGTCGGTGCGCTTGGTGACCTCGTCCATCCACCAGGTCCAGGTCTGGCCGATCGGGTTGTTCTGCGACGTGAAGTAGCTGAACTTCAGCGTGACCGGGTCGCTCTGCCCACCGGAACCGGACGCGGCCTGGGTGCTGTCGCCATCGTCCGAGGATCCGCAGGCGGCCAGCGTCAGGCCGGCCGCGGCGGCGACGGCGAGCTGGCCGAAGCGCCTGGAGCGCAGGTGTCGCAGTTGAAGCACGGGGTCTCTCTCTCCCAGGGAACGGTGATGCCGACGCCGCAACGCGACGTAGCATGATCACAATTATCCGACTTTACCCCCGCGCGTCAACCCCGAGCCGCGAAACCCCCGCAAAATGATTGTATCTTGCAATCTCCTGCGTCCTGTTCCCCCGATTCACCCGCCCGCGTTCTGCAGCACCCGCAGCGGACCCGCCGCCTCGTCGCCCCAGGACGCCCGCAGCTCCGCCAAGCGCTCGTGGTACGCGGCGACGTTCGCGAGCTTGATCTCCTCGTAGCCGCGGACCATGTCGGGCAGCGCCGCGATCTCGGCCGCCGTCGCCGCGGTATCCGGCGCGAGCCGCTCGACGATCTCGTCGAGCACGGCGCGGTACTCGCCGATCAGCTCCCGCTCGACCCGACGGACCTGCGCGTAGCCGAAGACGTCCAGCGCCGTCCCGCGCAGCCGACGCATCGACCGCAGGATGCGGAAGACCGGCGCGAACCACGGCCCGAGGCTCAGCTTGCGCTGCATCCCGAGGGCCCGCAGGAACGGCGGGTGCAGCTTCCAGTAGACCTTGGCGCCGGGACCGAACTGCTCGCTGATCCGCGCCCGCTCGGCGTCGAGCAGGTGCAGGCGCGCGATTTCGTACTCGTCCTTGTAGGCCAGCAGCTTGTGCAGCCCGACGGCGACCGCTTCCGCGACGCCCCCGGTCCCGACCGCCTGCTCGCGCTCGTGGACCCGGCGCACGTCAGCGACGTAGCGTTCGGCGTAGGCGCGGTCCTGGAACGCGATCAGCTCCGCGACCCGCACGTCGAGCAGCCGGCGCAGCTCGCCGTCCGCCCAGCCGGTCAGCGCAGGGTCGTGCGGGACGGGCGCCGGGACGTCCGCCGGATCGTCCAGCGCGGCGGCGAGCAGCTCGGGCGCGCCCACCGCGATCCGCCCCCACTGGAACGCGGCCAGGTTCATCTCGACCGCCACCCCGTTGAGTCGGATCGCGTGCTCGATCGCCTCGATCGGCAGCGGGATCACGCCCCGCTGGTAGGCGACGCCGACCACGAACAGGTTGGTCGCGAGGTGGTTCCCCAGGAGCGTCTCCGCGGCCTGCTTGGCGTCGACGTAGAGGTTCTTGTCGGCGATCGTGTTGGCGTCGATCACCTTCGCGAACAGCGGCAGCTTGGGGAACGAGAGCTTCGGGTTGACGACCATCGCGCCGGTCGGGACGCGGTCGGTCGAGACGATCGCGATCGTCTTCGCCGGGTCCGCCTTGGCCAGGTTGGCCGGCTCGGTGGCGCCGAGCACGTCGAAGATCAGCATCGCGTCGGCGCCGCCGTTGGCGACCGTCGGCGCACGGTCGATCGGCGCGGTCGAGATCTTGATGTGCGACGCGACCGCGCCGGCCTTCTGGCTCGATCCGAACTGGTCGAGCAGGCGGACCGAGCGGCCGCTGGACGCCGCGGCGACGCCGAGGATCTGGTTGACGGTGACCACGCCGGTGCCGCCGACGCCGCTCATGTGCAGCTCGAAGTCGTCGGGCGAGCAGAGCGGCTTCGGCGTCTCCAGCGCGATCTCCGGCAGCTCGGGCAGGGCCCGCTTCGGGGCGGAGCTGCCGGCCTTCGGCACCACGGTCACGAACGACGGGCAGTCGCCCTTCAGGCACGACAGGTCGGTGGTGCACGACGACTGGTGGATCTGCGTCTTGCGACCGAACTCGGTGTCCACGGGGATCACGCTGAGGCAGCTCGACTTGCGACCGCAGTCGCCGCAGCCTTCGCAGACGCGCTCGTTGATGACGACCTTCTCCTTCGGGGTCTCCAACGTGCCCTTGCGGCGCATCCGGCGCTTCTCGATCGCGCACTGCTGATCGTGGATCAGCACGGTCACGCCCTCGATCTCGCGCAGCTCGCGCTGGACGTCGAGCAGCTCGGCCCGCGGCCGGATCGAGACGCTGCGGGCGAGCCGGCTCCAGCGGTACTTGCGCGTGTCGTCGGTGGTGACCACGATCTTGGCCACGCCCTCGGCCTGCAGCAGCGCGACCGTCTCGGCCAGCGTCTTGCCGCCGAGGATGTCCTGGCCCCCGGTCATCGCGACCGCCGAGTTGAACAGCAGCTTGTAGGTGACGTTGACCTTCGACGCGACGGCGAAGCGGATCGCCAGCGACCCGCTGTGGGCGAAGGTCCCGTCGCCGAGGTTCTGGAAGAAATGCTTGCGGTCGGTGAACGGCGCGACGCCGACCCACTGCGACCCCTCACCGCCCATTTGGGTGAAGCCGACGATCTCGCCGAACTCCTCGCGGCCCATGTGCAACGCCATCGTGTGGCAACCGATCCCGCCGCCGACGATGTCGCCGTCCGGGGTCTGCAGCGACGTGGTGTGCGGGCAGCCGGAGCAGAAGTGCCCGGTCCGCGTGATCTCGATCGGCGGCCGTGCGGTGACCTCGCGGGCGTGGAGCTTCGCGCGCTCGGCGAAGCGGTCTCCCCCGAGCACGTGGTCGAGGCGGGCGGCGAGGATCGGGACGAGCTGGTCGGGGTTGAGCGCGCCGTGGGCGGGCACCAGCTCGCGGTCCCGCTCGTCGACCTTGCCGACGACGCGCGGCCGCTCGGTCTGGTCGAACAGCGCCTCCTTCATGAACCGCTCGATGAACGCGCGCTTCTCCTCGACGATCAGCACCTCCTCGACGCCGCGGGCCGCGTCGCGCAGGTCCCGGACGTCCAGCGGGTACGGCATGCTGACCCGCATCACGCGGATCCCCTCGTCGGCGAGACGGTCCACGGACACGCCGAGCTGGCGCAGCGCCTCCATCAGGTCCAGGTACGTCTTGCCCGGCGCGACGATCGTGATCCGAGCGTCGGACGTGGCGCCGAGAAGCCGGTTGAGCCGGTTCTCGCGGCCGTAGGCGGCGGCCACCATCAGCCGACCGGCGTGGTAGAGCCGCTCCTGCTCGCGGTTGCGCGCCCCGGCGCGGTTGGGCACGAAGTCGGGGACGAACGGCACGCCGTCGACCTCGACCGTCGGGATCACCGGCCGGACCCGGTCCGGGCCGACGATCGCGGTGCCCGCGGCGTCGGCGACGTCCGCGATCAGCTTCAGGCCGGCCCCGACGCCCGTGGCCCGTGAGAGCGCGAACGCGTGCAGGCCGAGGTCGATCAGGTCCTGGATGTCGGCCGGGAAGACCGTCGGCATCATCAGGTCGTAGAACAGCGCGAGCGAGTCGTTCGGGACGATCGAGCTCTTCGGGGCGGGATCGTCACCGGCGACGGCGATCATCGCGCCGTTCTCGGCCATCCCGCGGTACATGCCGTGGCGGAAGGCGTCGATCGAGCGGTCGACGCCGGGCGCCTTGCCGTACCACAGCCCGACCACCCCGTCGCGCGCCTTCTCGGGCAGGGTCTGCGCAAGCTGGGCGCCAAAGACGGCCGTGGCGGCCAGGTCCTCGTTGAGCCCGGGGACGAAGTGGATGTCGCGCTCGAGCAGCAGCTTGCGGTTGCGCAGCAGCTCGCCGTCGAGGCCGCCGATCGGCGATCCGGGGTAGCCGGACACGAACGTGCCGACGTTCAGGCCGCGCGCCCGGTCCGCCGCCTGCTGATCGAGCAGCACGCGGACGAGCGCGTGCATGCCGCCCAGGTAGATCGCGCCCTCCGCCTGGGTGTAGCGGTCCTGCAGGGTCATGGTGAGAGGCGACGGTGCGGGGGCGGTGGTGCTCATGAGGGAGGTCCTTCGTAGGGCTGCGGATCAGCGTCCCAGCGGACCGGCCGCTTGCCCAGCGCGGCGTTCCACGATGTGGAATGTCGGTCGAGATCCCGCGCTAGAGTCGGGGAATGCCGGGGCCTCCGTCAGACGCCGAGTCGCCCCCGGGGTCGCCCTTGCCGCTCGGCGCGGCTGCCGCGGCGTCGGGGAAGCGCGAGCCCGCGGCTGGTGCTCCGGTGCAGTCGGTGGTCCGCGCGCTCGCGGTGCTCGAGGCGCTGGCCGACGGGGGCGACAGCGTCACCGAGATCGGGCGCCGGGCCGGGCTGCGACCGAGCACCACCCACCGGATGCTGCAGACGCTCGTGACGAGCGGCTACGCGGAGCACGGCTCCGCGGCGGGCCGCTACGCCCTGGGGCACCGCGCCGTGCTGCTGGCGGGCAGGGCCCGGACCAGCGAGGCGGGGATTCGCGCGATCGCCCTGCCGATCCTCCAGCGGGTCAACCGGGTGGCCCGCACGACCGCCAACCTGGCGTTCCTCGACGGCGGTCACGCCGTCTTCGTCGAGCAGGCGTTCGCGGCCGACTCCGGGGCGCGGCTGCTCGAGCACGAGCTGCGCGTCCCCGCCCACGTGTCCGCGTCGGGCAAGGCGATGCTCGCGTTCGTCGCGCCGGAGCGGCTGCGGCGCTTCCTCCCCGAGACCTCGGAGACGTTCACCGACCGCACGGTGACCGACCGCGACGCCCTGGAGCGCGAGCTCGCGAACGTGCGCCGCAACGGCTACGCGATCGACGACCAGGAGTTCCGCAGCAACTTCGCCTGCGTGGCCGCCCCGGTCTTCGACCACGTCGGCGCAGCGGTGGCCGCGGTCAGCGTCGCCGGCTGGACGACCCGCGTCGAGGCCGGCGAGTACCTGGACCTGGCCGAGCTCGTCGGCCGCTCCGCCTGGGAGATCTCCCGCGAGCTCGGCTACCGCGGATCGTCGCGGTGGGCGCCGGTGGCCGAGGCGTGAGCTTCCGGGTCCTTGGACGCACCCGTCAGGGAACGACGTCGACCGCGACCTCGCCCACTCCGTCGATCTGCGCCACATAGCGACCGGGGTCGGCCAGCAGGAGCGGGGTCGTCAGCGACCCCAGCGCGAACACGGTGCCGGGCGGCACGTCGCTTCCGCGGTCCGCTACCCGCCCCACCAGCCAGCGCAGCAACGGGTCGGGGACGCCGTCCAGCGCTTCGGCCGCCCGACCGGACGCGATCGGCTCGCCGTCGTGCTCGACCGTTGCCGTGCAGCCGCGCAGATCGAGGCCCTTGAGCGGCCGCGCATCGCCGAGGACGAGCAGTCCGGCGACCGCGTTGTCGGCGATCAGGTCGGCGCTCGTGAGCTCGCGGGGGTCCCAGTCGCGGTAGCGCGAAAGCGGGATCTCGAAGCCCGGCGCGACGTCGAACGCGCGGACCAGCTCCTCCTCGTCGGCGTCCGCCCGCACGCCCGCGCGCGCGATCAGCACCAGCTCCGGTTCGAGCCGGGGGCCGTTCAGCTCCGACAACCGCGGGGTTGCACCGCTCGCGACGATCTCGCCGGGAACGTATGCCCCCCAGAGCGGACCGTCGATGCCGAGCCGCTGCTGCCCCGCCCGGGCGGAGACCGCCAGCTTGTAGCCGGGTGGGTCGCCCGCCGAACCAGCCGCCCCGGCCCGTCCGTCCCCGGACGACGCCGCGCCGCCACGCAACCGCAGCCGCGCCACCTCGTCGCGGACTGCCCGCGCCTGGTCGTCGGACAGCGCACCGTCCGGGCGGTGGCTGAACGGCACGACCGGGTCGCCCTCGTAGGCCGCCACCAGCTCCCTCGCCAACGCGCGCACGCCCCACACCCTAGGCGCCCGGCAGGCGTCCCTTGCTGGCGTAGGCGATGTCCGGACCGTCGGCGGGACGGCCGACCACGTTGCGCAGCGTGCCGATCCCGTCGACCCGCAGCTCCAGCACGTCGCCCTCGCGCAGCATCGGCCCGACGGTCGGATCCGCGGCGTGCTCGAGCATGCAGCAGCGCCCGATCGTGCCGGACGTCAGCACGTCGCCCGGGACGAGCTGCTCGGCCTTCGACGCGTGCGCGATCAGCGCGGCCCACGAGTGCTGCATGTTTGCGGTGGTGTTCTCCGCGAGCCGTTCGCCGTTGACGCTGACGGCGACCGGCAGCGCGCACGGGTCGCCGAGCTCGTCCGGCGTGACGATCACCGGACCGAAGACGTTGCAGAAGTCCTTGCCCTTGGCCGGTCCGAGCGTGCCCGCCATCTCGGTGAGCTGGATGTCGCGCGCGCTGATGTCGTTGAAGATCGTGAACCCCGCGACGTGGTCGAGGGCGTCGGCCGGGTCGATGTCCCGCCCCGCCTTGCCGATCACCGCGGCGATCTCGAGCTCGAAGTCGAGCATCTCCGTGAACGCCGGGAACGGCACGACGTCGTCGGGCCCGAAGGTCGCGTTCGGGTTGCCCTTCCAGTACAGCGGCATCGCGTACCAGAGCTCCGCGGGCGCCTGGCCGCTCCAGGCGACGTGCTCCTCGTAGACCGAGAACTCGCGGATCGTGCGCGGACGCAGCGGCGCCTGCAGCCGGACCTGCTCGGGCAGCCACAGCACGCCCCCGCCCTCGACCACGGTAAGCTGCACGGCCTCGGCCGCCAGCTCCGCCGCCAGCGACCCGGTCTCGAGCAGGCCGACCATCTCGGGCGGGACGGTCGCCGCGGCGACCGTTCGGGCCCGCTCGGCGGTCATCCGGCGGGCCAGGACCTCGGTCACGCCGGCCCGCAGATCGACCATCCCCGCGTCGGTCTGCGCGCCGAGCCGCGGCTCGCCCGCGAGCCGCTCGTTGGCGGTGAACGTCGCGAGCCTCACGACGCGGCCCCGGCGTCTCCCTCACCGACCGGACCCGTGCCGGCTTCTGCCCCCGGCTCCGCTCCGAAGCCGTAGAACGCCGCGGCGTTGTCGTGCATGATCCTCGCGCGCGACGCGGCCGGGATCGCTTCGAGCAGGTCGGCGATGTCGTCGTCGTGGTGGTGCGGATAGTCGCTGGCGAACATCACCATCTCGTCGCCGAGCCAGCGCACGATCCGGGCGAGCTCCGCCGGAGGACCCGCGTCGAGCGGCGCCGAGGAGAAGCGCACGTGGTCGCGCAGGATCTGCCCGATCGGCCGGTCGATCCACGGCACCGTGCGGCGCAGGCCCTTCCACTCCTTCTCGAGCCGCCAGATCAGCGACGGCACCCAGGCGAACCCGATGTCGTAGACCACGACCTTCTGCTGCGGGAAGCGCTGGAACGTCCCCTCGCCGACCAGGCTGATGAGCTGCGACATGAAGACCTGGACCTCGCCGGCGTACTCCTCGAGGAACCACGACGGCCAGCCCGTCGGCGTCGGCGCCGCGCTGCTGGTGCCGCCCCAGCCCAACCCGAGGATCAGGTCCTGGCGCTGCAGCGCCTCGAACAGCGGGTACCAGTTGCGGTGCCCGTACGGTGATGCCGAGCGCACCGGCATCGCGACCTCGACGAAGCCCGGGTGGCCACCGACCCGCTCGATCTCGGCGACCATGTCGGCCACGACGTACGGCGGCACGACCATCGCGGCCTTCAGCCGCGGGTCACGGTCGAGCCACTCGGCGATCAACCAGTCGTTGATCGCCCGAGCCAGCACCACCGCGAGGTCCGGGTGCCGCACCGAGTCCAGGCCGTAGTAGCAGTGCAGCACCGCGCCGCGCGCGGTCCAGGCGTCGAGCGCCTGGCTCTGCAGCAGCTCCACGCTGGTCGCCGCGGTCGGCGCGCCGTCGGTCCGCCACTCGGGACGGGTGGTCGTCGGCGCCTGCGGCGGATGGACGGTGGCCAGGCCCGGCGGACCGGAGTAGGCGTACTCCTGGATCAGCGCCCGCCAGGTCGGCTCGACGTACGGCAGCAGGACGTCGAGCGACGCGACCCGCGCGTGGACGTCGCAGTCGATCACCGGTCCGGCCCAGAGGCCGGCGCACCTCGTCCCGCCGAGCACGTCGGCCAGCGTCCTGCTCATGTCGTCCCCTTCGCGTCAGCGGGCGCGAACCCGTAGAGCTTGGCGGCGTTGCCGCTCATGATCCGCTCCGTGCGCTGCTCCCCGAACGCCTTGGGCAGCGCCTGGTCCGGCGCGTCGAAGTCCCAGTGCGGGTAGTCGCTGGAGTACATCAACCGATCGGTCAGGCCGAGGCCCTCGAACTGCTCGACGACCTCGACGACCCAGGCCGGGTCCTCGGGCTCCTCGGCCGGCTGGGTGGTGAACCAGAAGTGCTCGGCCAGGTACTCCGACGGCTTGCGCTGGAGATGCGGCACCTCGTCCTGGAGCACTCGCCACGACGCGTCCATCCGCCACGCCAGCGGCGCGACCCACGACCAGCCGCCCTCGACGATCACGACCTTCAGATCCGGCCAGCGGTCGAACACGCCGTGGGTGATCAGGCTGGAGATCTGCGAGATCATCGCCTGCGGGTAGCCCGCGTGGTGCTCGAAGTAGAACGACGGCCAGCCGGCGCCGGTGATCTGGTTCATCCCCGTTCCGCCCGGGTGGAACGCGATCGGCAGGCCCCGCTCGGCGGCCGCTTCGAGCAGCGGCCAGTACTTGTAGTGCCCGAACGGCCGCTGGGTCCGCATCGGGGCCAGCACCTGCACGAACCGGTCGCTCGCGGCGAGGCAGCGGTCGATCTCGACCACCGCGGCCTCGCCGTCCTCGACCGGCGGGCAGATCGACGAGCGCCAGCGCGGATCGGACCCGAACCACGCGTCCATCGCCCAGTCGTTGTTGGCCCGCAGCAGCGACGCGGAGAACTCGAGCGGCTGGTTGCCGCCGATGTGCCAGACCTGGGCCGGCACGTTGTTGAGGATCGCCGTCTCGATGCCGTACGTGTCGAGGTGCTGGATCCGGGTGAACTCCGGATCCGACCCGGGCATCCCGCTCGGCGGGATCGAATCGGCCCGGGCCGCCATCGGCCGCAGGTAGGGCGCCATGTCCGCGTCGTGGCGGGAGCGGATCCCGTAGGACTGCATGTAGTCCCACCACCGCTTCTCCATGTACGGCCGGAGCTGCTCCGGACGGCAGATGTTGTGCACGTCCGTGTCGATGATCCGGCGGGCGGGCTTCGTCGTCGTGCCCGCGCTGCGCG
>JADMKN010000158.1 GCA_015478825.1 Patulibacter sp. | reverse complement strand
GCCTCAACACGCTCGGCGGGCGGCTCGGCAACGTGCTGATCAGCACCCCCGACGCCTACGGGGCCCTGCCGTCGTTGTACGCCGCGACCGATCCGGAAGTCCCGGGGGGATCGTTCGTCGGACCCACCCGGCTGTTCCAGACGCGGGGAGCGGTCGGTACGGTGCCGTCGACGCGCGCGGGCCGCGACATGGCGGTCGCCGCCCGGCTGTTCGACGTCTCGGAGGAGCTGACCGGCGTGCGCTTCGCCGCTCCGGCCCCCGTCGCCTGATCCACCGTCCGGCGAGCCCGGGCGGGCGCGACGGGCGGGGCGCGTCGACTTCACCCGCCGACGCGCCAATGCTCACGGCTCGCCTGGCACGATGGGCGGATGCCCTTCTCGGACCTCCGGCGGACCTACGACGGCTCGCCCCTGCGACGGGAACTGCTGGCGGGGGATCCGATCGTGCAGGTCGCGCGCTGGATCGCCGAGGCCCGTGACGTCCTGACGGGCGAGACCGAGCTCAACGCGATGTCGCTCGCGACGGTCTCGGCCGATGGCCGGCCGTCGGTGCGGGTCGTGTTGCTGAAGGGCGTCGACCATCAGGGGCTGACGTTCTTCACCAACCAGGAGTCCCGCAAGGCGCGCGAGATCGAGGCCGCTGGTCACGCCGCGCTCTGCCTGCACTGGGCCCCGATCTACCGCCAGGTCCGCGTCGTCGGACGGTGCCGACCCGTGACCCGAGAGGAGACTGAGGCGTACTTCTCGGGGCGACCGCGGGGGAGCCAGATCAGCGCCTGGGCGTCGCAGCAGAGTGCCCCGATCGCCGATCGGGCGGCGCTCGAAGCCCGGATCCTCGCGACCGAGGAACGGTTCGGCGACGGGCCGGTTCCGGCGCCGCCGTTCTGGGGCGGATACCGGGTCGTGCCGGACGAGGTCGAGCTGTGGCAGGGACGTCCGGACCGTACGCACGACCGCTTCGCCTACCAGCGCGACGCCGACGGCTGGCGGATCGACCGGCTGCAGCCCTGACGGCGGGCGGCGGCGGCGAGGGCGGGTGGGGGCGGCGCTCCGGGGCCGCTCAGGCGGACTGCGGCGCGACATCGACGTCGGCCGGGCGCAGGTCCATCACGTCGGCGACGATCTCGTACGAGCGTCGCCGGTCGGTGTGGTCGAAGGTCGACGTGGTGATCATCAGCTCGTCGGCGTTGGTCCGCGCCAGGAGCTGCTCGATTCCGCGCCGGACGGTGTCCGGGCCGCCGACGATCTGCGACGCGCCGCGCGATGCGACGAACTGCTGCGCCGACGGGTCGCGGAGCGCCGTCGCGGATTCCTCCGGCGTCGGAAGCAGGCCGGGGCGGCCTTGGCGCAACCGGAGGAACTGCAGGTTGGCGGGGCCGTTGAGGGCCTGGGCGCGCTCGTCGTCCTCGGCCGCGACGATCGCCACGCCGAGCATCACGTACGGGCGCTCGAGCACCTCCGACGGCCGGAAGCTGGAGCGGTAGAGCTCGACCGCGGGTTCGGTGTTGCCGGCGCTGAAGTGGTGGGCGAACGAGAACGGCAGCCCCAGCTCCCCGGCGAGCTGGGCGCTGAACCCGCTCGATCCGAGCAGCCAGATCGGCACCTCGTAGCCGTTGTTCGGCACGGCGTGGATCCGGTGGTACGGGTTGTCACGCGGTAGGTCCCCGCGCAGGAAGCCCCGCAGGTCGGCGAGCTGCTCGGGGAAGTCGTCCTCGTTGCGGAACGGATCCTGGGCCCGCCGCAGCGCCGCGGCGGTGAGCTGGTCGGTTCCGGGCGCCCGGCCGAGGCCCAGGTCGATCCGCCCGGGGAACAGCGCCTCGAGCATCCCGAACTGCTCGGCGATCGTCAACGGGGCGTGGTTGGGCAGCATCACGCCGCCCGAGCCGACCCGGATCCGCGACGTGGCGCCCGCGAGCTGCCCGATCAGCACGGCGGGGGTCGAGCTGGCGATGCCCGGCATGTTGTGGTGCTCCGCGACCCAGAGCCGGCGGTAGCCGAGCGCTTCGACGTGGCGGGCCAGGTCGACCGAGTTGCGCAGCGCCTCGGTCGGGGTCGAACCCTCCACGACGGGGGCCAGGTCGAGCACGGAAAGGGCGATGTCGCTCACCATCCCGATGCTGCCAGGTCGCCGGGGGCACCCCGTGGGCAGGCGCCACGGGGCCGTCGGTCGGGCGTGCGCAGGCGGTCGAGGCCTCATCGGTCGGGTCCGGAGGTAGCATCGACGAGAGATGCGCCACGTCACGCCCGCCGAGCAGGAGTACCTCGAGACGTTGCTGCGTCTCCGTGAGACCGACCAGCCGTTGACCGCCGCCAACGTCTCCCGCAGCCTGGGGCTCTCCGCCCCGACCGTGCACGAGATGGTCAAGCGCCTCGAGGCCGCCAAGCTGATCGTGCGGGACCCGCAGAAGCGGATCTCGTTCACGGACGAGGGGCTCGAGATCGCGCGCGAGGTGACCAGCCGGCACCGGCTCGTCGAGCGGTTCCTCGTCGACGTGCTCGGGATCCCGTGGTACGCGGTTCACGAGGAGGCGGAGACGATCGACCGCTACGCGAGCCCGGACGTGATCGCGGGCATGCGCGA
This sequence comes from Patulibacter sp., assembly GCA_015478825.1. Classification (GTDB taxonomy): domain Bacteria; phylum Actinomycetota; class Thermoleophilia; order Solirubrobacterales; family Solirubrobacteraceae; genus Patulibacter. Next base: position 864 of record JADMKN010000158.1, on the reverse strand, counting down.
GCAGATCAGCTCCGCGAAGACCTGCCCCCACGGGCATCCGATCGCGGCCGGCAACCGGATGATGTGCGGGGTGCGACTGGCCGACGCGCCGGTCGGCAGCCAGATCACGATCCTGCGCTTCGAGGACGAGGACCCGGAGCTGCTGCGGGGCCTGCACGACGCCGGCGTCCGGCTGGGCCTGTCCGCGACGGTCGCGGACAGCGACGGCGAGCGGATCGTCCTGCGCCACGTCGAGGGCGACACCGAGATCGATGCGGCGCGGGCCGACACGATCGCGGTCTGGAGCAGCGCCGGCAACCCCGGGTTCTCGCCGGCCGCCTGATCGGCGCGCGGACGTCGGCCGGGGTCCGCAACCGAGCGGATCCAGACACGAGGCATCCAATCGGCGGGTCTCGCCGTTGTAGGGAGGGAGACGGCACGCCACGTGCGTTGCCAGCCCCCGAGGAAGAGAGACCACCGTGCAGCCGACCTCCGCATCCACTCCGCCGCCGAATCCGCCGATCGATCCGGCGCCGCCCGGGGACTCGCGCCGCGGCTTCCTGCGCGCGGCCGGCCTGACCGGCGCCGCCGGCGCGACCGCCCTGTTCCTCGCGGCGTGCGGGGACGACGACGATTCGTCGACCACGTCCGCGTCGACCCCGAGCACCACCACGACGATGGCCGGCGCCGAGGGCGACCTGGCGATCCTCAACTACGCGCTCACCCTCGAGTACCTCGAGGCCGACTTCTACGCCAAGGTCGAGCAGGCCGACCTGTTCAAGGGCGACGAGCTCGACCTGGTCAAGCGGTTCGGCGCCGCCGAGCAGGAGCACGTCGACGCGCTCAAGGCCACGATCGAGAAGCTCGGCGGCACGGCCGTCGCCG
>JADMKN010000157.1 GCA_015478825.1 Patulibacter sp. | reverse complement strand
CTCGCCGCGCTGTCGGCGCAGATGCAGCAGACGATCATCGACGCCGCCGAGGACCTCGACCGGCAGGGCAAGCTGCCCGCCGAGGCCAAGAAGCAGTTGCAGGCGATGAAGGATCAGCTCGCCAAGCAGAAGAGCGCGCAGTAGCCGGCGCGGCCGGCGACGGTTACTCGTCGCCGGCCGACGCGGCCGACCCGCGCAGCGCCGCCACCCCGCCGTGCGCGATCCGGCGCACGGCCTCGGGCAGCAGGCGGTGCTCGATCGGCCGCAGCGCCGCGAGCACCTCGCCGGGCCCCTCGACGTCCGGCAACCGCACCCCGTCCTGGAGCAGGATCGCGCCGGTGTCGACGCCCTCGTCGACCAGGTGCACGGTCACGCCGAAGACCTCGACGCCGTGGTCGACCGCCTGCTCGATCGCCCGGATCCCGGGGAACGCCGGCAGCAGCGACGGATGGACGTTGATGATCCGGTCCGGGAACGCCCGGATGAAGGTCGGCGTGAGGATCGCCATGTAGCCGGCGAGCACGACCAGCTCGACCCGCTGCTCGACCAGCCAGGCGGCGGTCGCGGCGTCGCGCTCCTCACGGGTCGCGTGATCGGTCCGGACGAACGACCGCTCGGGGATCCCCGCGTCCCGGGCCCGTTCCAGCGCGCGTGCGTCGGGCTTGTCGGACGCCACCGCGACGACGGCCGCCTCGGACGGATCGAGCGTGTCGAGCAGCGCTTGCAGGTTGGTGCCCTGGCCGGACGCCAGCACGCCCACGCGCAGGGGTTGAGATGCCGCCGTCATGCCACGTCCTGGAGATCGAGGGTCTCGCCGTCGACCGCGAGCGACAGCACCGGGTAGGGACCGCCGGAGCTGATGATCGCCCCGCTCTGCAGCAGCGCGTCGACGCGCTGCAGCATGTCAGCCGCACGCAGGTCGGCGTGGCGCGCGTAGCCGGGCAGCCCGTCGTAGCCGCCCGTCAGCAGCTTCTGCGAGCGTCCGCCGCGGAGGATCTCGGCGACGCGGGTGCGCCCGATCGGCGGCTGCGCGTCGCGGATCACCTCGAGGATCGACGTGTCGACCGCCGTGCGGTCGCCGGGCGGCAGAGGCCGGCCGGCACGGGCCCGCTCGGCGGCCGCCTTGGCCGACGCGGAGCGCGAGCGTCCGTCGCCGCGCGCGGTCGCGGCGTCGGCTTCGGGGAGCAACAGCGGCACGCAGGCGTTGCAGCAGGGCACCGACGGGGCCTCCCCATCCGCGCCGCCACCGGCCGCCGGGTCACCGAAGTGCCGCAGCACCGCCCGGCGGCGGCACTGCTCGCTCTCGACGAAGCTCCACAGCGCCCGGTACTGCGCCCAGCGCTGTTGCTGGGCCTGCTCGGCGAGCTGCTGGACCTCCTGGCGGACCCGCGCGTCGTACGGTCCCAGCAATCGCCCGCGGACGCGATCGGGTGGGCCGGGCGCCGGCTGGACCATCCCGGCCTGCGTCAGGTGGCCGAAGACCGCCCGGGCGGTCTCGGCGTCGCCCGGGCCCACGCCGAGCTCGGCGAGTCCGAGGTCGAACCGGTGCTCGACGCTCCCGTGGACGATCGCCCCGGCGATCCGGTCGAGCGTCCGGTCGTCCAGCTCGGTGCGCTCGATGAAGTAGCGGTGGAGGCCCTTGTCGCGGCCGTCGGCGAGCAGGATCGCGCGGGCCGGCTCGCCGTCACGCCCGGCGCGGCCGGCCTCCTGGTACCAGGCCTCGATCGACGGCGGCGCGCTGTCGTGGACGACGGTTCGCACGTCCGCCTTGTCGACGCCCATCCCGAACGCGTTGGTCGCGCAGACGAGCGGCACGTCGCCCGACATGAACTGCCGCTGCGCCGCGTCGCGTCGCTCACGGTCGAGTCCCGCGTGGTACGCGACGGCCTCGACACCAAGCTCCGCCCCGAGCTCGACCGCGAGCCGGTCGGCGTTGTCGCGGGTTCCGGCGTAGACGATCGCCGGCAGCGCGTCGGGCTCCTTCAGCGCGGTCAGCAGCCGCCCGCGACGCTCGACCCGCCCGGAGCAGCGGCGCACGACGAACGACAGCGCTGGTCGGTCGAAGCCGGTGCGGACGTGGACGGGGTCGCGCAGGTGCAGGCGGCGCTCGATGTCTGCCGCGACCTGGGGGGTCGCGGTCGCGGTCGCCGCGAGGATCGACGGCACGTCCAGCCAGCGCGCCGCGTCCGCGAGCCGGAAGTAGTCCGGCCGGAAGTCGTGGCCCCACTGGCTGACGCAGTGCGCCTCGTCGACGACGAACAGGCCGACCCGGGCGTGGCGGATCCGGTCGAGGAAGGCGGCCGATCCGAACCGCTCGGGCGCCACGTAGAGCAGCCGCACGTCCCCGGCGACCGCGCGCTCGAGCGTGGCGTAGTTCTCGCTCGGGTCCTGCTGGCCGCTGAGCAGCGCGGCGGGAGGCGACGGGAAGCGCGTCCCGCGCGACCCGTCCGGGTGCGGCGTCATCACCCGCGCGTTGAGCTGATCGACCTGGTCGCGCATCAGCGAGACCAGCGGCGAGACGACCAGCGTCAGGTCGTGGCGGCAGAGCGCGGGGAGCTGGTAGGTCAGCGACTTGCCCGCGCCGGTCGGCATCACCACCAACGCGTCGCGGCCGGCGAACGCCGCGCGCGCCGCGTCCTCCTGACCCGGCCGGAACCCCGGATGCCCGAAGACCTCGCGCAGCGTGCGGAGCAGCGGGTCCGAAGGGGCGACGTCGACCGGCATCGACCGTCACGGTAGTGGCGCGGGCCGTCCGGCGGCGGCCCGGCGCGGACGCCGTGGGAATCGGCCCGGCGCGCACGCCGTGGGAATCGGCCCGGCGCTAGAACAGGGTCCTACGCCTGGACCATCGGGAGCTGGTTCTCGAGCGCGAACTTGCCGAGGTGCCCCTCGGTCCCCTCGATCGGGTAGTCCCCGCTGAAGCAGGCGTCGCAGTGCGTGCTGCGCTCGCCCTGCACGGCCTCGTAGACCGCGTCGAGATCCAGGTACGCCAGCGACTCGCAGCCGATGTGCGCGCGGATCTCCTCGATCGTACGCTCGTGCGCCACCATCTCCTCGCGGCTGGACATGTCCACGCCGTAGTGACAGGGGTTGCGGATCGGCGGCGCGGTGATCCGGAAGTGCACCTCGCGCGCCCCGGCGTCGCGCAGCATCTTGACGAGCTGGCGCGTCGTGTTGCCGCGAACGATCGAGTCGTCGACCACGACCAGGCTCTTGCCCTCGACGACCTCCGGGAGCGGGTTGAACTTCAGCCGCAGGCCCTGCTGGCGCAGCTCGTTGCCCGGCTGGATGAACGTGCGCTGGACATAGCGGTTCTTGACGAACCCGTCCTCGACCGGAATGCCGCTGCCCCGCGCGAAGCCCCGCGCGCCGGGGATCCCGGAATCGGGCACCGGCACGACGATGTCCGCGCCGGGGACCGGGGCGTCGCGCGCCAGCAGCTCGCCCATCCGGATGCGGCTGCGCTGCAGGAGCTGGCCGTTCATCCGCGAGTCGGGGCGGGCGAAGTAGATGTACTCGAACAGGCAGGAGGCGCGACGCTGGCCCGGCTGCACCATCCGGCTGGTCACCCCGCGTTCGTCGAGGATCACCAGCTCGCCGGGTTCGACGTCGCGCTCGTAGGTGGCGCCGATGATGTCGAGCGCGCAGGTCTCCGACGCCACGACCCAGCCATGGTCGCCGATCCGGCCCAGGCACATCGGGCGGATCCCCTGCGGGTCGCGGAACGCGTGGACGCGGTCGCGATCCATCACGACCGTCGAGTACGCGCCGTGCATCCGCGGAATCGCCTGGACGATCGCCTCCTCCAGGCTGTCGGCCTCCGCAGTAGCCAGCAGCGCCGCCATGATCTCGGAGTCGGTCGTCGCCCGGAAGTGGACGCCGCGGGCCACCAGCTCGCTGTGCAGCTCGACGGCGTTGATCAGGTTGCCGTTGTGCGCCAGCGCCAGCTCGCGCCGGTCGTTGCGGTGGATCGGCTGGGAGTTCTCCCAGTCGTTGCCGCCGGTCGTCGAGTAGCGGGTGTGACCGACTGCTATGTCGCCCGACAGCGCGCGCAGGTCGTGCTCCGTGAAGACCTGGCTGACCAGGCCCAGCGCGCGCTGGGTGATGATGTAGCCGCCCAGGTCGGCGGCGGCGATGCCGGCCGATTCCTGGCCGCGGTGCTGCAGGGCGTAGAGCCCGTAGTAGGCGAGCTTGGATACGTCGTGCCCGGGGGCGTAGACGCCGAAGACCCCGCATTCGTCGCGGGGGCCCTCACGGTGATCAAGCGTGTCAGGAACCATGGACCGGCGCCGGGTTTCGGGAGCGGAATTTCACCGCGACACCACCAGCGAGGGTAACAGCCAGTTCACGCCCTCCCCCCGGCCGCATACGAGCATCCGCTCGTTGCGGGACGTTTGCCCCGCCCACCGCGTCGCTCCGCGTCATCGGTTGGGCTCGGGCGCGCGGTACATTCGGTGGGTGCTGACCCGCCCCCCGCTCGTCCCCGGTCCGCTGTCGCCCCGCCGCAAGGTTCCGCGCGAGATCGCCCGCCCGCCGTACGCGCTGCTCGGCGATCCCGGCCCGGTCAGCCCGCCGCGACCGCGCACGCCGGAGGAGCTGGAGGGCATGCGCCACGCCGCCCAGATCGCCAGCGACGCGCTCGCCGCCGCCGCGGCCGCGATCGCTCCCGGCGTCACCACCGACGAGCTGGACGCGATCGCCCACGAGGAGATGATCCGCCAGGGCGCCTACCCCTCGACGCTGAACTACCGGGGATACCCGAAGTCGACCTGCATCTCGATCAACGAGGTGATCTGCCACGGGATCCCGGACACGGCGACCCAGCTCCACGAGGGGGACATCGTCTGCGTCGACGTGACCGCCTACGTCGACGGGGTCCACGGCGACCTCAACCAGACCTTCGCCGTCGGCGCGGTCGACCAGCGCTCGCTCGACCTGATGGACATGACGCGCCGCGCGCTCGACGCAGGGATCGCGGCGGTCAAGCCGGGCCGCCAGGTGCGCGAGATCGGCAGGGCGATCGAGAAGGTCGTCCGCAACCGCTACGGGATCGTCCACCAGTTCGGCGGGCACGGGATCGGCCCGGCGTTCCACGACGGGCTCCACGTCCAGCACAACTACGACCGTCGCGGGACCGAGAAGCTATTCGTCGGCCAGACCCTGACGATCGAGCCGATGCTGACGCTCGGCCGGCCCGACGCGCGGATCTGGGAGGAGGACGGCTGGACCGCCGTCACCGTCGACGGCTCGCGCTCCGCCCAGGAGGAGCACACGATCCTCGTCACCGAGGACGGCGCCGAGGTGCTGACGCGGCACGTCCCGCTCTGACGGTCCGCTCCGACCACCCGGGTTCCGCTCCGACCACCCGGCGCGAGCGCCGGCGGCGGGCGGGCGCCGTTGGTTCGCCGACGCGGGCGCCGTTCGCCGGGGTCTCGGCAGACAACCTCGACACCTTCGCCGGTCGCGCGGTACCTTTCGCTGAAACGACGTCGTGTAGCGCGTTCCACGACGCGGGCTGCGGCGGCGACCCGCGAGAAGGATCCCCCCAATGCCGCACCGATCGACCATCTGGGGCACCCAGGCCCGCGCCGCCCGCGCCCTGATCGTCGGGCTCCTCGCCCTCGGGGCCGGCGCGCCGCCCGCGTCGGCCTCGCCGTGGACGCCGGTCGCGACCGAGCCCGCCGCCAGCCCCCGGATCGTCGGCGGCACCGTGCTGACCGACAACTCGACCGCCCCGTACACGGTGGCGATCCAGACGCAGTTCGCCGACGGCACGTTCGGCGGCTGCAGCGGAACCGTGATCAGCCCCCAGCACGTGCTGACGGCGGCCCACTGCTTCGTCCGCGACGGCGTCGTCGCCGCCCCGCAGAACGTCCGGGTCGGCGTCGGCCACCACGAGATCGTCAGCCCCCAGGGCCGCGCCGCGGTCACGGTGCTCCCCGTCGCCACCCTGCGGATCCACCCGCTCTACACGTCGCGGACGTTCACCGACGACGTCGCCGTGATGACGCTCCCGGTGCCGCTGGACTTCGCGACCGTCCGTGTGGTCCCGCTGCCGCTCGCGCCCGCCGGCAAGGTGCTGTCCGGCAACACCCGGGTCCGCGTCACCGGATTCGGCGCCAGCTCCGCGACCGCCAACGACTTCGGCACGCTGCGGAGCGTCAACACGCGCAGCCAGTTCTCGTCGCTCTGCGGCACCGACGCTCCCGCCGTGATGCTCTGTACGTTCCGGTCGGGCCACGCCGCCTGCGAGGGCGACAGCGGCGGCACGGCGACGATCGACCGGGGCACGCGGCTGATCGGCGTGACCAACACCGCCGTCCGCGACTGCGCCGCCGGGCTCAACCTGTTCGCCAACGTCGCGGCGCCCGAGATCCGGACGTTCATCGACGCGGCCGTCGCCGAGGTCACGTTGACCCCCGAGCAGATCCCCGTGGCCCCCCGCGGGGGCCGGAAGGTGCGGGTCTCGGGGACGGTCCGGCCCGGCCGTACCGTGACCTGCCTGCGCGGCAAGTGGAACGGCAGCAAGAACCGCTACCGCTACCGGTTCCTGCGGTTCAAGGGCGACCGGGCGCAGGCCACCGCCAACAGCCGCAAGCGGACCTACCGCCTGCGCAGCGGCGACCGCGGTTGGCGGATCGGCTGCGCCGTCGAGGCATCGAACGACGGCGGCTCGGGCATCGCGCTCGGCCGCACCTTGCGCCGCGTGGGCTGAGGAATATCGAGGCCCCGCCCAGCCCGTCGCATCTCGGGGAGGCGGCGGGGTCATGGAACTCGCCCTCGGCAGTACGGGCGTACAGCTCTCGCGCCGGCCGCACTGACCTGCTCGGCCCCTGCGCTCCTCGGGGGAAGCCGTCCACCCCCGTCGCTACCTTCCCCGGGGTGGCGTGGCATCTACAGCGACTCGCGGCGTTCGACATCGAGACGACCGGGATCAACACCGAGGACGACCGTGTCGTCACGGCGGCGATCAGCCTGGTCGGCGTCGGGCTGACGACCGAGAGCCACGACTGGCTCGTCGATCCCGGAATAGAGATCCCCGCCGGCGCCGCAGCCGTCCACGGGATCACCACCGAACGGGCCCGCGCCGAGGGGCAGGATCCCGCGTCGGCGATCGAGCAGATCACCGCCGCGCTCGCCGCGCAGCAGCTCGCGGGGGTGCCGATCGTGGCGTTCAACGCGCGCTTCGACCTGACGATCATCGACCGCGAGGCGCGGCGTCACGGCGTCGAGCCACTGATCGACCGGATCGGCGGTCCCGAGGCGCTGCTGGTGATCGACCCATACGTGATCGACAAGCAGGTCGACCGCTTCCGGTCGGGTAAGCGGACGCTCGGCGCCGTCTGCGAGCACTACCGCGTGCCGCTGGTCAACGCGCATGCGGCCAACGCCGACGCCCTCGCCGCCGCGCGCGTGGCGTGGCGGATGGGCTCGACGATGATCGACGTCGGCGGCACCCCGCTACCGGCCCTGCACACGCAGCAGATCGGCTGGGCCGCCGAGCAGGCCGCGTCGCTCGAGCAGTACTTCGCCCGCCAGGGCCGGGACGAGCGGGTCGAGCCCGCCTGGCCGTGCGTGCCGCTGCCGCAGCCGGTGCTGTACGCGGTCTGAGCGCTTAGCCCTGCGCCGCTGCTGCGTTGCGGAGGAACGACGCGAACGGGTGCTCCGCCGGGGTCCCCATGAAGTAGCTCGAGTGCGTCTTCTTCAGGGTCTCGAGCGAATCGGCACCGAGCAGGACGACCTCGATCTGGGGGTCGAACCGCACGCTGTCCTCGGCGGCGTCATACGCGGTCAGCGCCGCCTCGTAGTCCTCACCGAACTCTCGAACGTCGGCGGTCTGCCGGCCGATGTCGAAGGTGAGGAGGAAGTGCTTGATCGTGTCGCTCATGGTCTGCTGCCCCAGTGTTGCCGAAGGCGGCAACGGTCCATCCATTGAACCACGCCGCGCGCTAGAGGTCACGGGCCACTCCGAACGCGTGCTGCAGCTCACGAATGAGATGGACCGAGAGCACCTCCCCACGCTCCTCTGCGGCCATCAGCTCGGAGATCTGACGGTACTGCTCGCGCACCGCAGCCGAGCCCTTACCGAACTTCAGCCCGACGCCGTCGCGCCGCCCGTCTCGCTCAACGGTGTTCGCCCAGAAGTCCTGCAACACCGTGCGGATCTGCACCTCGATGAATCGACCGTCTTTGATTGCCACCAGGTGTCGTGCGCGGTACCCATCCGGCTTCGGGTCCAGCACGTAGTCCCGGTCACGCGTGATCGTCCAGTTCTTCTTGAGTCGACGAGCGAGGTCACGGCTTTCCGCCATATCGGGCACCACCACGCGACATCCACCGATGTCCTCCATGCGGCTGAGCTTCATACGCTCGAGCCGCGCCAGTTTGTCGACAATCGTGGCGAACTTCTTGAGGCGCTGCGAAACCTGCGCGTCGGGCACGTTCCGGACGTAGGACCGGAGGTTGGCACTAGCCTTCCGGAGGGGGTAGGCGTGGGCTTGCCGCCAGGGTCTGATGACCTCGATCGTGGCCAGAAAGTCCTCGACGCCTTCGAACGCATCGATGTTGATCGCGACGCGCCCGTCTATCGGGTTCGCCGATCCTATACACGCGTCCGCGAGTCGCCGACCCGCACGATCAACCGCCCCTTTCGAAGGGAGCACGAGATCCGCCGGGCGCGCCATACGCCATTCTCAGCACATCGGCTCACCGCAGGCAACGGCATCGGCGGCACGACATGCGTGAGGTGTCGCCCCGGACTACGTGAATGCGCCTGGTGTGACGTGCCGCATGCACTGCATGCACATCGTCGCCGCGCTTTTTTGCACCGCACCAGCGCGGTGACATCTCGCACGTCGGAGAACCAAGAGCCACACGCCCCTGCGCCGCGGACCCAACGGTCCGCGGTACCCCATATACCGCTGCGGTACGCAACTCGACGCGAAGCGGCGGGCCCGCTCGCTCAGCCGCTACGCGAACAGCCGTCCCAGCGCCGCGTGGGCGTCGGCCATCGCGTCCAGGCCGAGCTGTGCGTGCTCGTCGCCGCAGCGCACGTCGAGCGCGTCGCCGCCCACGGTGCCGATCACGGTGACCGGAGCGTTGTCCGCCAGCGTCGTCAGCGCCGCGGCCGAGCCCGTCACGACGAACCCGCCCGGCGCCTCGCCGAACAGCGTCGTACGGGCGTCGAGACCGTCCAGCGGGGCCAGCTCGACCGTCGCGCCGATCCCGCCGGCCAGCGCCGACTCGGCCAGCGCGACGGCCAAGCCGCCCTCGGCGATGTCGTGGGCGCTCGCCAGCGCCCCCGAGCGGACCGCCTCGCGGACCGCGACGATCCCGGCCACGGTCGCGTCCATGTCGACGGCGGGCAGGCCGTCGGGCAACGCGCGCCCTTCGAGCTTGGCCAGCTCCGACAACTCGATCTGCGGCGCGAACGCGCCGACCAGCGCGATCAGGTCGCCCTCGCGCCGGAAGCCCACCGGCGCGGTCTTCGTGACGTCCGGGACCTTGCCGACCATGCCGACCACCGGCGTCGGGTAGATCGGCCCGGCGGCGCCTTCGTTGTAGAGCGAGACGTTGCCGCCGACGACCGGGGACCCGACGGCGCGGCAGGCGTCGCCGAGGCCGCGGACGGCCTCGGTGAGCTGCCAGGCGATGTGCGGCTTCTCGGGGTTGCCGAAGTTGAGGTTGTTGGTCAGGCCGAGCGGCTCGGCCCCGACGCACGCCAGGTTGGCCGCGCACTCCAGGACGTTCCAGACCGTGCCCGCGTACGGATCGGCGGCGACGCGGCGGCCGGAGCCGTCGATCGACACGCCGACGCCCGAGATCGGACCGCCCGCGGCCCGGCGCTGCGCCTCGGCGTCGGCCAGCTCCGGCGCGCCGATCGCCCCGAACAGCCCGGGAGGACCGGGGACCTGCAGCACCGCGGCATCGGCCTGACCGGGGCGCTTGACCGTGCGCGACTGGACCAGGCTGTCGTACTGCTCGAACAGCGGACGCCGGTCGGCGATGTTGGCGCTGCGCAGCAGGGCGAGCGTCGCGTCGCGCACGCCGAGGCCTGCGTCGATCCGGGCCGGTGGCGCCGGGTAGATCGGCTCGCTCGGCTTCTCGGGATAGATGTCGTAGAGCGGGCAGTCGTCGACCAGCGCCGGGATCGGCATGTCGCCGACCAGCTCGTCGCCGTCGAAGATCCGGAAGCTGCCGGTGTCGGTGACGACGCCGATCGCGGTCCCGTGGACGTCCCACTTGTCGGTGATCGCGATCACCTGGTCGACCTTGTCGGGCGTGACGACGCAGAGCATCCGCTCCTGCGACTCGGAGACCATCACCTCGAGCGGCTCCAGCCCCTCCTGCCGCCGCGGCACCAGCGCCACGTCCAGGTCCAGGCCGACCTCGCCCTTCGACGCCATCTCCGACGCCGCGGACGTCAGCCCCGCCGCGCCGAGATCCTGCAGCGACACGAGCAGGTCCTTGTCGAGCAGCTCCAGCGAGCACTCGACGAGCTTGCTCTCCTCGAACGGGTCACCGACCTGGACCGTCGGGCGCTTGTCGGCGTCGTCATCACCGAGCTCGGCCGACGCCAGCACCGACGCGCCGCCGATGCCGTCGGCGCCGGTCGAGGCGCCGAACAGCACGATCACGTTGCCGACGCCGGTCGCGGCGGAGCGGATCAGCCGCTCCTCGCGGACCAGGCCGAGCGCCATCGCGTTGACCAGGCAGTTGGTCTCGTACGGCCCCTCGAAGTAGAGGTCGCCGCCGATGTTCGGCACGCCGATCGAGTTGCCGTAGTGGCCGATCCCGCGGACGGCGCCGTCCAAGAGGAAGCGTGCTCGACCGTTCCGGGCGCCGATCTCGCCGTCCTCGGCCTCGGTGTCGACCTCGCCGAAGCGCAGCGCGTCGAGCACCGCGATCGGGCGCGCGCCGAGCGCGAAGATGTCGCGGAGGATCCCGCCGACGCCGGTCGCGGCACCCTGGAACGGCTCGACCGCCGACGGGTGGTTGTGCGACTCGACCTTGAAGGCGACCGTCCAGCCGTCGCCGACATCGACCGCGCCGGCGTTCTCGCCCGGGCCGAGGACCATCGCGGGGCCCTCGGTCGGCAGCGTCCCGAGCAGCTTCTTCGAGTGCTTGTACGAGCAGTGCTCGCTCCACATCAGCGAGAACATCGCCAGCTCGACCTGGACCGGCTCGCGGCCCAGCTTGTCGACGACGAGCTGGTACTCGTCGGGGGTGAGGCCGAGCGCGACGGCGTTGTCGACCCCCGGGGCGTCGCCGATCGGGGTGGCGTCGGCGGGCAGCTCGCGGGCGGTCGGCAGGGCGGTGGACTCAGACACGGGCGGACTCCAGCAGCAGCGAACGGAAGAGCACGAGGCCGTCGGCGGAGCCGGTGAGGACGTCGACGGCGTGCTCGGGGTGCGGCATCAGGCCGACGACGTTGCGGCCGGCGTTGCAGACCCCGGCGATGTCGTCGACGGAGCCGTTGTGGGTGCCGGCGGCGTAGCGGAAGACGACCTGCTCGTTGGCGCGCAACTCGGCAAGCATGTCGTCGGGCGCGTAGTAGCGGCCCTCCTGGTGCTTGGCCGGGATCGACAGCGTCTGACCGCGCTCGGCGGCAGACGTCCACGCGGTGGTCGTCGTCTCGACGCGCAGGTCGACCTGGCGGCAGACGAACCGCCGGTCCCGGTTCTGCAGCAGCGCGCCGGGCAGCAGGCCCGCGGCGCACAGCACCTGGAAGCCGTTGCAGATCCCGAGCACCGGACCGCCCTCGCGGGCGAAGTCGGCGATCGCGTCCATCACCGGACTGAGCCCGGCGATCGCGCCGGCCCGCAGGTAGTCGCCGTAGCTGAAGCCGCCGGGAACGACGACCGCGTCGACGCCCTTCAGGTCGCGGTCGCGGTGCCAGAGCAGCTTTGCGTCGCCGACCGTGCCGGCCGCCAGCAGCGCGTCGACCTCGTCACAGCTCCCCGGAAACTGGGGAACCCCAATGCGCAGGGCCATGAAGCGCCTCAGCCCGCCGCGGGCGGGTCGATCTGGATCTCGTAGTCCTCGACCAGCGGGTTGGCGAGCAGCTTCTGGCACATCGCCTCGAGCTCGTCGGTGGTGGTGACGTCCAGCTCGACCAGGCGGCCGACGTGGACGTTCGAGACGCCCGCGAAGCCGAGCTGCGGCAGCGCCTGCTCGACGGCCGTCCCCTGCGGGTCGAGAATCCCGGCCTTGGGCCGGATGAGGATGCGGACGTGGGGCATCGCAGCGAAGTCCTTGCGGAGTCGAGATCCAGAGCAGGCGCGGGCCCAGCGGCAACGCGCCCGTGCGGCCCCGATGGTATCTGGTGCGACCCGTCCGATCCTGTGCGGTCCGACGGATCGCGCGGGTCGGCGAGGCGGCAGGCCACGGTCAGCCGGTTTCGAAATCCGTTCTAGCCGCGATCCGGGTGGTGCACTCCCGCTGACCGCCACCGGGAGCCGCGGCCGCGACCGATCCGCTCGATCGCTCCCTCGTCGCGGAGCTCGACCAGAACCTTCGAGATCAGGCTGTCGCTGGCCGACGGTACCGCCTGCCGCACGTCGTCGATCGAGAACGGCACGACGGTGGCGGCGACGAACCGACGGACGCCGGCGGACTTCGCTCCCGGACCGTGCACCTGCCCGACGCGTGACTCCAACTCGTCGTAGGCGGCCTTGATCACGCCCATCAGGTACGTGATCCACGGCAGGACGTCGTGCGTTCCCGAGTGCCAACCGTGACTGGAAGCCTCGAGGGCGGCGTAGTACTCCTCGCGCGTCCGGTCGATCAGCCGTTCGAGACTGATGTACCGGCCGACGCCGTATCCCGCCTGGTAGAGCGCCAGCAACGTCAGCAACCGGCCGACGCGCCCGTTCCCGTCCAGGAACGGATGCACGCAGAGGAAGTCCAGGACGTACGCGCCGACCAGCAGCAGGGGGTGATGCTGCCCACGGGCGACCGCTGCGGCGTACTCGTCGTGGAGCTGACCCATCGCGTCCGGCGTCGCGATCGCGGGGACCGTTCGAAACCGCACGCGCGTCTCGCCGCCCGGGGCCGTCTCGGTGATCGTGTTGTCGACCGCCTTCCAGTCGCCGGCGGGCGTGGCTGTGAAGCGGAACAGGTCGCGGTGCAGTTGGAGGACCACGCCGGTGCTGAATGGCATCTCCGTCGCGTTCGCGTGGATCAGGTCGAGCGCCTGGCGGTAGCCGGCGATCTCGGCTTCCGATCGATTCTCCGGCTGCGTCGTCTCGCGCACCAGAGCTTCGATCCGCTCCCGGGGCGCGTAGATCTGCTCGATCGCGTTGGAGGCCTCGGCGCTCTGGATCCGGGCGACCAGCGTCAGGGTGTCCAGCGCCTGGGGGTGCTGGTAGACGTGCGCCCGCTCCCGCCCGCGACCGAGGTCGATGGCACCGAGGGTGCGTACGAGTCCGGCGGGCACCAGGCCGAGCTGACGGTCGAGGGTCGCGAAGGTCTGCATCGAATGCCGCAACCGCGGGCGCTAATCCCACAATTGCGAGCTTTGATTGTGGCATTCTTCGCGCTCGGCGTCGAAAGAATCGCGGCCACGGTCGCCAAGAACCCATTGGGAACGGGGGTCGCGCCGGAAGGCAGTCTGCGGCGAAACGCCACAACGGCCGGCGTGAATCCCACAATCGGACGCTCCGATTGTGGGATTCCGTCGAGGGCTACGCCTTGGTGCGCTCGATCCAGGCGCTCAGCGGCTCGTCGGTGATCCGCTCGTAGGCCTCGGCGTAGCGGGCCTGGGTGCCGGCCACGACGTCGTCGGGGATCGCCGGGGCGGGCGGGGTCTTGTCCCAGCCGGACGAGACGGCCCAGTCGCGCACGAACTGCTTGTCGAACGACGGCGGGGTCTTGCCGACCTCGAACTCGTCGGCCGGCCAGTACCGCGACGAATCCGGCGTCAGCGCCTCGTCGCCGAGGATCAGCTGGCCGGTGCCGGGATCGAGGCCGAACTCGAACTTCGTGTCGGCGAGGATCACGCCGCGCTCGCGCGCATGCTCGTGGGCGAAGCGGTAGAGCGCGATCGACGCCTCGCGGACGCGGGTGGCGAGCGCGTCGCCGTTCCCGTCGACGGCGACGTCGTTCAGCAGCTCGACGGTCCGCGCGAAGTCGATCGCCTCGTCGTGCAGACCGACGTCCGCCTTCGTCGAGGGGGTGAAGAGCGGCACCGGCAGCTCCTGGCTCTCCTGCAGCCCGGCGGGCAGCTCCAGCCCGGAGACCTTGCCGGTCTTCTGGTAGTCGGACCATCCGGAGCCCGTGATGTGCCCGCGGACGATCGCCTCGACCGGCAGCATCTTCAGCTTCTTGACCAGCACGCCGCGGCCCCGGGCCTCGTCCGGCACGCCCTCGGTGTAGCTGACCACGTGGTTCGGCACGATATGGGCGGTCCGCTCGAACCAGAACGCCGAGACGCCGGTCAGCACCGCCCCCTTGCCGGGGATCTCGTTGGGGTGCACGACATCGTAGGTCGACACGCGATCGCTGGCGACCAGGAGGAGCTCGTCCCCCAGGTCGTAGATGTCGCGGACCTTGCCGCGGGCGAGGAGGGGAAGGCTGTCCAAGCTGCTCACACGTTGCAGGCTAGCGCGCGGTCGGGCGGTGGTCGGTGACGGGGGCGCCAGCGGTCGCCACGCCGTCCTTACGTCCCCTTGGCGGCACACTAGGAATACTTCGCCGCCGCACATACCCGATCCGCTGGGCCCGGAGGTGGCCCCACCGCGCATGAACGCACCGCAGCAGCCGCATCCCGCCCCCACCTTCGGGCGCTACATCGGCGGAACGATCTTCTTCAGCCGCTGGCTCCAGGCCCCGTTGTACCTGGGGCTGATCATCGCCCAGGTCGTCTACGTGGCGCACTTCGGCAAGGAGCTGCAGCACCTCGTCGCCGACTTCAACCACCTGAGCGAGGCGGACATCATGCTGATCGTCCTCGGGCTGGTCGACGTCGTGATGATCGCCAACCTGCTGATCATGGTGATCATCGGCGGCTACGAGACCTTCGTCTCGCGGATCCGGATGAGCAACCACCCGGATCAGCCCGAGTGGCTCTCGCACGTCAACCCGAACGTGCTCAAGGTCAAGCTGGCGATGGCGATCATCGGCATCTCGTCGGTCCACCTGCTCAAGACGTTCATCGAGGCCGGCAAGGTCCACCCCGCCGGGCACCAACTCGCTGGCCAACCGATCATCACGGGCGACACGATGATGTGGCAGACCCTGATCCACCTGGCGTTCATCGCCTCGGCGGTCGCGCTGGCCTATATCGACTGGCTGTCGCAGAAGTCGCTGACGATCCAGAACGCCACGCACGCGCCGGCTGCGGAACCGGCTCCGGGTCCGGCGGAGGCCCCCGCTGCCGCCTCCGCGCCGGCGTCGGGTTCGGCGGGCGGAGCGCCCGTGGCGGCCCCGGTCTACGCGACGGCGGCACCCGTTGCGACACCCGCCGCGTCGTCCCCGGCGGCCCCCGCTGCCCGGCGTCCGGGCGCTTGACCCGTGCAGCACATGACGCGCAGGGCGAGTCACACGCTGCACGGCCTCAGGCCCACACCGCGCCTGCAGCTTCCGGCTCGACTAGCGAGTCAGACGCTGCGCAGCGAAGCGATTCGGGCAACCGTGCAGCGCAGGACTCGGCTGGTCCTGCAGCGCGGCGCGGGGCGTGGCGGTGCTGCGCACTCGTCCCGAGATGGCGGCGAGTGCGCAGGCACGTCGGGGACGCGCAGTAGCCGCTCGCCCCGCCGAACTTCCCCTACCCCCGCGCCGCCGCGCTCGCCGCCGCGATCCGCCGGCGGTGGTAGCCGGCGCCGCCGAGCAGGACCGCGTCGACCTGGGCCCGCTTCATCAGCCAGTGGACGTCGGCTTCCCAGGTGAAGCCGATCCCGCCGTGGAGCTGGATCGCTGCGGCGGTCGCCGTCCGGCCGGCATCGGACGCCGCGGCCTTGGCCATCGCCGCCGCGACCGGCAGGTCGGCCGAGTCGCCCGCGTCCGCAACCCAGGCCGCGTTGTAGGTCAGGACCCGCGCCATCGTGACGTCACGCAGGAGCTGCGCCGCGCCGTGCTGGACGGCCTGGAAGCTGCCGACCGGCACGCCGAACTGCTTGCGCTCCTTGACGTAGGCGACGGTCATGTCGAGCGCCCGCTGGGCGACCCCGACCAGCTCCGCCGCGACCACGATCGTCGCCCGGTCGAAGCCGGGACCCGCCGGCTTCGGGGTGCCGCCCAGCCACTCACCGCGGCCGTCGAGCTCGACCTCCTCGGGATCGAGCGACGCCAGCGGCACGCGACCGTGGCCACGCGTCGGGTCGATCGCCTCGACCGGCTCGACGGTCCCGCTGCCCGGCCCGTAGAGCGCGCTCGGACCCCCGTCGACGTCGGCGACCAGCACCAGCGAGCCCTCGGCGGCGCCCGGGACCGGGCCGCGGTCGCCGGTCAGCGTGACCGCGCCGCGCAGCTCGCCCGAGGCGAGGTGCCCGAGCCAGTCCTCGCGCTGCTCCTCGGAGCCCTCGTGCTCGACCACCAGCGCGGCCGCGACCGTGCCGAGGAACGGGACCGGGGCGACGGCGTAGCCGAGCTGCTCGGTGATCGTCGCCAGCTCGACGAGGCCGAGCCCCTGGCCACCGTGCTCCTCGCCGACGGCGATCCCCGTCCACCCCAGCTCGGCCAACTCGGACGAGAGCGCGGCGTCCTCGTCGGCCGTGCCCGCGTAGTCGATGAAGTCGGTCATGCCGCCGGACCCCGCGCCGTCGCCGGCCGAGCGCTTGCCCTCGACGAACGCGCGAACCTGCGCCATCGACGAGCGCTCCGCGAGCAGCTCGCGCGCGGTCCGCTGGATCTCCTGCTGGTCTTCCGACAGTTCGAATCGCATGTCTCGTCCGTTCCTATCGCGACCGCGGGAGGCCGAGCACGCGCTCGGCCACGATGTTCTTCTGGATCTCGGTGGTGCCGCCCTCGATCGTGTTGCCGCGGGCGCGCAGCAGCGCGTAGGCCCACGGGTCGCCGTCGGTCAGCGCGTCGGCGCCGACGACGTCGACGGCGAGCTGGACGAGGAGCTGGTTGGTCTCGCTCCATAGCCACTTGGTCAGCGAGCCCTCCGGGCCGGGCTGCCCGTACTGCTCGATCGCGGTCAAACCCTTCCAGGCCATCAGCCGCAGCGCCTCGGTCCGCACGTGCAGGTCGGCCAGGCGGTCGGCGACGATCGGGTCGTCGGCGCTGCCGTTCCGCTGCGCGATCGCGACCAGCTCGTCGAGCTGCTGGCGCAGCCGCACCTGGAGGAAGAACGCCAGGCCGGCGCGCTCGTTCATCAGGGTGGTCAGCGCGACCTTCCAGCCGTTGCCGACCCCGCCGACGACGGCCGACCCGGGGATCTTCACGTCGTTGAGGAAGATCTCGTTGAACTCGGGGCTGCCGGTGATCTGGACCAGCGGCCGGACGTCGACGCCCTCGGCCTCCATGTCGAGCACGAAGTAGGTCAGGCCCTGGTGCTTCGGCGGCCCGTCGGGCGTTCCCGAATCCGGGTCGGTCCGGGCCACGAGCATGCACCACTTGGCGTACTGGGCGCCGGACGTCCAGACCTTCTGGCCGGAGACGAGCCAATCGCCAGGCTTGTCGGGATCGGGGACGGCGCGGGTCTTGAGCGCGGCGAAGTCCGATCCGGCGTCCGGCTCGCTGAAGCCCTGGCACCAGGTCTCGTCGGCCGAGAGGATCGTCGGCAGCAGGCGCTCCTTCTGCGCGCTGTCGCCCCAGACCATCAGCGTCGGGCCCGCGAGCAGCAGGCCGAGGACGTCGGCCGGCAGCGGCGCGCCGGCGCGGCCGAGCTCCTCGAAGAAGATCGCCGTCTCGGAGAGCGTCGCGCCGCGTCCACCGACCTCCTTGGGCCAGTGGACGCCCGCCCAGCCGCCCTCGTGCAGGGTCCGCTGCCACTCCCGCCGCCAGGCGAACGACTCGTCCTCGTCGTCGGGCTCGGGTCCGAGCGCTCCGCCCGGTCCGTGCTCGCGCAGCCACCCGCGCAGCTCGTCGCGGAACGCAAGCTGCGCGTCGTCGAATGTCAGGTCCACCGTGTTCGTCCCCTGCGTCGGGCCCGTTACGTACCGGTGCAGTCTCGCACCGCCGGCCGCGGATGGGGTGTTCCTCCGGGCGCGCCGCACCATCGTGCCGCCCGCCACCCGAGCTTGTGCCGCGCGTTACGTGTGCATGCTCACGCCGCGACGTCGTACGCGTGCCACGATGGGCAGATGGGCATCACGCAGACGCCGAAGGCCACCGCATCGACCGGGGCGCCGAGCCTCGAGGACGCCGAGCAGGCGCTGCGCGCGTCGTGGACGCCCGAGACCTCGGACGACCCGGACGCGTGGAACCCCGACAACCCCGCCGCCGGCCAGTGCGTCGCCACCACGCTGGTGCTGCAGGCGCTCTACGGCGGCGAGATCGTCGTCGCCGACGTGCGCTACGCCGACGGCACGACCCGCGACCGAGGTCACGCGTGGAACCGCCTGCCGTCCGGTGAGGAGATCGACTTCACCTACGCCCAGTTCTGTCGTGGCGAGCAGCTCGGCCCGGCCGCCGTCTGGGCGGGCGACATGGACGGCGACCGCGACCGCGTCGCCGTGCTGGCCGAGCGCGTCGGCCAGGTGCTCGGAATCGAGATCGACGTCAGCGACGTCGTGCCGACCCGCTCTTCCTAGGCGCGCAAGGGTCTATCCCTGTAGGAGCGTGGAGTCGTGGTGGGCGGGGACCAAGGAGGTCACCGATGGGTCCCGAAAGCCAGGCTGGTTGCCTGACTGAGGGACCCAGGGGGGAGATCCGACGGTCAGCGGCCGCCACGGACCGCGCTACTGCAGGGATGGGCCCTCAAATGACGTGCAGGCGCCCGACGATCTCGTCGGCGTAGCGGGTGTAGAAGCTGAGGTCGAAGACCTTGTCCAGATCGAGGCCCTCGCAGCGCTCGTCGGCCGCGGCGAGTTGCTTGAGCGGCGTGCGGGTGTCCCAGGCGCGCTGGGCCAGCTCCTGCGCGGTGCGGTAGGCGTCGTCACGGACCAGCTCTTTGTCCTCGATCAGCGCGAGCAGCAGCCGCTGGCTGAACAGCGCGCCGGACGTGATCTCCAGGTTCTCGAGCATCCGGTCCTCGTGGACTACCAGGCCGGAGACGACGCGGGTGGCCAGCGACTGCATGTAGTCCAGCGCGATCGTCGCGTCGGGCAGGATCACGCGCTCGGCGCCGGAGTGGCTGATGTCGCGCTCGTGCCACAGCGCGACGTTCTCGACGGCCGCCTGGGCGTAGCCGCGCAGCACGCGCGCCAGGCCGGTGATCCGCTCGGTGGTGATCGGGTTGCGCTTGTGCGGCATCGCCGACGAGCCCTTCTGGCCCTTCTTGAACGGCTCCTCGGCCTCGCGCACCTCGGTCCGCTGGAGGTGGCGGATCTCGGTCGCCAGCCGCTCCAGCCCGGCGCCGGCCAGGCTGATCGCCTGCAGCAGCTCCGCGTGGCGGTCGCGCGGGATCACCTGGGTCGAGACCGCCTCGGCCTCGAGGTTCAGGCGGGCCAGCACCCGGCGCTCGAAGTCCGGCGAGGTGGCGGCGTAGGTGCCGACCGCGCCGGAGAGCGCGCCGACGGCGACCTGGGCGAACGCGGCTTCCAGGCGCTCGGCGTTGCGGTGGGCTTCGAGCGCGAATCCGGCGAGCTTGATCCCGAAGGTGGTCGGCTCGGCGTGGACGCCGTGGGTGCGGCCGACGCAGACGGTGTGGGCGTGCTCGCGGGCCTTGGCGGCCAGCGTCGTCGCGACCTCGCGGGCGCCGGCGACGACGATCGTGCCGGCCTTGCGGATCTGCAGCGCGAGCGCCGTGTCGAGCACGTCGGACGACGTCAGCCCGTAGTGGATCCAGCGGCCGCCGGGACCGGCGTCAGGCGTCGGCGCGCAGCCGGGCGAGAACGTCCC
>JADMKN010000156.1:2517-3474 GCA_015478825.1 Patulibacter sp. | reverse complement strand
AGCCCGCGCAAGGCGAAGCCTCCTGCGCCCGCCACGCCGCGCGATGCCCTGAAGCCGACCGTGGCCAACGGCCTGCTCTGCCGGCCCGCGCCCGGCCGCCCGGTCCTGGTCCGCAAGCGGGCCGGTGGCGCCAGCAAGCGGATCGCGCTGACCTTCGACGACGGCCCGAGCGCGCGGTTCACGCCGCCGGTCCTGGACCTGCTGCGCAAGCACGACGTGCCGGCGACCTTCTTCGTGATCGGCTCCCAGGTCAAGGCCCACCGCAAGCTGACGCGGCGGATCGTCCGCGACGGTCACGCGCTGGCCAACCACACCTGGTCGCACGCCAACGTCTCGGCGGGCGGCGCCGCCGCGAACACGCAGCTCATGGACACCCAGTACGCGATCACGCTGGCCGTCGGTCGCGCCGGCTGCCTGATGCGTCCACCCCAGGGCGCGGTCGGCCCGGGGCTGGAGCGGTGGCTGCGCGAGCACCAGAAGGTCGGCGTGCTGTGGGACGTCGACAGCAACGACTACCAGCGGCCGTCGGCGGCGGCGATGACCCGCCGGATCGTCTCGGCGACCCGCCCGGGATCGATCATCCTGCTCCACGACGGTGGCGGGGACCGGGCGAACACGGTCGGCGCGTTGCCGGGGATCATCACGCGCCTCAAGGCGAAGGGCTACGAGTTCGTGACGGTTCCGGAGCTGCTGAGGCTGCCGCGGGCGAAGGGCTAGCCGCGGCGGGGGGCGTTGCGGCGCGTCCGCAGCACCTCGACGACGTCGGCCAGCGAGCGGTCACGACCGCGGACCAGCGCGAGCAGGTGGTAGAGCAGGTCCGCACCCTCGTTGTCGACGCGGTCGTCGGTCTCTTCGCGCGCGGCGCGGACGACCTCCTCGGCCTCCTCCTGGACCTTCTCCCCCGCGAACCCGCCGTCGTTCAGCAGCTTCGCGGTGTAGGACTCGGCGGGCGCGTCG
>JADMKN010000156.1:0-2507 GCA_015478825.1 Patulibacter sp. | reverse complement strand
CGTCGACGCGGCGGGCGGCCAGCACGCGCTCCAGGTCCGGCAGGACCTCGAACGGCGCGAGCTGCGCCGACGGGCTGCCGTCCGTCCACGCGTCCGCGGCCGGGCCCTCCGGCGCGCCGGCAGCGTGGAAGCAGGTCCGGGCGCCGGTGTGGCAGGCGGGACCGGCCGGCTCGACCAGCGCCAGCACGGCGTCCTGGTCGCAGTCGATCCGCAGCGCGCGGACCCGCTGGACGTTCCCGGACGTCGCGCCCTTGTGCCAGAGCTCGTTCCGCGAGCGCGACCAGAGGTGCAGCTCGCCGGTCTCGCGGGTCTTGCCCAACGCCTCGGCGTTGGCGTAGGCCAGCGTGAGCACCTCGCCGGTCGACCAGTCCTGGATCACCACCGGCACGAGGCCGGCGGCGTCGAAGCGAACGGTGTCGGTCAGATCCGGCAGGGCGGGCACGCGCCGATTCTGGCAGCTCAGTCGATCTCGAGCCGGTCCAGCGCCGCATCGTCGCTGCGCCAGTTGCGGCGAACCTTGACCTGCAGGTCGAGATGGACCTTGGTGCCGAGCTCGCGCTGCAGCTCCTTGCGGGCCGCGGTGCCGATGTTGCGGATCATCTTGCCACCGGCGCCGATCAGGATCCCCTTCTGCGACGGGGTCTCGACCCAGGCATTGGCCAGCACGATGTGCAGGTTGTCGCCGGGCCGGTCGACCTCCTCGATCGCGACCTCGACGGCGTGCGGGACCTCCTGGAAGGTCCGGCGGATGATCTGCTCGCGGATCAGCTCGGCCAGCAGCACGTGCTGCGGCTGGTCGGAGCTCTCGTCGATCGGGAAGAAGAACGGTCCGCGCGGCAGCAGCCCGACCAGGTGGTCGAGCAGCGGCTGGATCCCGTGGCCCTTGCGCGCCGAGATCGGGAAGATGTCGTCGCCCAGCTCCAGGTTGGCCGCGGCGGTCAGCACCGCCAGCTCCTGCGCCCGGTTGAGCGTGTCCATCTTGTTGACGGCGATCACCGTCGTCCCGCGCTGCTGCTTGAGCTGCGATGCGATGTAGCGGTCGCCGGGGCCGACACCCTCCTGGCCGTTGAGCACCAGCACCTGCACGTCCGCGTCGCGGATCTCGCTGTCCACCCGCCGCTGCATCCGACCGGTCAATGAGTCCTTCGGCTTCTGCACGCCGGGAAGGTCGACGATCACCAGCTGAGCGTCGGGCCGGGTCAGCACGCCGCGGATCGCCCGGCGGGTGGTCTGCGGCTTGTCGGAGGTGATCGCGACCTTGGCGCCGACGATCGCGTTGGTCAGCGTCGACTTGCCGGCGTTCGGCCGGCCGGCGAAGGCGACGAACCCGGACCGCTTCGAACCTGATTCCCCCCCGCCCTCCAGATCCGGATCGGTCAGCGGCGGAATCGTCGGGTCGTAGACCGGGACCGGCAACTCGACGCCGTCGTCCGGGCCGTAGACGGGCTCGCGCGGCGGCGGACCGTCACCGGTCCGTTCCTCGTCCGGCTCGTCGCTCGGATCCTGCTCGGGGCGGGTCATCCGCGCTCCTCCTGCGACGGCGCGGGCAGCCAGCGCAGGATCTGCGCCTGCACCGCCAGCATCTCGCCGTCGTCCGTCTCATGATCGAAACCCACGAGATGGAGGATGCCGTGGACGACCGCCTCGCGCAGACTGACCGTGTGCGCGGGGCAGATCACCACGTCGCCGATCTCGCGCGGGCCGGCCACGGGGCCGGCGCCGTCGATCGGGAACGAGAGCACGTCGGTCGGCTTGTCCTTGCCGCGGTGCTCGCGGTTGAGCAGGTGGATCGCGTCGGCGTCGACGATCGAGATCGCGACGTGGCCGTCGGTCACCCCGGCCGCGGCCGCGGCCGTCTCGACCAGCCTCCGCAGGTCGTCGCCGACCGGCAGCCCGGCCGGTGGGTCGCCCTCGCACTCCAGCTCGATCTCGAGCTCCGCGTCGGATCCCGCGGGGTCGACCCCGTCCGCGCCCGCGCCCGGCGGACCGGAACGGGCGGGGCCATCATCCGGGTCGCTCACGCGGGCCGACGGCCGGCGCGCTCGGCCGGGCGCAGCTCCGGAGCCTGCGCCTCGGCGTGCCCCTCGTACGCCTCGACGATCTTCTGGACCAGGCTGTTGCGCACCACGTCGCCGCGCTGGAAGCGGACGAACTCGACGTCGTCGATCTCCTGCAGCACGTCGGCGACCGCGACCAGGCCCGAGCGCTGCTCGCGCGGCAGGTCGACCTGGGTGATGTCGCCGGTGATCACCATCTTCGAGCGGTAGCCGAGCCGGGTCAGGAACATCTTCATCTGCTCCGGCGTGGTGTTCTGCGCCTCGTCGAGGATGATGAACGAGTCGTTCAGCGTCCGACCGCGCATGAACGCCAGCGGCGCGACCTCGATCACGCCGTTCTCCATGTAGGCGGTGACCCGCTCGGGGTCGAGCATGTCGTGGAGCGCGTCGAACAGCGGCCGTAGGTACGGGTCGATCTTCTGCATCAGGTCGCCGGGCAGGAAGCCGAGC
>JADMKN010000155.1 GCA_015478825.1 Patulibacter sp. | reverse complement strand
CCAGAGGCACCGCCGCCGCCGCCTCGGCCACCAGCTTCACCGCGCGGAACCCCACCGGATTGCCGGTGAACCCCGCCCGCGTCAGGCTGCCGACATCGCGCGGCGACCACGCCACCCGCCCCGACCCCGACCGTCGGCAGCGCGACCAGCCGGCGGGGCCGCGGCAGCTCCAACCGCGCGGACGGACAGACGTCCGCGTCGGCGACGACCTCCTCCAGCCGCTCGATCGCGTCGGCCAGCGCCCGGGCACACGCGCGGACGTCCCCGTGCGGCACGCCGGTGTCGCAGGCCACGACCCCCGGCGCATCTGCGGTCGGCGGCCGCAGGACAGCCGATCCGGTCGCCTCCAACTCGGCCCGGGCGGCGTCGTCCAGCCGCCCCGGACCGCCGTCCGTCCCGCCCCGCCCGAGCCGCTCGAGCGCGGGCCGCCAGGCGGTGGTCACGTTGCCGTGCCGATCCGTCGGCAGCACCCACGCGTCGCAGTGCAGCGCCGTGAGGTCGCCGCGGGTGACGAAGAGATGGCGCGCGGGCATGCTCAGAGCCTGGCAGAGCGCTCGCTCCCGCTCCGGCCGGGCCGGCCGTCATCGACGGTCGATCCTCATCCTCCGGACAGCCGCTTGACCTCGACCAGGTCCAGGCCCAGCTCCTGCAGCCGATCGAGGATCCCGTGCAGCTCCGCCTGGTCCCGGATCTGACCGCTGATCACCGTCTCGGTCGGCCGAACCGCGCCCGTGAACTCGGCAAGCTCCTCCACCATCCTGCGGCTGAAGGCTCCTGCGACGCGGATCTCGTATCGATCGCTCACCGCACGCAGCCTCGCGCCCCCGCGGGTGAACCGCAGTCACCCAGGCCGGGTGACGCTCGGGAGGGGCGCCGCCGGCTTCCGGCCGCCCCTCGGTCTCGACCCGCCCGGCACCGTCGACGCCCGCGGCGAGCGCTCCGCAGATTGGCGCGGGTCGCGTTCGGGTAGACGGTATACGAGGCTGTCCTCCGCCCCTGCTCCAGCTCCCGCTCCCCGGCCTGACCCCCTGATGACCGAGAACCCAGCTCCCCGCAGCGGAACGTGAGACTCGCATGGACGCGGGCCTCACTGCGACGGTCGACGACGCGCACGCCGCCCCTTCGGTGATCACGGCCCGGCTGCGGCCGTCGCCGGACGGCAGCACGGTGACGCGTCCGCGGCTGCTCGACGCGGTCGATGCGGGCGTCCGCCATCCGCTCACCCTCGTGGCCGCGCCGGCCGGATCCGGCAAGACCGTCCTGATCAGCCAGTGGGCCCGCCGGCGGCCCGCCGGGACGGTGGCCTGGCTCACGCTCGACGCGAGCGACAACGACCGGCGCCAGTTCTGGGTCGACGTCACGTCCGCGATCACGCGAGTCACCGGCCGGACGGCGGGCATCGGGACGCTCGCACCGCCGCCGGAAGGCTCGATGCGCGCCTTCCTGACCGCCTTCGTCAACGCGGCCGCCGCGCGAGGCGAGGATCGATCCGAAGAGCCGCTGACCCTCGTGCTCGACGACGCCCAGGAGGTGCGCTCGGCGGCGGTGCTGGCCGACATCGACGCCGTCCTGGCCAATTCGGGGAGCGGGCTGCGGGTGATCTGGGTCACGCGCGTCGATCCCCCGCTGCGGCTGCAACGCCTGCGCATCGCCGACCGGCTGTGCGAGATCCGGTTGGCCGACCTGTCCTTCACGCTCGCCGAGGCCCTCCTGCTGCTTGGGGACGCGGCCGAGACCGTCAGCCCCGCCGACGTCGAGCGGCTCTGGGCGACCACCGGGGGCTGGGCCGTCGGCCTCCGGGTCGTCGCCCTCGGGCTCCGCAGCCAGCGAGGCACCGAGGCCTTCGTGGCCGCGTTCACCGGTGGCCACGGTCAGGTCCTGGACTACCTGCTCGACGAGATCATCGCCGAGCTGCCCGAGCGGACGATCGACTTCCTGCTGCGGACGGCCGGCGTACGAGACGTGTGCGCGCCCCTCGCCGACGCGCTGACCGACGCCCGCGACAGCGCGGCCGTCCTGGACGACCTGCGCCACCGCGACCTGCTGATCGCCCCGATCCCCGGATCACACGAGCGGTTTCGCTATCACCCGCTGCTCGGGAAGGCGCTGCGCGTCCTCCAGCGCCAACGGATCGAGAGCGAGATCCCCGAGCTCCACCGACGAGCGGCGCGCTGGTACGCCGACGACGGCCAGGTCGTGGAGGCGATCGGGCATGCGTCCGAGGCGGAGGACTGGACGTTCGCCAGCGCCCTGATCGCCGAGCACTGGATGGCGCTCGCGATCGCCGGCCACGGACACGCCGTCCGCGCCATGATCGCCCGCCTGCCGCCGTCGACGGTCCACGACGACGCCGAGATCGCCCTGGCGGTCGCCGGGCTCGCCCTCGCCGACGGCGACGAGCAGGAGGGCGACTACTTCCTCGCGATCGCCACGTCCGGCAAGGACCGGCTTCCCGCCGATCGCCTGCGGCGCTACGAGGTGCACGCCGCGGTCGCGCAGCTCTACCTCGGGCGGGTCGGCGACGACCCGGCCGACGCCGTGAACGCGGCCCGCCGAGTGCTCGACGGCCACTGGGACCGCGACATGGCCACCGCGCTCCGGGCGCTCGCGCGGCTCAGCGTCGGCGTCACCGAGCTCTGGACGGGCGACCTCCCGGGAGCCGAGCGTCACATCGATGACGGCAGGGCGTTCGCGGAGAACGCCGACAACGCCTATCTGACCGTCCAGGCGCTCGGCTGGTCAGCGGTCGTCGACGTGATGGAGGGGCGGCTCGTCGAAGCGCACCGCGACGCCGAGGCCTCGATCGCGCTGGCTTCGCGCGCCGGCGCCGAGCGCGACGCGCAGGCCGCCCCGGCCCTCGCCGCGCTCGCGGCCGTGCTCTGGAACTGGAGCGACCTGACCGCGAGCCGCGCGATGGTCGGGCGCGCGCGATCCGCGATCGGGCTGTCCGGGCGTCCCACGCTGCGCGCGTGGATCTCGGTCGTCGAGGCCCGCCTTCACGCCGCCCGGGGCGAAGCGGAGACCGGTCTGCGCCTGCTGCGGGCGGCCACCACCGACCACGACGGCCACCGGCTTCCCGAGCCGCTGTCGATGCTCGCCCGCGGGGTCGAGGCCCAGCTCCGTCTCCGGCTCGGGGAACGGGACCGCGCGACGAGCCTGGCCGACGAGCTCGTCCGATCCGGCGAAGCCGGAGCCCTCGCCGCCGCGGCGGCGGTCCGCCTCGGTCGGCTTCGCGGAGGGCCTCGGCGCGGCGAAGGCCTACGCCACCAAGCAGCACTACGAGATCGACCCCAACCAGGAGCTGCTCGGGCTCGGCGCCGCCAACGTCGGCTCCGGGATGGTCGGCGGGATGGTCGTCAACGGCAGCCTCTCGAAGACCGCCGTCAACGGCGGCGCGGGCGCGCACAGCCAGATCTCCGGTCTGGTCGTCGCCGCGCTCACGGTGCTCACGTTGCTGTTCCTGACCGGGCTCTTCGAGCAGCTACCGGAGGCGACCCTGGCCGCGGTCGTGATCGCCGCGGTGATCGAGCTGGTCGACGTCCGGGCGCTGGTCGAGCTGCACCGGGTCTGGTCGAAGCGCCTCGGCGAGGCGTACGGACCGGCGGCGCGGCCGGACTTCCTCGCCGCCGTCGCGGCGATGCTCGGCGTGCTGATCTTCGACACCCTCCCCGGGCTCTTCCTCGGGATCACGGTCTCGCTGCTGCTGTTGCTCTTCCGCGCGTCGCGTCCGCGGGTCGCGGTGCTCGGCAAGGTCCCGGGCAGCGAGGATCGCTACGCCGACGTCCGCGGCCGTCCGGCGGTCGTCCGCCCCTCGGGCGTGACGGTGCTGCGGGTCGAGAGCGGGATGTTCTTCGCCAACGCGGACGTCGTCCGCCGCGCGATCCGCGACCACGCGCGCGACGACGACGTGCGCGCGATCGTGCTCGACGCCGAGGCGATCCCGTTCGTCGACATCACCGCCGCGCGGATGCTGGCCGAGACCGCCGAGGAGCTTCGCGAGCGCGGCACCACGCTGCTGCTGGTCCACGACATCGGGCAGGTCCGCGACATGCTGCGCTCGGTGGTTGGCGCGCCCGCGGCGCTGCGTACCGTCCACCCCACGATCACGGCGGCGATCGCCGCCGTCGAGGCCGAAGGCCGCTCCCGCTCCGCCCCACCGCCCGGCTGAGCCGCGCGGTGGTCAACCGCTTCGCCGGCGGCGCATCCGTTCGATCGCGACGTCGACCGTCGGCGCGATCGGCGTCTCGTCCGCGACTCCGGCGCGCCGCAGCACGGCGGCGACCGGTGCGCGCACCTCGGCGAGCCCGAGCACGACGTCGAGCGCGCGTAGCTGGGCCGCGAGGTCGCCGATCGCGTCGGCGCTCTGGATCCCGAGGTCCGAGGTCAGCGAGAGGTCGAGGATCACCACCGCCGGCCGCGGGTCGGCCGCCGTGACCAGCTCCAGGCACCGTTCGCGGACGCCGTCGGCGTTCGGATACAGCAGCGCGCCGTCGTGGCGGAGCACCAGCGGATCGCGCGAGGCCCGCCAGTCCGGGTGGCGGTCGATCCGTCCCCACGCCCCGCTGTCCGGGTCGCGGGCGAGCACCCCGACGTCCGGCTGGCCGAGCCGCCGGACGACGTAGAGCAGCGAGAGCCCGGCGGCCAGCACCAGGCCCTGGAGGACGCCGAGCACCAGGACCGCGAGGAGCGCGATTGCGGCGAAGACCGCCGCGCTGCGGCGCACGCGGACGAACCGGCGCAGCCCGGCGACGTCGTAGAAGCCGGCCACCGCCACCAGCACGATCGCGGCCAGCGTCGCTTGCGGCAACGGTTCGAAGAGCGGGGCGAGGAACGCGCCGGTCAGCAGCAACAGGCCGGCGCAGACGATCGCCGCGAGCTGGCTCCGACCGCCGGCCGCGTCGGCGGCGGCGGTCTGGCTGGCGCCGCCGGACTGGACGAAGCCCGCCGAGAGGCCGGCAATCAGGTTGCCGGCGCCGAGTCCGACCAGGTCGCGGTTGGCGTCGACGCGGTAGCCGTGCTTGACCGCGAGCTGGCGGGCGACGCCGACCGCCTCGGCGCTCAGGATCAGCACGCCGAGCGCCGGGGTCACCAGCCGGACGACGTCGCCGGCGCCGATCGCGGGCAGGCCCGGATCGGACAGCGCGTGCGGGATCTCCCCCACGACCTCGACCTCGTGACGGTCGAGTCCGAAGATCGCCGAGACGGCGATCGAGAGCACCAGCACCAGGAGCGTCGGCGGCACGACCGGGAACAGTCGTCGGGCGACGACCAGCGCCGCGATCGAGCCCACGCCGACGGCCAGGGTCGCGGGATCGACGGCGTCGAGCGCGCTGAGCAGGTCGCGGACCCGCGGGAAGAAGTCGCCGTCGCCGGCCGCGACGCCGAGCAGCGTCGGTAGCTGCCCCACCGCGATCGTCAGGCCGAGGCCGAAGAGGAATCCGGTCATCACCGGCTTCGAGACGAGGTCCGCGATCGCCCCGAGCCGAAGCGTGCCCGCCGCCACCAGGACCACGGCCGTCACGATCGCGAGCGTCGCCGAGAGCGCGGCGAAGCGCGCCGGGTCGCCCGCCGCCAGCGGGCCGATCGCCGCGGCCGAGAGCGCGGCGGTCGCGGTCGTGGCGCTGACCATCAGCTGCCGCGACGTCCCCACCAGCGCGTAGGCGATCATCGCTCCGGGAGCGGCCATCAACCCGGCCTGCGGCGGCAGACCGGCGATCTGTGCGTACGCGACCGCCTGCGGCGTCACCACCGACCAGATCACGATCCCCGCGAGCAGGTCCGGCCGCAGCCACGCCCGGTCGTAGGCGGCGATCCAGCCCGGGACGAGACGGCGAAGCACCCGCGAAGGCTCGCGTCCGGCGGGGTGGGCCGGAATCACCCGCGGCGGGTGGTTGCCGCGACGTTCCCGGCGAACGGCGCCGAGCGTCGCCCAGGCGCGACCGACCGTGCGGATCACGCTCCGCGGATGAGGTGCGCTCACCCGCCCGGACGACAGGCTGCCCGGCGATGCGCCGATGACCGAGAACGTCGCTGCCGAAGGCCCCGCCGCCGCCCCCGCAGGCGATCGAGCGCGGCGGTGGCTGACCGGCGACGTGCGCTCCCAGGACGAGATCCGCGAGGCGGTCTACCTCTTCACCGGCGACGTCGTCGCGAAGCAGAGCCGGTTCTGGCTGCTGCTCGTGCTCGCGACCGCGATCGCCACCGCCGGCGTGATCGGCGACGCGACCGCGACCGTGATCGGGGCGATGATCATCGCTCCGCTCGCCACGCCTATCCAGGGGGTGGCGGCGGCGATCGCCGCCGGCGAGGCACGCCCCCTGCTGCTCTCGACCGCGATGGTCGTGGCGGCCGTCGCCGTCGTGGTCGGACTGGCCGGCCTGATGGCGGTGGTCCTGCCCGAGCTGCACGCGCCGTCGGACAACGCGCAGATCACGAGCCGGATCTCGCCGACGCTGATCGACCTGGTGGCGGCCGCCGCCACCGGATTGGCGGGCGCCGTCGCGGTCGCCCGGCGCGACATCGGCGACATCCTGCCCGGGGTGGCGATCGCGATCTCGCTGGTTCCGCCGCTGGCGGTCGTCGGCGTCACGGGCGTCGACGGCGACTGGACCGGCGCGGTCGGCGCGTTGCTGCTGTTCCTCACCAACGTGCTCGCGATGATCGTCGTCGGCGTGATCGTGCTCGGTGTGATCGCCGGGTTGCGCGACCGCGGCGCCGCGGGCGAGCGCTTCCGGCGCCGCGGGGTCTACGCCGTCGTCGGCACCGCCGGGACGCTCGTGGTCGCGGCGCTCGTCGTCACCACGATCCACACGGTGAACCTGTCGACCTGGCGCGACGCCGCCGACGGCGTCGCGTCCGCGTGGGCCCGCGACCGCGGCGAGCACCTGGTGCTGACCCGGTTCGAGGGCGACGACCTGGTGTTCGTGGTCGAAGGCGGCGAGGCGTCGCCGACGACCGACGCCGAGCTCCCGGGGCTGCTGCGGGACGTGGTCCCTTCCGGCACCGGCGTGATCGTCAACCGCGTGGCCGGCACCCGCCGCCTGGCGGCCGCGACGGCGTTGCTGTCGTCGTTCTGCGCGTTCGGCTTCACGCTCTCCCCCGCGCCCGCCGACGCCGCGCCGTGCTCCCGCGCGACCGCGCCGACGCGCGCCGGAGCCTGGCGCGCGTACGTCCCGGCGGGGACGCCGATCCGCGCTCCCGGCCGGCGTACCGCGATCACCCGCGTCGGCGCCTGGCGCCTGGTGCTCGGGAGCGCGCGCCCCGGCCACGCCTGCCAGCTCCGGGTGCGGCTGGAGCGCCGACCGAACGGCGCGTCCGGATGGGTCACCGCGGCCCGCGCGCGGTTGCGCCCCACCCGCTGGCGGATCGAAGTCGACCGCGACGCGCGCCGCGCATCGCTGCTGCGCGACGGCCGGATCGTGGGGCGGTGGAAGGTCGTCGTGGGCAAGCGCGCCACGCAGACGCCCACCGGGCTGTTCGCGGTGCAGGCGAGCTACCGGACGCCGGCCGCGAGCTGAAGGACGGTGGATCGTGACCCTCACCGCGCACAGCAACGCGCTGGCGACCTACGACGGCGGGGACGGCCAGGTCGCGCTGCACGGGCGCGGCGGGGCGGCGCTGGTCGACCGGCTCGGAACGGCGGCCAGCCACGGGTGCGTGCGCTTCGACAACCGCGCGATCGGCGCGATCGTCCGGCGCGTCGGCCGGAGTCGCCTGCCCGGCGTCCCCGTCGCGATCCGCTAGACGGCTGGTCCCGCGCGCTCCGCGCGATCCGCTCGGCGGCCGGTCCCGCCGACGCCGCGGAACCGACCGTCGAGCCGAGGGTCAACCCGTCACTCGCGGCGGCCGCAGCTTGGCGGGCGACCGCACGCTCAGCGTCGCCGACGCCGTGTTGTTGCGCAGGTTCGGGTCGTCGGTCGACGAGACCACGCCCACCCGGTTGACCGTCACGCCGGGCTTGCTCACCCGCACCGTGGCGGTGATCGTCACCTGCTGTCCGACGCCGAGCCGGCCGACGCGACAGCGTGCCGGGCGGTCGCCGACGCAGCGGCCCCGCGTGCTGCGCAGCCGCAGGCGCTGGGTACCGGGCGCCCGCATCTCGGCGACGACCACGTCGTAGGCGACGGCCGGGCCGCGGTTCTCGACCGTCACGGTG
Source organism: Patulibacter sp. (assembly GCA_015478825.1). Lineage (GTDB taxonomy): Bacteria > Actinomycetota > Thermoleophilia > Solirubrobacterales > Solirubrobacteraceae > Patulibacter. The sequence continues at coordinate 11,915 of JADMKN010000155.1, read as the reverse complement.
TAGTTGACGCGCTGACCGGGCCGGGCGGTCGACGGCGACACGCGCTTGCGGGCCACCAGGTCGGCGTCGGGACCGGCGGCGTCGTCGAGGGCCTCCTCCGGCGGATCGGTGCCCGGGACGTTCGGGATCGGCGGGGGCGTCGGGCCGGGGCCCGGCGGATCCGGGGTCGGAGGATCGGGTGTCGGTGGATCGGGGTCGGGCGGGTCGGGCCGAGGCGGCACGGGGCCGCGGACGAACTGGTCGTAGAAGGTGCAGTCGGCGCTCGGGTCGCTGGTCGTCAGCCGGATCCGGGCGCGGCCCTCGCCGCTGCCCACCGGGCGGCCGTCGCAGAGCACCGCCGCCATCCGCCAGTAGCCGCGGACCCGCGGGCGCTGGCTGGTCTCGACGATGTCGTAGGTCCCGAGCGGGATCTCGGTCGTGTCGTCGCCCTGGGCGGTCACCGGAGCGAGCTCCTGGCGCACCGTCGCGGTCTGGACGTAGTTGGTCGGGCGCCCCCGCGGATGGATCTGGAAGCGGGCCGTGCCGGTCGCGCCGAGCGTCACCTTGCGGATCCGCAGCCGGCCGGGATGAACCGGTTGGTGAACACGCAGGCCGCGCCCTGGCTGGCCCCGATCGAGACGCGAACCGTCTCCCGCGGGCCGAAGGTCTGAGCGCCGCATGCCGCGCCCTCCGGGACCCAGCGACCCGCCGGCCCGGGCTCTGGCGTCGACTCGCTGATCGTGTAGGTGCCGGGCGTGCCGCGCAGCGGGGCTCCGGGCTCGACACGGCCGTCGGTCTCGGTGGTGATCCGCTGCCGCGCGTCGTCGGGACCCGAGACGTCGAACCCGAACGTCCCGACCCCGCCGAGCGTGCGCTTGCCCAGCAGCAGGCCCGCCGGCGGCGGCGTCGCGCGGTTGGTGTAGGTACAGGTCACCGTGTCGCCCGCGCCGAGCCGCACGCTCGTCGCGGCTGTCGTCTGGTCGCTGACGGTGACGCTCGAGCCGTTGGCCGACGTGCACGTCACCCCGGTCATCGTCCATCCGGGCGGCACCTCCTCCTGGAACGTCCACGGCTCGTCCGCCGGGCCGATCGCTCCGCGGTAGAACGTGGCCGACGCGGGCTTGCCGCTGGCCGCCGACAGCGAGAAGCTGTGGTCCGCGGTGTAGGAGACGTTCCCGATGAACCGGAACGGCTGCGGGCTCGTGACCTCGGGACCGTCGATGACCTTACGCACCACGATCGTCCCGCTCGTCGGCGGCGGCTCGACGTAGTAGGCGTAGCAGTACACGTGGCGGGCGCCCTGGGGGTAGGTGATCGATTCGACGTTGTCGCCGTTGAGGTTGTCGACTGCGCACCTCAGGGCCGCGAAGCCGTAGCGCTGCGGGTACACCGCGTCGAGAACCGGGTCGCTCACGTCCCCGCCCTGCACCCAGAGCGCGGACGACGCCGCGGCGCGCTGCGCCTGGTCATCGGTCAACGGCACGGTGACCGCGCCAGGCAGCGTGTAGCCGGTGCGGTCGCCGTTGGCGTCGAGCATCGGCGTGGAGACCTGCGTCACGATGTCGGTGTCGTAGGGTGAGGACACGTAGGACAGCGAGCCCCAGGTCCCGGTGACCGCTCCGCCGATGCCCTGGCCGAGACGGAAGCGCCAGCCGGGCAGCGGCCTGCAGTTGGGCTGACCGGGCTCCTCCTTGGCCGGCGTGATCGGCTCGCCATTGGCGTACGGCGTGTCGGGACCGAGGTCGCGCAGGCTCTCCTGCAGGTTGTTGCGTGCGAGGTTCGCGAAGACGTCCGTGTAGCTGGGACAGGAGCGGGCCGCGTAGGTGACGCGCAGTCGCTGGTCACCCCCGGCATCCTGGGCACCGGCGGGGGCCGGGATCGCCGCCCCCACCGCGATGACTACGAACGACGTCCACAACCGGATCGCGTTGCGCATGCGCCGCAATCTCGCGCGGTCGCGGGTGACCGCGGATCACTCGGTCAGGGTGATCCCCGCCCCACGTCGCCCCACGCGGGGTCATCGCGAGCACCCGGCTCGTCCGCCCCGTCTCCGTCCGGGGCGGCGCCGTCGCGTTCCTCGGGCGTGGTGCCCGCCGTCGGGTCGTGGCCGGCCCGCGCGTCGCCGGCCCGCAGCAGTCGCTCGCGCAGGGTCGCCTCCTCCTCCGGCGTCGGATCCCAGGCCGCAGGGTCGGGCAGGTCGGCCAGGCCCTCGAGCCCGAACAGCTTGAGGAACAGTCCGGTGGTCCGGTACAGCACCGCCCCGAACTGCGAGCGACCGGCCTCCTCGATCATGCCCCGCTCGACCAACGACGCGCAGGCGGCCTCGGCGGCGACGCCGCGGATCCGCGAGATGTCCGGCCGGCTGACCGGCTGCAGGTAGGCGACGATCGCCAGCGTCTCGGCCTGGGCCGGGGTCAGCGGCGGGGTCCGCGGCGCGGCCATCAGCCGCCGAGCGGACGGCTCGGTCTCGGGCGCGGTCGACAGCAGGTAGCCGCCGCCGATCACGCGCAGCACCAGTCCGCGACGGCCCGGCGCGTACGCGACCTGCAGCTCGCGCAGCGCGTCGGCGACCTCGTCCGGTCCGGTGTCGCACGCGGTCGCCAGGTCGTTCACCGCGACCGGCTCGGAGGACAGGAACAGCAGCGCCTCGACCTCCGACGCCAGGCCGCTCTGCTCCGCCGGCGGCGTGCGGGCGTCGATCGGCCCGTCGGGGTCGATCGCCGCGGGGAACGCGACGCCCGAGTCCTCGCGCTCCTCATCGCTCACGCCGCCACCTCGACCGCGTCCAGCACGGGCGCCGTCCAGTCGGGGCGCCCGTCCGGGAGCCCGTCGATGTGGATCTCCGCGAACGGCTCGTCCTGCGTCCAGTCGGCCTCACCCTGCTTGTAGAGCTCCAGCAGCGCCCAGAGCGTGACGGCGACCGTCGTGCGGTCGCTCTCCCCCACGGCCTCACTGAAGGTGAAGCGGCCGCGGCGCAGCAGGGCCCGCAGGTGCGCCAGCCGCTCGGGCAGCGCGACCCGCGCGATCGTCACGTGGTGCAGGCTGACCTGGGCCGGCATCCGCAGCATGCCGCCGAGCGCGCGCCCGAGCCGCTTCGGGTTGTGGACCGCAACCGCGTCGGCCTCGGTGAACCGCCGCAGGTGCGGCGGAGGCGGCGCCTGCCGGAACCGGTGGCCGTCCTGGTCCGCGAGCCGGTCGACGAGGAACTCGGCTCCGTGCCGGTAGCGGCGGGCTTGGAGCATCCGCTCGAGCAGCTCCTCGGCCGCTTCCTCCGGAGCCAGCTCGTCCTCGTCCTCCACGTCGCTCCGCGGCAGCAGCAGCCGCGACTTCAGCTCGAGCAACGACGTGATCAGGATCAGGAACTCGGTGGCGACCTCCAGGTCCAGCTCGCCGCGCGCCTCGAGATGGTCGAGGTAGGTCAGGACGACGTCGGCCAGGTCGACCTCGAGCAGGTCGACCTCGTCCTTGAGGATCAGGGTGAGCAGCAGGTCGAACGGCCCGCTGAAGACCTCCAGATCGAGCTCGAGACCCGCGACGTAGGCCGTCGCGCGCATGACCGAGAAGCTAGCGGGCGCGGCGGTCGGCGTCGTGCGCCGCCAACCGCCAGCGGCGTTGCCCCGGCAGGACCAGCCACAGCGCGCCGAGGACGAGCGTCGCCCAGAGCGGCAGGGCGAAGCGCCACAGGCCGTCGAACAGCCGGTCGCCGACCAGCAGCGACGCCGCGATCAGCGCGACCGCGGTCGCCCCGAGGCCGGCCAGCACCAGACGGGTTCCGATCGTGACGATCCAGACGGCCTGTCCCTGGTGCAGCAGCGCGCGGTGGATCAGGCTCGGCGCCAGCAGTAGCGCCGTGGCGAGCAGCGCCGCCAGCAGGGCCACCACGTAGGCGTCGCGCTGCAGCTCGTTCAGTTCGGCGGTGAACGGGATCGCCAGCAGGAAGCCGATGATCACCTGGACGCCGACGGCCGCCACGCGCGTCTCCTGGAGCAGCTCGTTGATCTGGCGGGTGTGGCGCTCCGACGGCGTCTCGCCGGTCCGCGGGTTGCGGCTCGGGCCGTCGTCCTCCGGCGCGGACGGCGACTCCTCGACCGCGTCGGCGTCCTCGGAGCGCATCGCGTCCGCCCGTCGCCGACGCGCGGCCTCGCTGTCGGAGCGATCGACCATTAGGTCACCGGCGGGGGCCCACGCCCATCGCCTCGCGCACGTCGGCGAGGATCGGGGCGGCGATCGCGCTCGCCTTCTCGGCGCCGACCGCCAGCGCGGCCTCGATCGCGGCCTCGTCCTCGCGCAGCTCGCGGTAGCGCTCCTGCAGCGGGGCGAACGTCTCGACCACGGCCTGCGCGGCCTGGACCTTCAGGTCACCGTAGCCGCGGGCGTCGGCCAGGCTCGCGACGACCTCGTCGGGCGTGCGGTCGGTCGTCGCGGCCAGGATGTCGATCAGGTTGGTCACGCCGGGCTTGGCGGCGACGTCGCGCTGGATCCGCGGCGGGTCCTCGGAGTCGGTGACCGCGCGCTTGAGCTTCTTCTCGATCGCCTTCGGCTCGTCGAGCACGTAGACGGTGCCCTCGACCGAGCCGCTCGACGTCGACATCTTCTTCTCGGGCTGCTGCAGGTCCATGACCCGCGCGGCGACCGTCGGGTAGACGCCCTCCGGCGCGCGCAGGATCGCCTGGCCCTCGCCGAACCGGGCGTTGAACCGCTCCGCGATGTCGCGCGTCAGCTCGATGTGCTGGCGCTGGTCGTCGCCGACCGGCACGCGATCGGCCCGGAACGCCAGCATGTCGGCCGCCATCAGCACCGGGTAGAGGAACAACCCGGCCGAGACCAGCTCCCGCTGCTGCGCGGACTTCTCCTTGAACTGGTGCATCCGGTTGAGCTCGCCGTGCGCGGTCACCGACGTCAGCAGCCAGGTCAGCTCGGGAGCCTCGGGCACGTCGCTCTGCCGGTAGAGCACCGACTGGGACGGGTCGATCCCCGCGGCGAGCAGGATCGCGATCGTGTCGTAGGTCCGGTCGCGCAGCTCCTTGGGGTCGTAGGCGACCGTGGTGGCGTGCAGGTCGACCACGCAGAAGATCGACTCGTCGCCCGCCGCAGCCGCCTGCTCCTGGCCCGTCACGTAGTGGCGGATCGCTCCGAGGTAGTTGCCGAGGTGCTTACGGCCGGTGGGTTGGATGCCGGAGTAGACGCGCACGAGACGGCAGGATAGCCGCGGGCGGACGGGCGAGGGTCCTGCGGCCGAGCGTTCTTCCGGCCGTCGGCCGTGCGGCGCGATAGCGTTGCGGCACGCCCGCTGCCCCCGTAGGAGACAGACCTCGTGTTCCAGCAGATTCTCGTCGGATGTGACCAAGGACCCGGAACGCTCGGCGCTCTGCGGCTCGCGTCGGCGTTCGCCGACCTCGCCCCCGACACGTCCCTGACGCTCGTCCACGCCTACGCCCCGAACGCGGCGCGCTTCGGCCGCCGCGGCAAGGTCGAGGAGTACGACGACGCGCTGCACGGCGAGGGCATGCGGCTGCTCGAGGAGCTGCGCGAGCGTCTGCCGGAGCATCAGCGTGAGCGCGTCGAGCTCCTGTCGCTCCCCGTCTCGTCGCCGGCGTTCGCGCTGCACGAGCTGGCCGAGGGCCGCAGCGCCGACCTGATCGTGATCGGTCCGGCGCAGCACGGGCCGTTCGGACGGCTGGTCCTGGGCAGCGACTCGGTCGGGATCCTCCACGGCGCGCCTTGCGCGGTCGCGATCCCGCCGAACACCTCCGGCCACGCGCACGAGGCCGACGCCAGCCGCGCGATCGGCCCGATCGGCGTCGCCTACGACGGTTCGCCGGTGGCCGACGCCGCCGCGGAGCTCGCCGCGCGGATCGCGGTCACGCTCGACCGTCAGCTCCAGGTGATCGGGGTCGCCGAGCCGATCAGCCCGGTCACGATGCAGAACTTCGAGGGCCCGACGTCGATCCCCGTCCCGCCGCCGGATCCGCAGGCGATCGAGGACGAGGTCGCCGCGCTGCTCAACGAGCGCGTCGCGGCGCTCCCTCCCGGATGCTCGGCCGCGGCCGTCGCGCTGCACGGCGATCCGGTCGATCAGCTCACCGAGCGCTCCGCCGAGCTCAACCTGCTGGTGATCGGGTCACGCGACTACGGCCCGGTCCAGCACGTGCTGCTCGGCAGCGTGTCGCGCGGCGTGCTCGACAACGCGCGCTGCCCGGTGCTCGTGGTGCCGCGGCCGGCGGTCGCCGACTGAGGGCCGAGGTCCTGAGGGCCGCTGCCGGAAAGCGGATTCCGCACGTCGCGACCGGTTGAGCGACATCGAGCGGTCCGACGTCCGTCCGCGGTCAGCGGACGTGGCGAACGCGAACCAACGGGACGGCAGCCAGTCGGTCGTCGCGCGTGACGAGCGTCATGTCGTGCGCGAGCGCGGTCGCGGCGATCCAGAGGTCGTTCGACGGCGCACGCCCCGACATTCGTCGCAGCTCTCCGTACCGTGCCGCCACGGAGCCATCGACCGGGAGCACGGGGACCGACGCGACCAGCGCCGTCAGGCGGGCCAGGCGCGTGCTACGCGTCGCGTCGTCGCGAGCCAGCTCGACGCCGGCGTGGAGCTCTCCGACGCTGATCGCGCTGATGACGATCGGCTCATCGTCGTCGCCGTCGGTCGGCGGCGCGATCAGCACGCTGGTATCGACGACGAGCGTCATTCCCAGGGATCGACCGCACGCTCACGGTCCTCGTCACGCAGCCGCTGCTGGTCGACGAGCCAGGCGTCGTCGGTCGGCCCGAGCTTCCGAAGCGTCTGGAGCGTGGCCACGGGACGCCCGCCGACCACGGGACCGAGCTCGGCGACGGGACGGTCGTTGACGGTCACGACGATCCGCTCGCCCGATTCCGCACGCCGCAGGACTTCCCCGACGTTGTTGCGCAACTCACGCTGGGGGATCGTCGCCATGAGCCGACCGTAGCAGATGTACTACACAGGTCGTTCGGGCAGGCAGGCGCCGGAAGAGAGCCTCGGGCCCGCGATGATCGCGGGCCCGAGAGTGAAGACCTCATACCCCGCTCGCGAGCGGACATGCACGCCGACGAGAAATCGTCGTCGGCGGAGCGTCATCTAGCTGCCCTGCAACCGTCGATCGAGGTTCTCGAGCACGGCGGTATGGATCCGGTCGAGGCCCTTCGGCGCGAACGTCCGCTCGAAGAACCCGCCGATTCCGCCGGCGCCCGTCCACGTCGTCTCGACCCGCACGTGCGACAACGTGTCGCTGTGCGCGGTCACCCGGTACGTGGTGACGAGCGTCGAGTTGCGGTCGCGCTCGACCACGTCGCCGTCGGCGGTGATGCTGACGTCGGCCAGCACGTCCCGCGAGCGCTTGCTCGTCGCCTGCAGGACCCACGCCACGACCGTCCCGTCGCCGATGCCGCCCTCGAGCACGCGGTAGTCGCGGTAGTGCTCGGTGAGGATCGCCGGACGCACCGTGACGTAGTCGCCGAGCGCGGCGCGGACGTCGGCGACCGAGGCGTGGACGTGGTGATCGGTGATCGCGTGAACCTGGGCCATGGGGCGTACGATGACAGCGCATGTCCGAGCCCGCCGCCCAGCCGTCCTCCGCGCCCGACCGCGACGCGCTCGCAGGCTCGCTCGGTGGCGACGACAGCCTCGTGCTCCCCGAGTTCGACGCCCCGCCGACCGACCCGATCCCGCTGGTCCAGCGCTGGATCGCCGACGCGTTCGACCGCGGCGTGCGCGAGCCGCTGGCCGCCGCGCTGGCCACGGTCGACGCGGACGGCCGTCCGTCCAACCGCGTGCTGCTGCTGAAGGCGGTCGACCACGACGGCGTGGTCTTCTACGGGCAGTACGACAGCCGCAAGGGCCGCGACATCGCGTCGGTCCCGTTCGCGTCGGTCGTCCTCTACTGGCGCGAGACGATCCAGCAGCTACGGATCGACGGCCGGGTCGAGCGGCTCGACGACGCGGCGTCCGAGGCGCTGTTCGCGACGCGGCTGCGCGCCGCGCAGGCCGCCGCGACCGCATCCGATCAGAGCCGTCCGCTCGACGGCGAGGACGCGCTGCGGGCCCGCTTCGACGCCGCCATGGCGGGCGACGATCCGATCCCGCGGCCCGAAGGCTGGGGCGGCTACCGGATCGTGCCCGAGGCGATCGAGCTCTGGCACGGCAACCGCGACCGACTACACCGGCGGCTGCGGTACACGCGCGACGGCGAGGGCTGGAGCGCGGAGCGGCTCCAGCCGTAGGGATCGGTGCGCCGTTCGCGGCGGACCGTCGGAGCGGGACTCGGACACCGGCCCGGCCCCGCTCCGCGCACCGATCTAGGAGACCGCGACGCTCGTCGTGACCCGGCCCGCGACGGTGTTGATCAGGGTGAGACCGCTGGCGGTGATGCCGAAGGTGACCAGCAGGCGGTCGCCGGCGATGACCGGGATCGACAGACCGGTCGTCAGACCACTCGCCGTGGTCCCGATCGGCAGGATGCCGGTGAGCACCGGCGCCAGGGTCGTGACGGCGCCCGGGATCGGGGTGTACACGCCGCCGAAGCCGGCGGAGGCTCTCCACACCTGCACGACCGGGTTGACCGTCGAGCCGACCAGCGACATCGCCATCGTCAGGTTGAACTCCCCCGCGACCGCGGTGATCGTGCCGTTTCGGGCGATCACCTGACCGGGATCGACGTCGCCGGGCCCAAAGGTGATCGTCCCCCCGCCGACGCTGACGCCGGACGCGGCGGTCGATCCGCTGAGCGGCAGGGCCGCGACGGTCCCGGACAGCCCGCCCGCGAGGGACGTCGCCGTGACCGCGCTGCCCGAGCCGGCGCTGAAGATCGTGCCGGCGCCGTCGGCGCCGTCCTGACCGGCGGGGCCAGCGGGGCCCGTTGCGCCAGCCGGACCGGTGGCGCCATCCTCGCCGTCAGCGCCGGCCGGACCGGTCGGACCCGGCGCCCCATCGACCCCGGCGGGACCCGGAGGACCGGTCAAGCCGGTGGCGCCCGCCGGACCGAACGGGCCCTGCGGTCCCTGCGGCCCGGCAGGGCCCTGAGGACCGGCCGGACCCACGCCGCCGTCGGCGCCGTTCGCACCCGGGGCGCCGTCCACGCCGTTGCTGCCCGCGGCTCCCGCCGCGCCGGGCAGACCCTGAGCACCCGGGGCACCCTGCGGACCGGGGGCGCCGGTCGCGCCGCGCACGCCCTGCAGGCCGCGCGGACCGCGCGCCCCGCGCTCGCCCTTGCGCGACGAGGAGCCCGAGCTCCAGCTGATCCGGCGCTCGCCGTCCTGGCAGGCGCTCGCCTGCGGGATGATCCGCAGCTTCCGGTCACCCTCCGGGTAGTAGCACCCGGTGTGGGTCGCGGCATTCGCCGCTGGTGCGGCCGTCAGCGCCACGGCGGCGACGGCGATGGTGGCGACCACACCGCGACCGAGTCCTCTGGGATTCATCCGAATCGTTCCGTTCTTCGTACGGTCCGACCACCGCCACAGGTGAGTACCTACGGCGCCACGGTCGGCTTCGATCGTCAGCCTATATAGCCTCTACATCCGTGTCTGCGCGAGTACGTCCGACGTCCACCCTGTTGGGGGCCTCGCTGGCCGTCGGCTGCGCCGCGGTCCTCGCCGCTTGCGGAGGTTCCTCGTCCGACGACGCGGGCACCACCACGGCCGCCCAGGGACCGTTCCTCGACACCAAGGTGGTGGCGCTGGCGATCACCGACAGCATCCGCAACCAACGCGACATGACGGCCGAAGTGACCTGCCCCGAGCAGATCCCCCAGGCCAAGGGCGTGACGTTCGTCTGCGAAGCCGCCACCCGCAACGGGCGCTCGGAGTTCGTCGTCACGCAGAAGGACGACCAGGGCAACGTCGACTACGTGGCGGCGGACGAGGACGAGCCCGCCGCGGGTACGACGACCGCTCCGTAGGCCGGGCTCGGCCGCCGCCGCAGGTCGCCCAGGAGATGCGCTCAGGCCCGGGCGAAGCGGCTGAGCGTCTGCTCCGGGCTGATGGCCTCGAGATGCTCCCGCCAGACGCGGTAGTAGGCCAGCTCCTCCTTGCTGCGCAGCGGCGGCCGAACGGCGTCCCGCTCGGCTTCGAACTCGGCATCGGTGATTCGAGACTCGATGACTTCGGACAGCACGTCGCGCGCTCCGGATCCGTCGCCGAACTCGGCCTTGACCCGCCAGAGCAGGTGGTGCGGCAACCAGCCGTCGAACGCCTCGCGCAGCAGCGTCTTCTCCAGCCGCTCCGCGGTGTAGAGCTTCTCCGACGCGGGCAGCCGCAGCGCCCACTCGATCACGTCGAGCTCGAGGAACGGCACGCGAGCCTCGACCCCGTGCGCCATCGTCACGCGATCGCACCGCTGCAGGTTGAGGTTGTGCAGCGACCCAACGGTCCGCTCGAGCTCGGCGTGCAGCTCCTCGGCGTCAGTGATCTCGGCCATGTAGGCGTAGCCGGCGAACAGCTCGTCGGCGCCCTCGCCGGTCAAGACCACCTTGACGTGCTCGGACGTCTCGCGCGCGAGCACGTAGTTCGGGACTGCGGACCGCACGAGGCCGGGGTCGAACGACTCGATCGAGCGCACCACCTCGGGCAGGACGTCCAACGCGTCGTCGGCGTCGTAGGCGAACTCCCGATGCTCGGTCCCGAGGAACTCCGCGACTTCGCGCGCGGCGGCGATGTCAGGGGACCCCGGCGTGCCGATCGCGAACGTGTGCAGGATCGTGCCGTTTCGCTCGCACCAACGCGCGGCGATCGCCGCGACGAGGCTCGAGTCGAGTCCGCCCGACAGGAACACGCCGACGGGCACGTCGCCCATCATCTGGTGCTCGACCGCGCGGACGATCACGTCGCGGGTGCCGGACACCAGATCGCCTTCCGGCACTTCCAGCGGTCCTTCGGGCACGGCGGACGCGAACTGCTCCAGGCCGCGCTCAGGCGTCCAGACATAGCCGGCAGGGAACGGCTCGACGTACGGCTGCCATTCCGGCGGGAAGGCGTGCATCTCGGACGCGAAGCGTGTGATGCCGGCGTGCGGAGAATTCTGGGGCGGGCGGGCCCAGTACAGCGGCTTGATGCCGACCGGGTCGCGTGCGGCGACGAAGCGGCCGTCGTCGGAGGCCATCACGAACGCGAACATGCCGTTGAGCTGGGCGAGCGCGTCGACCGGCTCGCGGTCCATCAGGTACAGCCCGACCTCGTTGTCGGACATCGTCAGGAACTGCTCCTCGCCGATGCCCTCGCGGACCAGTACGTGGTTGTAGATCTCGCCGTTGCCGACGAGCCAGGCGTCTCCCGCCGCGTTGACCAGCGGCTGGCGACCGTTGACGAGGTCGACGATCGACAAACGGGTATGCCCCAGCCACCCGTGCTCCAGGGTCTTGAACCCGCTCTCGTCGGGCCCCCGGTGATGGAGGCGCTCGAGCATCCGCTGGAGCTCAGCGACGTTGCCAACTCCGTGTTGGGCCACGATCCCGCACATGGAACCGACGATACGGACTACGAGCGGCGCCTAGCCCCAGGCGCGCCTGATCGACGGCGTCGAAGTGGCGCGTCTGGCGGTCGTCCGGAGCGACGATCTTACCCGGTCGGATCGACGCCCATGGGGTCAGCCTACGGGGCTTGCGTCGTGATATCTCGTGATATCATCGCCCTATGCCGGATGTCCTGATTCGCGACCTCCCCGCCGAGGACCTTGCTCGCTTGGACGCGCACGCGGCCCGGCAAGGGCTATCTCGTACCGAGTACCTGCGTCGCCGCCTACGCGAAGATGCAGCGCGCGTCGATGCGCCGGTGACGACCGCGGACCTCGAACGGTTCGCCAATCGCTTCGGTGACCTGGCCGATCCCGAGGTCATGCGTCAGGCGTGGTCGTGACCGACACGGTCCCCGGTGCCGGGTGGCTGATCGACACGTCGGCGTTGGTCCGGCTCGGTCGCAGCCGGGAC
>JADMKN010000154.1 GCA_015478825.1 Patulibacter sp. | reverse complement strand
CGCGCGCCGTCGACGGTCAGGACCGCGCCGTCGACGTAGTCTCCGGCGGGCGACGCCAGGTACGCGACCAGCCAGGCGATCTCCTCGGACCGGCCGAGCCGGCCGAGCGGGATCGTCGCGGCGGCGCCCTCGACCATCGGCTTGGGGTACTTGGCCAGGAACGTGTCGGTCGCGAAGTGGCCCGCGGCGATCGCGTTGAGCCGGATCCCGAACCGCGCCCACTCGATCGACAGCACGCGCATCAGGTTCTCGACCGCGGCGCGGGCGGCCGACGAGTGCGCCATCCCCGGCAGTCCGTTGTGCGGGGTCAGGGTGATCGAGACCACCTTGCCCGAGCGCTGCGGGATCATCGCCTTGGTCGCGACCGCGTGGGTCATCAGCCAGGTGCCGTCGACGTTGAGCCGCGTCACGGTGCGGAAGCCCTTCGGCGTGATCTCCTCGGCCGGGGTCAGGAACTGCCCGCCGGCGTTGTTGACCAGCAGATCGATCCGCCCGTGCTCGGCGACGACCCCGTCGACCAGCGCGTCGACCTGATCCTCCTCGCGGATGTCGCAGACGGCCGCGAAGCAGCGCCCCGCGGCGGCCAGGCCGACCGTCTCGTCGAGCGGGTCCTGACGGCGGCCGCAGACGACCACCGTGGCGCCGAGCGCGCACAGCTCGATCGCGGTCGCCCGGCCGAAGCCCGACCCGCCGCCGGAGACCAGGCAGACCTGACCGTCGAGGATCCCGTCCCGAAAGAGCCGCGAGCTCATACCGCGTCCCTTCCACCGTGCGCGTCGACTGCTGTACCGCTGAGGAACGCGACTCGACGCGCTGCGACCGGCCAACGGGGCGCGTCGACTTCTGAACCGCTACCCGACACAACTCGACGCGCGGTCGCCCTCGGACTCATGCTGCCTCTCCTCCATCGTCGCTCTGGACCACGAGCAGGGTCTGGCCCCCGTCGACCGCGTCGCCGACCGCGACGTGGACCGCGGTCACCGTACCGGCGCACGTCGCCGTCACCTCGTGCTCCATCTTCATCGCCTCGAGGACCAGCAGCCGCTGGCCGAGCGCGACCGCGTCACCCGCGGCGACGTCGACCCGCAGCACCGTGCCGGGCAGCGGCGCGTCGAGCGATCCGGCGGCCGCCTGAACCCCGGGATCGGGGAACCGCGGCTGCTCGACCAGCGCGACCTGGCCGCGGCCGTCCCCAACCCAGACCGCGTCGTGCCCGGCGTGGACCGTGAAGCGCCGCCGCACGCCGCCGATCCGGAGCACGACCTCCGTGGCCGAGGCCCGCACCAGCTCGACGGTCGGGGAATCGCCGACGACCGGCTCGGTGGCGCGCGGACCGCCGTCGACCGACGAATCGACCGACGACGAGGCCCCGTCATCCGACGGATCAGGCGTCGAACGAGCACCGTCGGCGGACAGCTCGGCGAGGCCGCCCGTCCGTCCGAGCCGGTAGCCGACGACCAGTACGTCGTCGCTGCTCTGCACGCGGTAGGTCACGGTCTGTGGCGCCGCCGGCACGTTGCGCCAGCCGCTCGGCACGGTGGCGGCGACCGTCGCGTCGGCCCGGCGCGCGGCCTGGGCGGCGAGCGCCGCGGCCACGGCCGCCCAGCGCAACGCGTCGCCGGCGACCAGCGGCGCCGCCAGCGCGTCGAGCCGCGGACCGTCGAGTAGCTGGGTGTCGTGGGTGACCGTGCGGAACTCGTCGCTCTCCAGCGTCCGCACCAGCAGGTCGCGGTTGGTCCGGATCCCGGCCACGTCGCCACGGGCCAGCACCGCGTGCAGCCGGCGGATCGCGCCCTCGCGGGTCGCCGCGTGGACGATCACCTTGGCCAGCATCGAGTCGTAGTGCGGCGAGACGACGCTGCCGGGATCGACCGCGCTGTCGACCCGCAGGGTGGTCTGGCTGGACACCCCCAGCGCCGCATCGTGGCCGGACCCGCCGTCCCCGCGCCCCGCGGCGCCGGTCCCGCACGCCGCGCCGTCGGGGTGGGTGGGTTCCGCATCCCCGAACGCGAACCGTTCGACCGCCCCGGTCTGGGGTCGCCAGCCCGCCGCGGCGTCCTCGGCGACGATCCGCGCCTCGATCGCGTGGCCGTGGGCGTCCGGGTCGACCGCCTCGTCAGGCAGCGCCGCACCCTCCGCCACCGCGACCTGCAACGCCACCAGGTCGAGCCCGCAGACCAGCTCGGTCACGGGATGCTCGACCTGCAGCCGGGTGTTGACCTCGAGGAAGAAGACGTCGCCGTCCGGGGCCAGCACGAACTCGACCGTGCCCGCGCCCACGTAGCGCAGCGCGCGGGCGGCGTCGCGCGCGGCCGTGGCCAGCCGCTCGCGGACGTCGTCGCCGATCGCCGGCGCCGGGGACTCCTCGATCAGCTTCTGGTGGCGGCGCTGGATCGAGCAGTCGCGCTCGGGCAGCGCGCTGACCGTGCCGCGGCGGTCGCCGAGGATCTGGACCTCGACGTGGCGCGGCCGGGTGACGTAGCGCTCCAGGAAGACCGTGCCGTCGCCGAACGCCGCGTCGGCCTCGTGGCGGGCCGACGCGACCGCGTCGACCAGCCCGTCCGGTCCGTCGACCCGACGCATCCCGCGGCCTCCCCCGCCCGCCGACGCCTTGACCAGCAGCGGGTAGCCGATCTCGTCCGCGTAGCCGCGCAGCGCCGCCTCGTCCGGGTCGGCGTCGAGCGTCCGCCCCGGCAGCACCGGCACGCCGGCGGCCTCCATCAGCTCGCGGGCGCGGACCTTCGAGCCCATCGCGTCGATCGTCTCGGGCTCGGGGCCGATCCAGGTCAGCCCCGCGGCGATCACCGCCCGGGCGAACCCGGCGTCCTCGGCGAGGAACCCGTAGCCGGGGTGGATCGCGTCCGCGCCGGTCTGCTGTGCCGCGGCGATGATCGCGTCGCCGCGCAGGTACGACTCGGCCGGGCTGGCGCCCCCGAGGGCGACGGCCAGGTCGGCCTCGCGCGCGAACGGCGCGTCGGCGTCGGGATCGGAGTGGACGGCGACCGTGGTGATCCCCAGGTCGCGGCAGGTGCGGAAGATCCGGCGGGCGATCTCGCCGCGGTTGGCGACCAGCAGCGTGCGGATCGGGACGGTGGTCACGGCGTCGAGCGGGCTCACGTGCGGAACACCCCGTAGCCCTCGGCGCCGGCGACCGGCGCTCCGTGGCAGGCCGACAGCGCCATCCCCAGCACCGTGCGGGTGTCGCGCGGGTCGATGATCCCGTCGTCGTAGCCACGTCCCGAGACGGCGAGCGCGACCTGCTCGGCGGCGATCTTGCCGCGGACCGCGTCCCGCATCGCCGCGTCGGCGTCCTCGTCGTAGGGCCGACCCTGGGCCTCGGCGGCCTGCCGGGCGACGATCGAGAGCACGCCGGCGAGCTGGTCCGGGCCCATCACCGACGAGACCGCGTTGGGCCAGGCGAAGAGGAACCGCGGTCGGTACGCGCGCCCCGACATCGCGTAGTTGGCGGCGCCGTACGACGCGCCGATCACCACGCCCAGGTGCGGCACCGCCGAGTTGCTGATCGCGTTGAGGAACTGCGCGCCGTGCTTGATTATCCCGCCCTGCTCGTACTCGCGTCCGACCATGAATCCCGTCGTGTTGTGGAGGAACAGCAGCGGGACGGACTTCTGGTTGGCGAGCTGGATGAACTGCGTGGCCTTCTGGGCCTCCTCGCTGAACAACACCCCGCGGGCGTTGATCAGGATCCCGACCGGGTAGCCGTGGATCCGCGCCCAGCCGACCGAGAGCGCGGCGCCGTAGGTCGGCTTGAACGGGTCGAACCGCGAGCCGTCGACGATCCGGGCGAGGACCTCGTTCGGGTCGAACGGCTGGCGCAGGTCGGACGGGACGATCCCCAGCAGGTCCTCCGGATCGGCTCGGGGCGGTTCCACCTCGAAGGGCGAGACCTGCGGAGCGGGGCCGTGCTTCCGCCACCCGAGGTTGCGCACGATGTCACGGCCGATCCGCAGCCCGTCGGCCTCGTCCTCGGCCAGGTAGTCGGCCAGACCGGAGGTCCGGGCGTGCATCTCGGCGCCGCCGAGCTCCTCGTCGTCGGAGACCTCGCCGGTCGCCATCTTGACCAGTGGCGGCCCGCCGAGGAAGACCTTCGCGCGGTCGCGCACGAAGACCGTGTAGTCGCACATCGCGGGGACGTAGGCGCCGCCCGCCGTCGAGTTGCCGAAGACGATCGCGATCGTCGGGATGCCCGCCGCCGACGATCGGGTGAGATCGCGGAACATCTGCCCGCCGGGGATGAACAGGTCCAACTGGGTCGGGAGGTCCGCTCCGCCCGACTCGACGAGCTGGATCTGCGGCAGCCGGTTCTCGCGCGCGATCTCGCTGGCCCGCAGCACCTTGCGCAGCGTGAACGGGTTGGACGCGCCGCCGCGGACGGTCGGGTCGTTGGCGACGATCATGCACTCGACGCCTTCGACGACCCCGATCCCGGTGACGACGCTGCCGCCCGGATGGAAGTCGCTGCCCCAGCCGATGAACGGCTGCAGCTCGAGGAACGGCGCGTCGCGGTCGAGCAGCAGGTCGATCCGCTCTCGTGCGAGCAGCTTGCCGCGCCCGCGGTGCCGCGCCACCTTTCCCTCACCCCCGCCCCCGCGGACCTGATCGAGGATCGCGTCGAGCTCCTCGAGCCGCTCCCGCATCGCGGCGGCGTTGCGCTGGTACTCGGGCGCCCGCGGGTCGACCGTGGTGGCGATGCTCAAGGGAGGGTCCTCGGATGGCGGAGATGCGTTGGCGCGCGACCGGACGACGTCGCGCCCGGGGTGTGGGCGAGAGCCTATGCCGCAGCGGCCCCATCAGCTTGTGGAACTCCCACACTGCGACAATCGGCCGGCACGATCTTCTCCAGTCGACGGGTCCCCGCCTCCCGTGGCGGCCACGCGATCGGCGGCGCGGAGCTCAGCTCGCCGTGCCGATCGTCAGCCCGTCCCGCAGCGCCAGCGCCGCGTGCAACGGACCGCGGCGGACGGCCAGCGAGCCGCCGATCGCGGCCTCGCACTGGCGCAGGCGGTTGGTCACCGTGTTGACGTGGATTCCCTGCTGCGCGGCGGTGCGGCCGACGTGCTCGCCCTCCCGCAGGAAGACCGCCAGGGTCTCGCGCAGGCGAACGGTGACCGGATCGTCGCCGTGCAGCTCCCCGAGCTCGCGGCGAGCGAACTCGCGCGCCAGCTCCTGGTCGGCCGACAGCAGGCCGAGCACGGCCACGTCCGTCCAGGCGGTGACGGCCGCCGGGCGGGCGGCCTGCTGCGCGACCCGGCGGGCCGCGAGCGCCTGGCGGTGGGAGGTGCGGAAGCCCTCGACCCCGCTCCCCGGCTCGCCGAGCGCGACCCGCACGCCGTCGTGGGTCGGTCGCTGAGGATCGGCCGCCGCCCCGGCGCGCCCGGCGCCGCACCAGCCCCAGAGCACCCGGTAGCCGACCGGCACCAGCAACGGGCGGGCGTCGCCGCGTTCGGCCGCGAACTCCTGCGCGGTCCGCTGGAGCCGGGCCGGCGCGCCGGTCGAGTCGTGCTCGGGGGCCTGCCAGACGACGAACCCGAGGTGCTGGCCGCGCAGCTCGCGGCCGAGGATCCGGCTGGCGGCGTCGATCTCGGTCGGCTGGCCGTCGAGCAGGTCGCGGACGGTCTCGAGCCGCCGCGACGCCGCGCTCTGCGACCACCGCTCCCGCTCGGCGTGGTACTCCTCGACGACCCGGCCGGCGACCGCGTCGATGAACCGGAAGAACGCCGGCCCCGTGGCGTCGCGGACCGCCAGGCGGGTCGCGGCGTCGGCGACGTGGACGTCGAGCACGCGCACCCAGACGTCCCACATCACGGCGTGCCCGACCCGGTAGGTGCGGACCAGCGCGGACAGGTCGACGCCGCGGCGAACGAACATCCGCGCGTGCTCCAACGCCTGTTCGGGGACGATCACGTCCTCGGACGGATCGGGCCGCAGCAGCGAGCGGGCGAAGACCGCTATCAGCTCGCGGACGGCGGCGGTCGACTGGCTGGTGACCGAGAACGCGGTCGGCAGCTCGGGCATCCCCTGCTGGATCCGCGTCGCCGCCTCGGACGCCAGCGATCCCGCGTCGCGCTCGAGCGCCAGCGCGGCGGTGCGGACGATCTCGTCGTGACGGAGGAGCTGCCCGGAAGCCATGCCCGATCCTACGCATACGCCGGCCATCCCTCACAAGTCCGTGGGGTGCGACTGTGGATCTTCGCCACCCGAGCCGCCCGGTTGGTGCTTAGGGTTCGGGGCGATGAGCACCGACCACCCCGTGATCCTGACCTGCTCGATCTCGGGGTCGCTCGCCGACCGCGAGCAGTGCCCGGCGATCCCCTACACCCCGGCCGAGTACGCCGCCGAGGCCCGGAGGATCGTCGACGAGGGCGGCGTCCACGTCCACGTCCACGCGCGCTCCCCCGACGGCGCGCCGAGCTACGAGGTCGAGGACTTCGCCGCGATCCAGCAGGCGATCCGCGACGAGGTCGGCGACGCGCTGATCATGAACTTCTCGACCGGCACGATCGGCGTCTCGGTCGAGAAGCGGATCGCCTACCTGGAGGCCTGCCGGCCCGAGGTGGCCGCCCTGAACATGGGCTCGATGAACTACGCCAAGTACTCGGCGCGGCGCAAGCAGTTCGTCTTCTCGACGGTCTTCCCCAACCCGTTCGACGAGATCGTGGAGTTGCTGCAGGCGATGAAGCGGCTGGGGATCAAGCCCGAGCACGAGTGCTTCGACGTCGGCCACGTCGGCAACCTGGCGCCGCTGATCGACATGGGACTGCTCGACGGGCCGCTGCACGCCGACTTCGTGATGGGCGTGACCGGCGGGATCCCGCCGACCGCCCGCAACCTGGCGAGCATGGCCGACAACCTGACGGAGATCGGCCACGCGCTGCCGGTGCCGCCCGCCGCCGACGGGTCGGCCCGCGACCACCACTGGGGCGTGATCGGGATCTCGCGCGTGCAGTGGCCCCTGATCGGCGCGGCGCTGGCGCTCGGCGGGTCGATCCGGGTCGGGCTCGAGGACAACTTCTACCTGCCCGACGGCGAGATGGCCCGGTCCAACGGCGACCTGATCGCCGAGGCCCACCGGATGATCGTCGCGTCCGGCCGGCGGCCCGCGACGGTCGCCGAGGCCCGCGAGCTGCTGGGCGTGCCGGCGCGCTGAGCGTCGGCGAGCCGCCGGGGGCGGATCCCCGCAGACCGCGTCGCCTGCGGTACCGCCGCGGTACGTACGTCGACGCGCTCGGTCGACGCAGTCCGCAGCGCCCGCTAGCGTGCGGGGTCGATGGCCCTCGGCACGTTCATCCTGCTCGACGGGCTCTCGCCGGCCGACCGCGACGAGCTGCTGGACCGGGCGCGGCGGCGGGCGTTCTCGCCGGGCGAGGTCGTCTTCCACGCCGGGGACCCGGCGGACGCGCTGCATCTCGTCCGCAGCGGGCGCTTCGCGATCCGACTGCAGACCCCGTTCGGCGACGTCGCGACGATCAACGTCGTCGGCCCCGGCGACGCGTTCGGCGAGCTGGCGCTGCTGACCCCCGACGCGCCCCGCAGCGCGACGGTCGCGGCGCTCGACGCCGCCGAGACCTGGTGCGTCCACGAGGTCGACTTCCGCCGCGTCCGCGAGCACCGCCCGCAGCTCAACGCGCTGCTGGTCGAGCTGCTCAGCACGCGGGTTCGCGACCTGTCGGCCCAGCTACTCGACGCGCTCCATCTACCGGCCGACCTGCGGGTCCGGCGGCGGCTGCTCGACGTGGTCGCGCTCTACGGCGCCGAGACCGACGCGGTCACCGTGCCGCTGACCCAGGAGGACCTGGCCAGCCTGGCCGGCACGTCGCGGGCGACGGTCAACCGCGTCCTGCGCGAGGAGCAGGCGCACGGCGCGGTCGAGCTGCAGCGCGGCCGCACCGTGGTCCTCGACCGCGACGCGATCCGCCGCCGCGCGCACCCGTTCTCGGCCTAGCGACGCCGCGCCGGAGCGAGGTACCGGCGGCCGGCGCGCACGAGCTTCCGCTTGCGGAGCGCGAACGCGTCGACGACGACCCGGCCCTCGCGGACGACCGTCAGCGTGCCCGGCCGCGGATCCCGCCGGCAGCGGTCGATCATCGTCCAGCGGGTGCCACGGACCGTCGCGGCGCCGTACTGCCCCCGGGTCTTGATCTTGCCCCGCGCGTCGACGGTGATCCGCCGCCCGCGCTTGCGTTTCTTCGCCTTCGCTTTCGCCTTGGCCCGGGGCGCCGCCTGCTTGCCACCGCGCTTCGCCGCGCTCGGACAGTGCCGCCTCGGCCCCGAGAGCACCAGCACGCCAACGTGGTGGCCGCTCTCACGGGTCGCCGACTGGCGCAGCACGAACCGTCCCTCGGAGACGGTGGCGACCGCCTCCCGTCCGCCGCGGGTCGTGCGGAAGCGGACCTCCACGGCGCCGCCGGTCGCATCGATCTCGGTCCCCATCGGCAGTGCCCGTGCGGAGCCGGCGGACACGAAGCGACGGGCGCCCGGCACGCGGACCCGGATCCGTCCGCGGATCGGACGCGCCACGGAGGTCCGGCGCAGCTCCGGGACCGGCGCGATCGGGGCCGGAGCGGGCAGCGGCGGGACGACCGGGGGCGCCGGCGGCGGGGCGACCGGCGACGAGAGCACGACCTCGCGGACCCGGTGGTTGCCCGTGTCGAGCAGGAGCGGACCGCGCGGACCGACCGCCACCCCTCGTAGGGCCGACAGCTCGGCGGCCCGCGGATCGCCTCCGTCGCCGAGCCCGCCGAGGGCGCCGTTGCCCGCGATCGTGACGATCGTCCCGGCGGGCGTCACCGCGCGAGCCAGCGCGTGACCGGTGTCCGCGATCAGGACGGTTCCGACGCTGTCGCTCGCGACGCCCTCCGGCGACGCGAGCGCCGCGGCGGTGGCCGGTCCGCCGTCGCCGAGCAGTGGCCCCGTGACCCCGGAGCCGGCGACCGTCGAGATCGTGCCGCTGCCGTCGACCGCCCGGATCCGGTGGTTGCCCGTGTCGGCGATCAGCACGCGGCCGTCGGGCGCGACCGCGACGCCGGTGGGGCCGTTGAGCTGCGCGGTGTCCGCCGGGATCCCGTCGCCGTTGTAGCCGGCCCCGAAGGTCGGCGTGCTGCCCGCGACGCGGCTGACCGTGGTGGTCGTCGGCGCGAAGCGCAGCACCCGGTGGTTGCCGGTGTCGGTGACGAGGATCGCGCCGTCGGCGGCGACAGCGACCCCGGACGGCCGGTTGAGCAGGGCTGAGGCGGCCGGTCCGCCCTCGGTGCTGTAGCCGGGCGTGCCGCCGCTGGAGCCCGCGATCCGCACGATCAGGCCGCCCGGCATGATCGCCCGCACCACGTGGTTCTCGGTGTCGGCGATCAGGATCCGGCCGTCGGGATGGACCGCGACCCCGCGCGGACCGTTCATCCGCACCCCGGGATCGGTGGCCAGCAGCGTGCCGTCGCCGGCCAGCGCGCCCGCCGCGCCGCAGCACGGCCCGCTGCCGGCCACCGTCGAGATCGTCCCGTTCGGGGCGACCCGGCGGATCCGGTGGTTGCCCGTGTCGGCGACCAGCACGCCGCCGTCGGGCTGCAGCGCGCCGCCCGAGGGCGCGGTGAGCGTCGCGGGGAGCGCCGGTCCTCCGTCCCCGGAGAAGCTCGCCACCCCGCTGCCCGCGACGCCCTGGATCAGCTCGCCCGACGCGCCTTCCGCGCCGATCCCGGCCACGAGTGCGGCGCCGAGCCCGATGACGACCGCGCGCCGAAGCGCCCCTCCGGCCCTGCTCCTACGCGGTCGCGGCGCGGTCATCAGCGCCCCGATGATTGCAGGTGTACACAGCGGTGCGGGAGACTGCGCGGCGTGATCCGAGGACGAGGCTTCCGAACGGCGCGCGCCGTGATGATCGGGCTGATCGCCGCGCTGCTCGCGGCCGGGCTCGGCGCGACGCTGCTCGCCGGACCAGAACGCGACCTGGCCGACGTCCGGTTGCGCGTCGTCGGGGGCACGCCGCCCGCGACCGACGTCGCGGTCGTCGCGATCGACGAGGACGCGATCGAGCGGCTCGGCTTTCCGTTCCGCCGCAGCCTGCACGCGGACGCGATCCGCGCCCTGCTCGACGCGGGCGCGCGGCGGGTCGTCTACGACGTGCAGTTCAGCGAGCCGTCCGCGTCGCCCGCCGCCGATCGGGCGTTGCTGCGCGCGGCGGCCGATCGCCGGGTGATCCTCGGGACCAGCGAGACGTTCACCGACGGCGAACCCGACGTGCTCGGCGGCGCCGCGGCGCTGCGGCGCTCGGGCGGCGCGGTCGGCCAGGTGTTGTTCCCCCTCGACGACGATGGGGTCTGGCGGCGGTTCGACGGCGAGGTCTTCGGGGTCCCCCACGTCGCGGCGCTCGCGGCGGGCGGCTCGGCCGACGTGCGTGGGCGCTGGATCGCGTTCGCCGGACCGCCGGGCGCCGTGCCCACCGTGCCGTTCGTCGACGTGCTCGACGGCCACTTCGATCGGTCCGCCGTTCGCGACCGGATCGTGGTCGTCGGGGTGACGGCTCCGGTCGAGCAGGACGAGCACCCGACCAGCATCGGCGGCGGCCTGATGTCCGGGCCGGAAATCGTCGCCAACACCGTGCAGACGGTGCTCGCCGGCTACCCGCTGGAGGACGGATCGCCGGCGCTGCGCTGGATCCTGCTGCTGCTCGGCGGTCTGGTCGCGCCGCTCGCCGCGGCGCTGGCCCGCCCCGCCCACCGGCTGACCGTCGCGGTCGGCGCCGGGCTCGTCGCCGCAGGGCTGCTGACCGCGGGGACCTTCCTGCTGTTCCGGGCCGGGGTCGTGACGCCGCTCGCCGCGCCGCTCGTTGCCGTCGGGCTGGGCACCGCGGGCGCGGCCGCGGTCGCGTACCGCCACGAGGTCCGGGGCCGACGACGGCTGCGTCGCACCTTCGAGCGGTTCGTGGCGCCGGACGTGGCCGCCCAGCTCCTGAGCGACCGCGGCGACGGCGACGCGGCGCTGCCGAGCCGCAACCTGCCCGCGACGATGGTCTTCTGCGACCTCCGGGGCTTCACCACCCTGGCCGACACGACCGATCCGGAGCGGGTCGTGATCCTGCTCAACCGCTACCTGGCGATGGTCTCCGACGCGGTGCTCGAGCAGGGCGGCACCGTGGTCTCGTTCCAGGGTGACGGGGTGCTGGCGGCGTTCGGCGTGCCGGCGCCGAGCGACGATCACGCCACCCGGGCCTGGCGTGCGGTCCGCACGATCCTCGACCGGGGCCTGCCCGCGTTGAGCCGCTGGGCGCAGGAGCAGCGCTACGTCGGGACCGAGGGACTGCGGGTCGGGATCGGCATGCATACGGGGCTCGTGGTCTCGGGGCTCGTCGGATCGGAGCGGCGCGTCGAGTACGCGGCGGTCGGCGCCACCACCAACGTGGCGGCGCGGCTGCAGGGGCTGGGACGAGAGCATCCGGGTGCGGTCTTCCTGACGCGCGAGACGGCGACAGCGATCGTCGATCCGCTGCCGCCGTTGCGCGAGCTCGGCCCCGTCACGCTGCGGGGCCGAGCCGTACCGATCGTGGTGCTGGTTGGGGACGGGACTTCTCCGGTCCTCGTCGAGGACCCGAAGTTCGAGGCCGAAGCCGATCAGGACTTCGGCGAGCAGACGACGTAGGCGCGGAGCTGGCGCGAGACGCCGTCGACCTCGTTGCGGCCGGCGACCTGCCAACCCGTGAGCTCGCCACCGGTCGTCACCGGGCGCGACGTCGGGACCGTCACGTTGGCCGTCGCGATCTGGACCGGGAATCCCGTCGTCATCCATGAGCCGCCGCCGCTGATCGCCCGCTCGCCGGCGTCGCACGACGCCGTGGCGGAGCTGTTCGTCCCGCCGACCGAGCCGACCACCGCGGTCGCGCTCTCGATCACGACCCGGGTCGCGCTGGCGGCGAACGCCGCCGCGGGCTTGCCCGCGAGCTGGTCGGCGTTGGCGGCCGTGGCCGCGCTCTGGGCGTTCTGCGCGTTGGTCGCGTTCTCCGCGTTCGTGGCGTTGGTCGCGTTCTTGGCGTTCTCCGCGTGGGCGGCGTTGTCGGCCGTCCCCGCCGTCACGGCGCGATGGGCGTTGGTGGCGCTCTGGGCCGTCTGGGCCGAACCGGCGCGCGGCACCGTGGCCAGCGTCGATTCCTTGATCTGCTTGCCCGTCAGCGTGTTGTTCTTGATCTGCGTGCCGGTCAGCGTTCGCGTCTTCACCTTCTTCGCCGTGACCGAGCGGTTCTTCAGGTCCTTGCCGTCGATCGTGACGGCGGCGTAGCTGGTGCCGCCGAGGGCGACGAAGAGGGCGGTGCAGGAGATGACCGTGGAGGCGGTCGGGCGGCGGTTGATCAGAGAGCGCATGAGGTGATTCCTTCGAGTCGTTCGGAGGAGCCTCGTGCTCCTCCGGGTTGGTGGAATCACTTTCTCGCCGCGAGAGCGCCGCGTCTGTTCACCGCGTGACCCTGGAACTGTCGCGTTGGTGACACAGCCGGAACGGTGAACGGCCCTCCGCAGGGGGCTGCGGAGGGCCGTTCGGCTGGGACATCTGTATGCGGCCCGCAGGGGCCAGGCGCTACTTCAGGACGGCGTCCATCCGACGCTGGAGGATCTCTCCGAGCGCCTCGCGGACGGGGCCTTCCTCGAACCGGGTGACGAGCTCCGCGAGGAAGCCCTCGATCACCATCCGGCGCGCCATGTTCAGGCTCAGCCCGCGCGAGCGCAGGTAGAAGAGCTGATCCGGGTCGATCTGGGCGATCGCGGCGGCGTGGGTGCAGCGCACGTCGTTGGCCGCGATCTCCAGCCCGGGGATCGCGTCGGCGTGCGCCTTGCGCCCGAGCAGCAGGTTGCGCGACTCCTGGAAGGCGTCGGTCTGCTGGCCGGCCTCGTCGACCTTGATCATTCCGCGCCAGACCGTCGACGACTTCTCGGCGACGACGCCGCGGAACGCCAGGTCCGACGTGGTGTTCGGCGCCATGTGCGTCTGGAGCGTGTCGAAGTCGAGATGCTGGGTGCCGTGCGTGGCGTAGCCGCCGGTCACGCGCCCGTGGGCGCCCGGACCGTCGAGGCTGGTCTCCTGGAAGACCTTGCCCTTGGCCGACCCGAGGCCGAGCGTGATCCAGTCGATCCAGCCGTCGCGCTCGATCGTCGCGCGCTGGGCGCCGAAGATCCAGGTCTGCTCGGAGAGATCCTGGACGTCGACGAACCGCAGCCGGGCGTTCTGCCCGACGTGGATCTCGACGACGCCGTTGACCAGCGCCTCGAGCTCCGGCGACGACGAGACGGTCTGCGACCAGACCTCGGCCTCGGCGCCGTCCTCGATGACGATCAGGGTGCGCGGCGAGACGGTCCGGCCGGCCTGATCCTGGATCAGCGACAGCAGCACGGGAGCTTCGAGCCGCACGCCGCGCGGGACGTGGACGAAGAAGCCGCCGGTCCAGTCCCGGTCGTTGCGGGCCGTGAACGGCGTGCGAGCGGTCTCGATCCGGCCGAGGAACGGCTCGACCAGCTCGGGGTGCAGCGCGGCGGCGACCTCGAGCGGCAGAACCGTCGCCTGCTTCGTGCCGTCGCCGGGCGGGACCGGCGTCGTGGCGTCGGCGATCGCCTGGTCGACCTGCGTCAGGCGAATCGTGCCCTCCGGCAGGTGGTCGAAGATCAGCGAGGCGGACTCGGCGACCGACGCGTCCCCGGCCGCGGCCTGCGGGTACGTGTCGAGGTCGAGCTCGGGAATCTCGGTGAACTCCCAGCCCGGGGTCCCCCGGAAGGTCGGCAGCGAGAGGGTCGGCAGCTCCTCGGCGGCGCCGCTGCGGAGCGCAGCGAGCCAGACGGGTGCGGGTGCGGCGGAGAGGGTGGTCACCCGATGCTCCCCTCCATCTGCAGTTCGATCAAGCGGTTCATCTCGACCGCGTACTCCATCGGCAGCTCCTTGACGATCGGCTCGATGAAGCCGTTGACGATCAGCTTGGCCGCCTCGTCCTCGGGGATCCCGTGGGACTGCAGGTAGAAGAGCTGCTCGTCGCCGACCTTCGAGACGGTCGCCTCGTGGCCGATGTCGACCTGATCCTCGTCGATCCGGATCGTCGGCCAGGTGTCGGTCCGCGAGCGGTCGTCGAGCAGCAGGGCGTCGCAGACGACCTTCGACTTCGATCCGACCGCGCCCTTGCCGACCTCGAGCAGGCCGCGGTAGCTGGAGCGCCCGCCGTCCTTGGAGATCGACTTGGCGAAGATGTTCGACGTCGTGTTCGGCGCGGCGTGGACGATCTTCGCGCCGGCGTCCTGGTGCTGACCGTTGCCCGCGAAGGCGATCGACAGGACCTCGCCGTGCGCGCCCTCACCCATCAGGTAGACGGCGGGGTACTTCATCGTCAGCTTGGAGCCGAGGTTGCAGTCGACCCACTCGACGGTCGCGTTCTCCTCGGCGACCGCGCGCTTGGTGACGAGGTTGAAGACGTTGTTCGACCAGTTCTGGACGGTCGTGTAACGGATTCGCGCGCCGGGCTTGGCGATCAGCTCGACGACTGCGGAGTGCAGCGACGAGCTGGAGTACGTCGGAGCGGTGCAGCCCTCGACGTAGTGCACGTACGAGCCCTCGTCGGCGAAGATGATCGTCCGCTCGAACTGGCCCATGTTCTCGGTGTTGATCCGGAAGTAGGCCTGCAGCGGCATCTCGACGTGGACGCCCGGCGGGACGTAGACGAACGAACCACCCGACCAGACGGCGCTGTTGAGCGCGGCCAGCTTGTTGTCGTTCGGCGGGATCACCGTGGCGAAGTACTTGCGGACCAGGTCCTCGTGCTCGCGGAGCGCGGTGTCCATGTCCGTGAAGATCACGCCCTGCTTCTCGAGCTCCTCGTTCACCTGGTGGTAGACGACCTCGGACTCGTACTGCGCGCCGACGCCGGCGAGGAACTTGCGCTCCGCCTCGGGGATGCCGAGCCGGTCGAAGGTGTTCTTGACGTCCTCGGGGACGTCGTCCCAGGAGCGCTCGGACTTCTCGGAGGCCCGGACGAAGTAGTGGATGTCGTCGTAGTCGACCTCGGACAGCATCGGGCTGCCCCACGTCGGCTGCTCACGGGCCAGGAAGTAGTCCAGCGCCTTCAGGCGGAAGTCCCGCATCCACTGCGGCTCCTGCTTGAACTCCGAGATCTTCTCGACGATCTCGCGGTTGATTCCCTTGGGCGCCTTGTAGAGGTAGTTCTCGGCGTCGTGGAACCCGTACTTCTCGGTGTAGTCCGCGTTCAGGTCGACGAGCGAGGACTCCTCCTCGTTCAACAGGGTGCCAATCGGCTCGGGGGGCGTGGGCATCTCAGTCCACCTCCAGCTTGATGGTGTCCCCGTCGATCACGACGGGAAAGGTGTCAACCGGCTGGTACGCCGGAAGGGTCATCGGTCGACCCGAACGCAGGTCGAAGATCGCGCCGTGGCGCGGGCACTCGATGGTGCACGCCGCCGCGTCGAGCTCCCCCTCGGAGAGATCGCCGTCGTCGTGACTGCAGCGATCCTCCATCGCGAGGATCGTGCCGCCGCAGTTGACGACCATGATCTCCTGGTCGTCGTGCTCCACGGTCAGCCGCTTCCCATCGGGAAGCGCGGAGAGGGGGCAGACGTCGATCAAAGGCACGAGGAGCACGCCGGCTCGGGGTCCGTGCGACGGCCGGGAGCGCCTGTGCTCCGCCCGTTCGCGCATGTCCGATGCCGACAGACGGAATTGTATCGCGACTGGGCCGAGATCCTCGCCCCCAATTTTGAGAACCTACAAGTAGGAGTCCCTAAGAACCTGTTTCGGCCGAGGTCGGGACCCGCGACTCAGCCAGCGCGGGGCGGGGACCAGTCCCCCAGCAACCGCCGGATCGCCGCGCGCACCACGCGGGGATCCGCGGGCTCGTGCGCCAGGCGGTCGATCAGCAGACCGTCGACCATCGCCGCCATCGCGCGGCCGTCCAGCTCCGGATCGTCGGATCCGAGCGCGAGGACGAGCGGCTGGCAGAGCCGCCAGAAGACGAGGGCCGCGTCGGTCATCCGCCGGCGCAGGGTCGGATCCCGCGCGGCGGCCAGCTCCAGTTCGAGCCGGGCGAGGTGCCGACGACGATCCTCGTCCATCCAGGCCACCAGTCCGTCCGCCGCCCGGTCGATGTCGATCCGCGCCCCGTCCACGCCGTTGGGCGAGCGGGCCAGCGCCATCGCCACGTTCCGGGCGATCTCGGCGACCGCCCGCTCGCAGTCCTCGACCAGTCGGTCGATCATCGCGAGCACCAGGTCGTCGCGAGACCCGAAGTGGTAGGTCACCGAGCCGTGCGGCACGCCGGCGGCGCCCTCGACCGCGCGATGGGTGACCGCTTCGAGGCCGCCGTCCGCGACCAAGCGCAGCGCGGCGATCAACAGTCGCTCACGCCGATCGGTCGGTTCCGCACGTCTCGCCACGCCCCGAGTATGCCAGCGGAGCTTGACGACCGGAGCAGATTCTTCTACAACTGGCGTACGCCGGTTTCTACGACCGTAGAAATCATACCGTCGATCGGAGCACCCCGATGTCTTCCGCCGCGCCACGCCCGGCGTCGTCCGCCACGCTGATCCTGCTCGTCGCCTGCGTCGCGCAGTTCATGCTGATCCTCGACGACACGATCGTGAACGTCGCCCTGCCGACGATCGGCGACGAGCTCGCGTTCTCCGAGCGCTCGCTGTCCTGGGTCGTCAACGCCTACCTGCTGACCTTCGGCGGCTTCCTGCTGGTCGGCGGCCGGATCGCCGACCGGATCGGCGCGCGACGGATGTTCGCGATCGCGATGGTCGCGTTCGCCGCGGCCTCCGCGCTCTGCGCGGCCGCCTGGTCGGCCGAGTCGCTGGTGATCGGCCGCGGCCTCCAGGGGCTGGCCGGCGCGACGCTCTCCCCCGCCGCGCTGGCGATCATCCTCTCGACCTTTCGCGAGGGCCCCGGCCGGACCCGCGCGCTGTCGGTCTGGGCGAGCCTGATCGGGATCGGCGCGGCGACCGGCCTGCTGCTCGGCGGGGCGCTGACCGAGCTGCTCGACTGGCGATGGGTCTTCCTGATCAACCTGCCGATCGCCGGGGTGACGCTGCTGCTGGTGCCCCGCGTCGTCCCCGCCGACGACCAGCGCGATGCCCGCGCCCGCCCCAACCTGACCGGCGCGCTGCTCGGCACCGGTGGACTGCTGCTGCTCGTCTACACGGTGGTCGAGACCCACACCCAGGGCTGGACCTCGACCCGCACGCTGTTGAGCTTCGCGGTCGTGCTCGGCCTGGCCGTCGCGTTCCTCGTCGCGGAGCGGCGCTCCGCCGAGCCACTCGTTCCCCAGAGCCTGTTGCGGCGCCGGCGTGCGATGACCGCCAACCTGCTCGTGCTGATCGGGGCCGCCGGGCTGCTGGCGATGTTCTTCTTCCAGACCCTGTTCATCCAGCGGGTGCTCGGCTGGTCGCCGCTGGAGACCGGCGCCGCGTTCCTGCCGTTCAGCGTCTCGATGGGGATCGCGGCCGGGCTGACCGGGCGGTTCCTCGCCGGGACCGACGCGCGGATCCCCACCGCCGTCGGTCTGGCCCTGGCCGCCGCGGGCCTCTACTCGATGAGCCTGCTGACCCCGAACAGCTCCTACGTCGGCCACCTGGTGCCGGCGTTCGCGCTGACCGCCGCCGGCATCGGCATGGCGCTCGTGGTGCTGATGGCCGTGGCGACCGGCGACGCGGACGAACGCGACGGCGGCGTGGCGTCGGCGCTGCTGACCACCGGCCAGCAGATCGGCGGGGCGATCGGGATCGCCGCGATGGTCACCGTGGCCAGCAACCGCACCGCCGCGGCGTTGACGGAGGCCCGCCCCGCGGCGCTCGCGATGACCGACGGCTTCTCGGCCGCGTTCCAGGCGCAGGCCGGGATGATGCTCGCGGGCGCCGTGATCGGGATCCTGCTGCTCGGTCCGGCCCGGCGGCGGGCACGGACCGGGGATCAGAGTCCGGCGGAAGGACCGGTTCCACTGGGCGGCGGGACCGATGCGGCCGAGGCGGCCTCGCCCTCCCAGTCCACGGATCCGCCGAGGGCGGCCGACTTGACGACCTTGAGCGACAGCAGCGCGCACTTGATCCGGGTCGCCGAGATGTCGATCCCCAGCAACTCCAAGACGAAGTCCTGATCGAGCTGGAGCAGCTCGTCGACCGACTTGCCGGCGAGCTCCTCCGAGACCATCGACGCGGCGGACTGGCTGATCGCGCAGCCGTGGCCCTCGAACCGCACGCCGGTGACGCGGCGATCGTCGTCGATCTGCAGCAGCACCTTGAGCTGGTCGCCGCAGGAGGGGTTCTTGTCCTCGAACTGCAGGTCGACCGACTCGAGCGGCGGCAGCGGCGGGGTCCAGTTCCGCGGACGCTTGTAGTGATCGAGGATGTTCTCGCGGTAGAGCTCGTCCATGACTCCCCTCATCGTCGCAGGTGGCCGCTCGCCACCCGCCCCGATGCGGATTCGCTCGCCTCGGGAACCGGCATCCGCATCAGCGCCGTTCGGCGACGCCGCGACCCGGCCGGGACGGGCACTACCCTCCACGGACGTGCCGCTCGCCGCCGGACTGATCAACGACGCGCTCTCGGGGATCGCCCGCGCCCTCGAGGTCCCGGTCCACGTCGCCGCGCTGCTGCTGCTGCTCGTGCTCGGCGTCGAGCTGGGCCGCGCGGTCACCGAGATCTGGCGGCGTCACCGGCCGGGTCGGCTCCGTCTGCCCGCGCTGGCCCGGACGATCGTGCACGACCCGCGCCAGACCGCGACCCTGGCTCCGCAGGCCCCCACGCCGATCGCCGCGAACGCGCTGGAGGCGATCGGGGCCGCGCTCGGCGCCGGCCAGCGCGAGTGGGTCGAGCACGCGCTGATCGAGTACGAGATCGCGGTCGGACGGCGGCTCGACCGGACCCGGCTGCTGGTCCGCTTCGGTCCGGCGCTCGGCCTGGCCGGCACGCTGATCCCGCTCGCGCCCGGGCTCGGCGCGCTCGGCCGCGGCGACATCGCCGGGCTCGCCGCCGACCTGCAGGTCGCGTTCGCCGCGACGGTGATCGGCCTGCTGGTCGGCACCGTCGCCTTCGGACTGACGCTGACCCGGACCCGGCTCTACGCCGAGGACCTGGCCACGATCGAGCACGCGGTCGCGTTGCTCCCGCCCGCGGCCGCCTCGACGACCACCGCGCCGTCGACCACGCCCCCGCCCGGCTCGCCCCCGGACGGCGTCGGAATCCCGGCGCCCACGCCGTCATGAGTCGCGTCGGCCTGCACCGCCGCGGATCGACCGTCGACGTCGACGATCCGCTCGACGGGCTCGTCAACCTGTTCGACGTGGGGATCGTGCTCGCCGTCGCGTTCCTGGTCGCCGGGCTCAGCCTCGGCGCCAAGGCCGCCACCGATCAGGCGGAGCGCCCGGCCCAGGACGAGCGCACCGTGACCGTTCCGGAGGACGCCACCCCGGTCGAGGGCCGGGGCACCGCGGTCGGCACGGTCTACCGCCTGCCGGACGGCCGGCTGGTCCTCGGCGAGGACTCCGCCGGTTCGCCGTAGCCGATCGGTAGATCACACGCCCCGCCGGGACCGGAGTTCGGCGCTCCTAATCTTGGTACTCTCCGCCGCATGTCGCAGCCGGTCACCCTCCCCGACCACGAGGTGCCACTCCGGTCGCCGCTGACGCAGCGGTCGTCGGCTCCCCGGCCCGCGAGCGGCGCGCCGACCCGCCGGGCGCGCGGGTTCGCCGGCGTGCTCGCCGCGGCCGTCGGCGTCGCCCTCGCCGGTGGGATCGCGGCTCCGCAGGCCGACGCAAGGACCTACAACCGCGTGGTCACCTTGACCCCGTTCCAGTCCAACGTCGTCGCCCGCCTGGGCGTTCGCCCGGTCGCCGTGGGCAGCGACGTCGGCAACGGCATCCGCCTGCACAGCGGGCTCAACCGCGTCCCGCGGCTGACGCTGTCGCATCCCGACGGCCCCAACCTCGAGCAGCTCCTCCGGCTCAAGCCCAATCTGCTGCTGTCCTCGCCGAACTGGCGCGTCGGCAACGCCAAGCTCCGCCGGCGCGGCCTCGCCGTCAGCGACGCCTGGGAGCCGACCCGCGTGCGCAACGTCTCGCCGGGCGTGCGCCGGATCGCGAAGC
>JADMKN010000153.1 GCA_015478825.1 Patulibacter sp. | reverse complement strand
GCGCCCGCAGGACGCTCGTGACGTGGTCGGCGCAGGCACGCTCGTCGCCCGACGGACTCGGCACCGCGCAGAGCGCCCGGAAGCGCTCCTGCAGCGCGGCGCGCTCGTCAGCCGTGGCGCGGCACGCCGCGGGGACCGGCACCTGCGCCACCGGGCGGCCCGCTACGCGCTGGCGCGGACGGTCGCTTCGGTGCCCACGCGCTCCTGCGCGCGACGGTGCGCAGTGCTGACGAAGCCCTGGAACAGCGGCGACGGGCGCTCGGGACGGCTCTTGAACTCGGGGTGGTACTGCGCCGCGACGAAGAACGGGTGCTCGGGCAGCTCGACCGCCTCGACCAGGCGACCGTCGGGCGAGGTCCCGCCGACGACCAGTCCGGCGTCCTCGAGCCGCTTGCGCAGCGTGATCGACACCTCGTAGCGGTGGCGATGCCGCTCGTAGACGGTCTCCTCGCCGTAGAGCTCCTGGATCCGCGTGTCGGGCTGCAGCTTGACCGGGTCGGCGCCGAGCCGCATCGTGCCGCCGAGGTCCCGGACCTCCTTCTGCTCCGGGAGCAGGTCGATCACGGGCCACTCGGTCTCGGGATCGAACTCGGTCGAGTTGGCTCCCGGCATGCCGGCGACGTGGCGGGCGAACTCCGAGACCGCGATCTGCATGCCCAGGCAGATGCCCAGGTACGGGATCCGCTGCTCGCGGGCGACCTTGCAGGCGATGATCTTGCCCTCGATGCCGCGTCCCCCGAAGCCTCCCGGGACGAGCACCCCGTCGACGCCGGCGAGCAGCTCGGTCGCGACCTGCTCGCTCTCCAGGTACTCGCTGTCGACCCATTCGATCTCGATGTCGGTGCCGTCCCAGGCCCCGGCGTGCTTGAGCGCCTCGACCACCGACTTGTAGGCGTCCTCGAGCTTGATGTACTTGCCGACGACCGCGATCCGGGTCCTGCCGGTGGCGGCGTGGACCCGGCGGACGATCTCCTCCCAGGCGCTGATGTCGGCCGGCGGGGCGTCGATCCCGAAGTGGTCGATCACCCGCTGGTCGACGAGCTCCTGCTTGTACCAGAGGGGGATCTCGTAGACGTCGCCGACGTCCTTGCCCGAGATCACCATGTCCTCCTGGATCGCCGTCGAGTGCGCGATCTTGGTGCGGATGTCGCGACTCAGCTCCGCCTCGGAGCGGCAGATCAGCATGTCCGGCTGGAGGCCGATCCGTCGCAGCTCGTTGACCGAGTGCTGGGTCGGCTTGGTCTTCAGCTCGCCGGCGTGCTTGATGTACGGCACCAGGGTCAGGTGCACGTACATGCAGTTGCGGCGCCCGACGTCGACCGGGAACTGGCGGATCGCCTCGAGGAAGGGCAGCGACTCGATGTCGCCGACGGTCCCGCCGATCTCGCAGATCACGACGTCGACGTTGCTCGACTCGCCCGCCAGCTTGATCCGGTTCTTGATCTCGTTGGTGATGTGCGGGACGACCTGGACGGTGCCGCCGAGGTAGTCGCCGCGGCGCTCGCGGCGGATCACCGTGTCGTAGATCCCGCCGGTCGTGACGTTTGACGCCTTCGACGTGTTCGTGTTGGTGAACCGCTCGTAGTGCCCGAGGTCGAGGTCGGTCTCGGCGCCGTCCTCGGTCACGAAGACCTCGCCGTGCTGGTACGGCGACATCGTGCCCGGATCGA
Source organism: Patulibacter sp. (assembly GCA_015478825.1). Lineage (GTDB taxonomy): Bacteria > Actinomycetota > Thermoleophilia > Solirubrobacterales > Solirubrobacteraceae > Patulibacter. Next base: position 1,834 of record JADMKN010000153.1, on the reverse strand, counting down.
CGTTGATGTACGGATCGAGCTTCTGCAGCGACACCGAGAGGCCGCGCGCGACCAGGAGTCGGCCGATCGACGCGGCGGCGATGCCCTTCCCGAGGGACGAGACGACTCCTCCGGTGACGAAGATGTACCTGGTCGGAGAGCGGTCGGGCACGCGGGAGGTCCTTGCTGATCTTGCGGAAGCGGCCACCCACGAGGCGCCTCGGGACCGCCCCGTCACACCTTGGTGACCGATCAAGACGGTACCGGTTGGGCCGGACAGGCTCGGGCCCGCCTCGGTTCGTGCGCAGGGGCCGAGCGGGCCGACCTGCAACGATCGCGGGATGGAGCAGAAGACCGACGAGCAGTGGCGTGAGGAGCTCACCCCCGAGCAGTACGCGGTGATGCGGCAGTGCGGCACCGAGCCCGCGTTCACGGGCCGGTACTGGGACACCAAGGACGACGGCACCTACCGCTGTGCCGCATGTCACGCGGAGCTGTTCGCTAGCGACACGAAGTTCGACTCCGGAACGGGCTGGCCGAGCTTCACCGATCCGCTGGTCGCCGAGGCGGTGACGCTGCACGAGGACCGCTCGCACGGCATGGTCCGGATCGAGGCCAAGTGCGCCAACTGCGGCGGGCACCTGGGCCACGTCTTCCCGGACGGACCGGGACCTTCGGGCCAGCGCTGGTGCATCAACTCGTCCGCGCTGGACCTGGACGCCGGCGCCCGTCCGTCCTCCTAGCCGTGCTTCGCGCCGTCGGCGAGCGAGGCCGCCCCCGTGGCGGCCCGCTCCTACGCGGCGCTGCGCAGCTCCCTGGCGTGCTTGAGCGCGCCCTTGTCGCCCTCCTCGGCGCCGAGCATCCGCACGAGCTCGCCGACGACCTCGCGGTCCTTGAGTCGCCGGACGACCGTCCGTGCCGGCTCGACCGTGGTGTCCTTCTCGATCGCGAAGTTCCGGTCGGCCAGCGCGGCGATCTGCGGCAGGTGGGTGATGCAGAGCACCTGACCGGCGTGGCCGAGCGCCCGTAGCTGCTCGCCGACCGCGCGACCCGTCTGGCCGCCAACCCCGCTGTCGATCTCGTCGAAGACCTGGGTCCGGGCCGCGCCCGCGCCGTCGGAGCCGACCACGGCCAGCAGCGCCAGCATCACCCGCGACAGCTCGCCGCCCGATGCCGACTCGCGCACCGGGGCGGCCGGAACGCCCGGGTTGGGCGCCAGCAGCAGCTCGCAGCGGTCCTGCCCCGTCGCGACCGGATCGCGCGACTCCAGCCGCACCTCGAGCTGGGCGGCGGGCATTGCCAGCTCGGCCAGCCGCTCGACCACTGCGGCCGCCAGATCCGGAGCGCGCTCCGCACGCGTCGCGCTCAGCAGCGCCGCCAGCGCCGCGCGCCGCTCGGTCGCGACCTGCAGCTCGGCCTCGACCGCCGCGGTGGCGCCTTCGACGTCCTCCAGCTCGGCCAGGCGCACGCGGCACTGCTCGGCGTGCGCCAGCACGCCCTCGACCGTTCCGCCGTACTTGCGCTCCAGCCGTCCTATCGCCTGCAACCGGTCCTCGACCCGCTCCAGCTCGCCGGGCTCGCTCTCGTAGGCGTCGAGCTGCCGGTGCAGCTCGGCCGCCAGGTCGTCCGCCTCGATCCGCAGCGAGCGCATCCGTTCGGTCAGCCCGTCGAGCGCCGCGTCGACGCCGGTCACGCCCTCCAGCGCGGCCTCGCCGATCGCCAGCGCGGCGCCGGCCGCGCCGTCGTCCGCGCCGAGCGCCTGCTGGGCGGTGTGCGTCGCCTGCCGCAGCGCGTCGACGTGGCGCAGCCGCTCGCGGGCGCTGGGCATCAAGGACGAACTGTTCGAGAAGCGCGA
>JADMKN010000152.1 GCA_015478825.1 Patulibacter sp. | reverse complement strand
CAGGGCGGAGGACGTGAGGTCGGCCAGGTGGCGTCCATGCATCGAGGGGGGCGCGCGTGGGCATGCTAAACCTCTACACATGAGGCCGATGGCCTGTGAAATGAAGACGACGTGGGTGGGCGAGGGGCGGGCGCCGGGGTCCGGCGAGATCTCGGTCCGTTCCGTCCTGGACCTGCCCGTCCTGCGGCGCGGGCTGCCGAGCGTGGTCGCGGGGGCGGACGCGCTGGACCGGCCGGTGCGGTGGGTCCACGCGGGCGAGATCGCGGACATGGCCGCCCACCTGCGCGGGGGCGAGCTGCTGCTGACGACCGGCCTCGGGATCGGGCGGCTGCCCGAGCAGCAGCGCACCTACGTGCGGACGCTGGCCGCCCGCGGCGTCGCCGGGCTGGTCGTCGAGTTGGGCATGAGCGTCGCCGAGCTGCCTCGTCCGCTGATCGCCGCCGCGAACGCCTGCGAGCTGCCGCTCGTGGCGCTGACCGCGTCGGTCAACTTCGTCGAGGTGACCGAGGCCGCTCACGCCCTGATCGTCAGTCGCGCGTACGTCGCGATGTGCGAGGCGGAGAACGTCCGCCAGCGACTGACCGACGTGCTGCTGAACGGCGGCGGGATCCCCGAGGTGCTGGCGGCGACCGCCGAGGTCGTCCGCAACCCGGTCTTCCTCGAGAGCCCCGACGGCGACCTGATGTACCACGCGGGAGACCCGGGCGACGGGCACGACGCGCTGTCGGCGTGGCGCAGCTCGAACGCGGGCCGGGGTCGTTGGGCCGAGGGCGTCGACGTGCCGGTGGCGCTGAGCGCCCACGGCGCCCCGGCCCGGCTGCGGGCCCTGCCGATCGCCCGGGCGATCGAGGAGCACTCGGCACGGATCCTCGAGCGCGCGGCCGGCGTGCTCACCCTCGCGCTGCTGCGCTCGCGGCAGGAAGAGCAGCTGCTCGCCCGCCGGCACGGCGACGTGCTGCTCGACCTGGTCGAGGGGCGGCACCCGTCCGAGCGCTCGCGGGCCCACGCCGAAGTGCTCGGCCTGACGTCCCGCTCGGGCCTGTTCCTGCCGGTCGCGGTGCGTGGCCACCGCGCGGACGACGTGACCTGGTCGCTGGTGATCCGCGACCTGGCGTCGAGCCTGGAGCGTGCGGGGGAGGCGGCGATCGTCGGCCGGGGCGGCGGGCCGGGGCGCGTGCTCGGCGTGGTCGCGGTGCGGACCGCGGACGACCGCGAGGCGGTCGCCGGACGGGTCGCCGACGCGGTCCGCGCGGCGTTGCGGCGGCACGGAGGCCTGCCGTCGGTCGTCGTCGCCGTCGGCGAAGTGGTGGCGTGGGGCGACATCGCGACGTCGCTGCGGCTGGCGGTCGATACGGCGGCGATCGCGCCGTCGGACGGCGGGGCGGCCTGGGTCGACGTTCGCCACATGGAGCTGGACCGGTTGTTCTGGTCGTTGCGTGACGAGTCGACGGTGCGGGAGCTCGTCGAGCGGCGGCTGGGTGCGGTGCTCGAGCACGACCGCACGCACCGCCACGTGCTGTTCCCGACGCTCGAGGCGCTGTGCGCCGGGGGGTGGCGAAAGGCCGAGGCCGCGCGCTTGCTGCACCTCAACCGCGCCGCGCTCTACCGGCGGGTCGAGCGGCTGGAGGAGGTGCTCGGCGTGGACCTCTCGGACCGCCGGCAGACGCTGGTCCTGGACGTGGCGCTGCGTGCTCATCCGCACGTCGCGCGGGGCGCCGGCCGCGAACAGAGCGTGAGGTCCTGACCCCGAAGCGGCGACGAACTGCCGCGCCGATCGGGCGTCCCTCGGCATCAAGCTGCGTGGTCCCGGGCCGCACGGCCCCGACGACAGGAGTCCCGATGATGACGCCCAACGACCCCCGCACGCTGCATCACCACGTCGACGGCGGTTGGACGGTCGCGCCCGGCACCGCGACGATCGAGGATCGCGACCCGGCGACCGGCGAGCTGCTCGCTCACGTCCCGCTCGGAACGGCCGCCGACGTCGACGCGGCCGTCCAGGCGGCTCGTAGGGCGCAGGCGCGGTGGCGTGGCACGCCACCGCAGATCCGGGCCCGGGCGCTGTACCGGCTGCGTGACGCGCTCGGGGCGCGGCGCGACGAGCTGGCCGCGCTGGTGACGCGGGACATGGGCAAGACGCTCGACGACGCGCGGGCCGAGGTCGGACGCGGGATCGAGTCGGTCGAGGCCGCGATGGGCGGCCCGCAGCTGCTCAAGGGGCAGAACCTCGAGGGGATCGCGACCGGGGTCGACGTCGAGCTGTTCCGTCAACCGGTCGGCGTCGTCGCGGCGATCACGCCGTTCAACTTCCCGGCCATGATCCCGATGTGGTTCCTGCCGTACGCGTTGATGGCGGGCAACGGCTTCGTCCTCAAGCCGTCCGAGCAGGTCCCGCTGACCGCCGATCTGTACCTCGAGATCATCGCCGGGATCGACGAGATCCCGGCCGGACTCGTGAACATGGTCCACGGCGCGCACGACGCGGTGAACGCCATCCTCGATCATCCGGGGATCGACGCGGTCTCGTTCGTCGGCTCGGCCGCCACGGCCCGCTACGTGGCGACGCGGGCAACGGAGACCGGCAAGCGTGTGCAGGCGCTCGGCGGGGCGAAGAACGCCTTCGTGATCCTGCCGGACGCGGACCCGAAGACGGTCGCGTCCGGGGTCGTCGGCTCGGCCTTCGGGGCCGCTGGCCAGCGCTGCCTGGCCGGCTCGGTCGCGGTGCTCGTCGGCACCCGCGAGCAGCAGGACGCGCAGCTGCGGACCATCGTCGACGCCGCGGCCATCCTGCGCACCGGGCCCGGTGACGACCCGGCCACCGACGTCTGTCCGGTCGTGTCGTCGGACGCGCGGTCGCGGCTGGTCGCCGAGATCGAGACGGTCGCGGGGCACGACGAGATCGAGCTCGTGCTGGACGGCCGCACCGCCGGTCCAGGCGCGGGAGGCGCCGACCTCGGTCCGACGATCCTCGATCGCGTTCCCCGCGACCACCGCGTCGCGACCGAGGAGCTGTTCGGTCCGGTGCTGGCCGTGGTCCGCGCCGACGACCTCGACGACGCGCTGGCCTTCACCAACGCGTCTCGCTACGGCAACTCGACGATCCTCTTCACCGAGTCCGGCGGCGCCGCCCGCGAGTTTCGCGCGAAGGCCGACTCCGGGATGCTCGGCGTCAACATCGGCGTTGCCGCCCCGATCGCCTGGATGCCGTTCGGCGGCTGGAAGGACTCGATCGACGCGGACCTGCACGCCAACGGCGAGGACGCGTTGCGCTTCTACACGCGGACCAAGGTGGTGACGACCCGCTGGGCGACGTCCGGCGGAGCACCCGCCGCCGAGACCACCACCGGCGGCATGCGCTTCTAGGGGACTGACGATGCCTGCGACCGACAACCAGCGCGACCGCGCGCACGACGATCTCCAGCGCGCGGCGCGGGAGCACCTGCTGCTGCACTTCGCCAAGCAGTCGGCGGCCTACGCGCAGCCGGACGCCGCGCCGGGCACCGCCGCCGCGGACGACCTGCTGATCCTGGCGCGCGGCGAGGGCCCGTACGTCTTCGACACCACCGGCAAGCGCTACATCGACGCGCTCTCGTCGCTGTTCTGCTCGCAGCTCGGCTATGGCTACGGCGAGGAGTTCGCGGCGGCGATCGGGCGGCAGCTCCGGGAACTGCCGTTCAACACCAACTGGAACACCGCGCACCCCGCGGCGATCCGGCTGGCCGAGGCGCTCGCCGCGCGGGCGCCGGGCGACCTCAACCACGTCTTCTTCACCAACGGCGGATCGGAGTCCGTCGAGGCGATGTGGAAGATGGCCTGCGAGTACTTCCGCGCGATCGGCCAGCCCGAGCGGACGAAGGCGATCGCGCGCAAGAACGCCTACCACGGGGTGACCCTCGGGGCGCTCTCGTTCACCGGCGTGGCCGGCTTCAAAGACGGCTTCGGGACGCCGCCGATCGACGTCACCCACGTCAGCAACACCAACGCCTTCCGCGACCGGCGGGAGGACGAGGACGAGGCCGCGTACTGCGCGCGGCTGCTCGACGAGATCCGCGACGCGGTCGCGGCCGCCGGTCCGGACGAGGTCGCGGTGTTGATCGCCGAGCCGGTCCAGAACGCGGGCGGCTGCCTCGTTCCGCCCGCCGGCTACTGGGCTGGACTGCGCGCGATCTGCGACGAGCACGGAATCCTGCTCGTCTCGGACTCGGTGATCTGCGGCTTCGGGCGCCTGGGCAACTGGCTGGGGATCGAGCAGGAGGGCGTCGTCCCCGACATGGTCACGACCGCCAAGGGCCTGACGTCGGCGTACGTGCCCGGCGGCGCGGTCTTCGTGGGCGACTCCGTGGCCGAGGGCCTGTTCGATCCCGCGACCGTGCTGCGGCACGGGATCACCTTCGGCGGCCACCCGGTGATGGCGGCGGTGGCGCTGAAGAACATCGAGATCTTCGAGCGCGACGGGGTGCTCGAGAACGTCCGGGCCCGGGAGCCGCATCTACGCGCCGGGATGGAGTCGCTGCGCGACCTGCCGATCGTCGGCGATGTGCGCGGGCGGGGCTTCTTCTGGGCCGTCGAGCTGGTCAAGGACGCCGACGCCACGCGCTTCGACCGGGCCGAGCGCGACGACCTGCTGCGCGGGTTCCTGCCGCACGCGCTGCGCGGCGCCGGGATCATCGCCCGCGCCGACGACCGCGGCGACAGCGTGCTGCAGATCGCCCCGCCGCTGATCGCGGACCCCGCGCTGCTGGACGAGATCGTCGCCGGACTTCGCAGCGTCCTGGTTGCCGCCGGCGAGCGGATGGGGCTCGCACGTTGACCGGACGCGACACCCCGTCACCCCCGCGGCCGTAGGACCCGACGGACGCTCCCCTGTCGGGTGGACGACGTCGGTGCGAGCATCGTTCCATGAGCACGTCGCCGATCGCCGGTCACGCCGGAGCCGCGGAGCTGCGGCGGTCCGCCCAGGACCACCTGTGGCTGCACTTCAGCCAGATGTCGGACTTCGACGAGCGGCCCCTGCCGGTGATCGTGAGCGGCGATGGCTGCCACCTGACCGACGTCGACGGCAAGCGCTACCTGGACGGCCTGGCCGGGCTGTTCGCGGTCCAGATCGGCTACGGCCACGGCGCGGAGATCGGCGAGGCCGCCGCGGCGCAGCTGCGCGAGCTGCCGTTCTACACCAACTGGAACGCCGCGCACCCGCGGGCGATCGAACTGGCCGAGGAGGTCGTGTCGCTGGCCCCCGACGGCTTCGGGCGGGTCTTCTTTACGTCTGGTGGTGCGGAGGCGGTGGAGTCGGCGTGGAAGCTCGCCCGGCAGTACCACGCGCTGAACGGCGAGCGTCGCTGGAAGGCGATCGGTCGTGACGTCGCATACCACGGCACGTCGATGGGAGCGCTCTCGATCACCGGCCTCGAGTCGATCCGCACCCCGTTCGAGCCGCTCGTCCCGCAGGTCTCCCACGTCCGCAACACCGATCGCTTCCACCGTCCCGAGGGGGAGACCGAGGAGCAGTTCACCGCGCTGTTGCTGGAGGACATGGAGCACCGGATCCGCAGCGAGGGACCGGAGACGATCGCGATGATCATCCTCGAGCCGGTCCAGAACTCCGGCGGGGCGTTCACGCCGCCGGCCGGGTACTTCGCGGGCGTCCGGGCGCTCTGCGACGCGTACGGGATCCTGCTCTGCGCCGACGAGGTGATCACGGGCTTCGGCCGGCTCGGCGACTGGTTCGGCTCGGCGCGGTACGACATCCGCCCGGACCTGATCACGTCGGCGAAGGGCCTCTCGTCGGCCTACGCCTCGATCGGCGCGCTGCTCGTGTCGGACCGCGTCGCCGAGCCGTTCTACGGCCACGACGAGATGTTCAAGCACGGGATCACGTTCGGTGGACATCCGGTGCAGGCCGCGATCGCGCTGAAGAACATCGAGATCATGAAGCGGCTGGACGTCGTCGGGCACGTCGCCCGCGAGGAGGACGCGTTCCGGCGGACGCTCGAGCCGCTGCTCGACATCCCGATCGTCGGCGACCTCCGCGGGGCGGGCTTCTTCTATGCGCTCGAGCTGGTCAAGGACCAGGACACGAAGCAGGGCTTCACGGCCGCAGAGGCCAAGGACCTGCTGCAGAACTTCCTCTCCGACCGGTTCTTCGACGCCGGGCTGATCTGCCGGGCCGACGGTCGTGGCGAGCCGGTGATCCAGGTCTCGCCGCCGCTGGTCGCCGACCAGGCGATCTTCGACGAGATGACCGGCATCCTCGGCGACGTCCTCAGCGAGGCCGCGGCCCGGGTCCGGTGATCAGCGCGTCGCGGCCGTGACCCGCAGCGTGCCGAGGTCCGGGTCGGAGGCACCGTGGAGGCGGAGGCCGGCGGCGTGCAGCGAGACGAGCTGGTCGAGCGCCGCGGAGCTGATCGGCTCGCCGGGCAGCAGCGTGGGGATCCCCGGCGGGTAGACGCTGATCGCCTCGGCGCTGACACGGCCGACGGCGTGCGCCCGCTCGACGGTCTCGACCGGTCCGAGGAACGCGTCGCGCGGCGACACGCGGGGGACCGCGGCGTCGGCGGGTACCGGTGGATCGATCGCCGGCGGCGACGTGCCGCCGTCGCGCTCCGAGGTGGCGATCGCCGCCTCCAGCGCCGTCGCGACGTGGTGCGCGGTCGACTCGTCCATGCCGAGCGGCACGACGAGGACGAGGGTCGTGTGCGTGTGCAGCTCCAGCTGCGTGTCGTGGACATCGCGCAGCCGGCGGGCGAGGGTGGACGCGGCGACGCCGGTGTCGTGGACGTCGACGACGATCCGCAGCGGGTCCCACGCCCAGATCTCCGGCCGGGGCCGGTCGCGATCGAGGATCCGGCAGCCGGGCAGCTCGCCGATCCGGTCGCGGAGCCGGTCGGCGGCGGCGAGCGTGTCGCCGAGCAGGGGCGCTCCGCGTACCGCGAGCTGGCGGCGGGCGGCGTCGAGCGAGGCCATCAGCAGCGAGCTGGGGCTCGTCGAGCGCAGCAGCCGGATCGCGCGGTCGAGCCCGTCGCGTAGCTCGGGGCGGCCGTCGGCGACGTGGAGCATCGCCGACTGCGTCAGGCTGCCGGCGTGCTTGTGGGTCGAGGTCAGCACGACATCGGCGCCTTCGTGGAGCGGGTTCGGCGGCAGCGACCGGTGAAAGCCCAGGTGCGGGCCCCAGGCGCAGTCGACGACGAGCGGGATGCCGGCGTCGTGGGCGACGCGCGCGCAGCCGGCGATGTCGGCGACCATCCCGAAGTAGGTCGGGGAGACGACGACTGCGGCGCGGGCGCCGGGCTGCTCCCGCAGGGCGGCGCGCAGCCGGTCGGGCGTCACGACCGTCGCGATCCCGCGCTCGGCGTCGTAGCCGGGGAGCAGGTAGTGGGGCGATCCGCCGCTGAGCACGAGTCCGTCGGTCACGCTGCCGTGACAGTTGCGCTGCACGACGATCTCGGCCCCGGTCGGCGCCAGGGCGAGGCAGATCGCGTGGTTGCCCTGGCTGGCGCCGTTGGTGAGGAACCACGTGCGCGCGGCCCCGTAGGCCTCCGCGGCGAGCTGCTCGGCCTGCTGGTACGGGGTCGGCGTCGGCCCGAGGTCGATGCCGTCGATGTCGCGCGGGACGTCCAGGCTCAGCGTCGAGAGCCCGAGCGCCGACGCCAGCGCCGGGTCGGCGCCGCGTCCGCCGCCGTGCCCGGGGACGTGCAGCCGCTGCGGTGCGCGGTGGCCGTAGGCGAGGAGCGCTTCGAGGTACGGGGCGCGCAGCTGCGAGCGGCGGATCGGCTGTGGCGCCGCAGGCGCTGGGGTGGGGTCGAGGGCCATGGCGGAGACCGATCCGGGATCGTTAGAAGCAGGTCCGGAGTCCGTCGACTACCAGGTAGTCGTCGTCGATCACCGGGATCACCCGCCAGCGGTCGAGCGTCGTGCACGGATGGGAGATCGTTGCGCCGACCAGATCGCCGACGGCGACCGGATCGCGCGGGTCGATCGCGACGTGCGCGTGCTGGTCGCTGAGGGCGAGGACGCGCCCGGCGAGCTCCCGCGGCCGAGCGTCTCCGGGCGTGCACGCCATGGTCGGCGTCGGCAGGCTCAGGTCGAAGCCGACGTCGCGCTTGCCCATGCTCGTGATGACGAGACCCGGCTCCGGCCGGGAGAGCACGACCGACCACAGCTCGAGCGCGTTCTGCAGACGCGGGGACCGGTCGGCGCCGCGTCCCGCGAGCGGTGACTCCCGCTCGTAGACGCCGTCGTCGTGGGTGACGTAGCACCCGCCGCGCAGGAGCAGCGGTTGGTCGCGGAAGCGCGCGACGACCCGGTCGAAGTGGATGCTGCCGCCGGCGGTGACCAGCGCGGCCCCCTGGTCCGGATCGACCAGGCCGTCCTGCTCGATCCTCGCCGCGAGATCGGCGAGATCGCCGAGGAACGCGTCGACGGCCTGGGCACTTGGCGCGAGGCCTTCGAACCCCTCGACGCCCGCGACGACGATGCCGTCGGCGCGTGCGGCCGCACGCGCCACGGTCAGCGCCTGCTCGACGGACCGGGCACCGGTGCGGGCGCCCTCCAGGCCGAGCTCGACGAGGACGCGCAACGGCCGGCGCGCGCCCACCCGCGCCCGGCAGCGCTCCAGGCGACGAACGCCGGCGACCGAGTCGACGAGGCTCAGCACCTCGAGCTCGTCGTCGGCGTCGAGCGCGGCGCTCAGCCATTCGATCACCGCGGGCTCGACCAGCTGGTTGGCGTAGACGATCCGCTTGACGCCGACGTGGCAGTAGACGCGCAGGTGCGCGGGGGTGGCCGCCGTCAGGCCCCAGGCGCCCTGGTCGAGCTGGCGCGCGAAGAGCTGCGGGGCCATGGTCGTCTTGCCGTGCGGAGCCAGCGCGACCCCGGCCTCCGCGCAGTACGCGTGCATCACGACGATGTTCTGCCGGACGGCGTCCTGCCGCAGGACCAGCGCCGGGAACGGCAGATCGCCGTCCAGGACCCGCAGGCGGGTCGCCGCGATCTCCCGTGGCGGCCGGCCCTCCGCCGTCGCCGGCCAGCCCTTCTCACCGACCTCGATCGGACGAGCGGCCAGCTCGGCGACGCGTTGCGCGTCGTACGGGGGGTTCGCTGCTCTGAGGATCTCGAGGTTCTTCATCGTCCGGGCCTCTCACTGCATCGCATGCGCGGACCGCGGGCGTGGTCGGCTCGGACAGCGGTGGTCGTTGCGCTTGTCGTCCTGTACGAGGCCAGCCGAGCGGATTGGTGCGAAGGGACGGCGACGGAGTCCGCCGGGTGCCTAGGGTTGACGACCGAGGCCGATGCGACGACGGGAACGACCATGAGCTTTGCGAGCGACAACGACGCCGGCGTCCATCCCGCGGCCCTGGCGGCGATCACCGCCGCCAACGTCGGCGCTGCGCCCGCGTACGGCGGTGACGAGATCTCGATGCGGCTCGACGAGCGGGTGCGCGAGCTGCTCGGCGTCCCCGCCCGCACGCTGGCCACCCTCAACGGCACCGGCACGAACGTGATGGCGGTCCAGCTCGCCGCCCAGCCGGGCGACGGCGTGATCTGCGCGGAGCGGTCGCACCTCGCGGTCGACGAGGCGGGGGCGCCCGAGCGGGTCGCCGGCGTGAAGCTGCTGACCGTCCCGACGGCGGACGGGAAGCTCACTCCGGAGCTTGCCGCCACGCGCTACGAGCGGATCGGCGTCGTCCACGCCGTGCGGCCGCGGCTGGTCTCCGTGGCGCAGCCGACCGAGCTTGGCACCGTCTATACGCTGGACGAACTACGGAGCCTGGGGGACTGGGCGCACGAGCGCGAGCTGCTGCTGCACGTCGACGGCGCGCGGCTCGCCAACGCCGCCGCCGCGCTCGGCGTCGGATTGCGCGAGCTGACCGCCGACGCGGGGGCCGACCTGGTCTCCTTCGGCGGCACGAAGGGCGGGCTGCTCGGCGCGGAGGCGCTCGTGCTGCTCACGCCCGGGCTCGACGAGACGGCGGAACGGCTGCGCAAGCAGTCGCTGCAGCTGGCGGCGAAGACGCGTTTCGTGTCCGCGCAGCTGCTGGCCTACGTCGAGGGCGACCTGTGGCTGCGCAACGCCGCGCACGCCAACGCGATGGCGCGGCGGTTGGGGGACGGGGTCGCCGCGGTGCCCGGCGTCGCCATCGACCAACCCGTGGAGTCCAACGCGGTGTTCGCGACGCTGCCGCCGGGGGCCGCGGACCTGCTCGCGCAGCGCCGGCGCGTCGTCCGGTGGGACGAGCGCCGTCGGCTCGTGCGCTGGATGTGCGCGTGGGACAGCCGACCGGAGGACGTCGACCGGCTCGCGGCCGACGTCGCCCGCGCCTGTGCGGAGTTGGCGTCGTCGACCAGTGACGCCGCGCCGGATCGTCGGATCGCACCACAACGCTGACGGAGGCGGCGGTGATGATCGGCGCATGGCCGAGTCGACGATCACCCACGGACCATTCTGCCCCGGTCCCGAGCTCGCGGCGTGGCTCGCCGGAGGCCGAGACCTGCTGATCGACGGGGCGCAGGTTCCGAGCGCCGACGGCGCCACGTTCACCACGTCCGATCCGGCGACGGGACGTCCGCTCGCCACGGTCGCGCGGGCGGGGAGCGAGGACGTCGACCGGGCCGTCCGGGCCGCGGGCGCGGCGTTCGAGCGCTGGAGCCGCAGCCCCGGGAACGAACGCGAGCGGCTGCTGCTGCGCCTGGCGGATCTCGTCGAGCGCGACCTCGAGCCGCTGGCCGAGCTCGAGAGCCTCGACACCGGCAAGCCGTTCGCGGCCGCCCGCGACGGTGACCTGCCGCTGGTGGTGGAGCTGCTGCGGTACTTCGGCGGGTGGGCGACGAAGCTCGAGGGCGAGACGCTGCCGACGAGCGACGGCGAGGACATGCTCGTCTACACCCGGCCCGAGCCGGTCGGCGTCGTCGCGGCGATCGTGCCGTGGAACTTCCCCCTCTCGCAGGCGTGCTTCAAGCTCGCGCCGGCGTTGGCCGCGGGCTGCACGGTGGTGCTCAAGCCCGCCGAGCAGACGCCGTTGACGGCGCTCTGGCTGGCCGACCTGATCCTGGAAGCCGGCTTTCCGCCGGGCGTCGCGAACGTCCTGACGGGCTTCGGCGAGGACGCCGGGGCGGCGCTGGTCGCCCACCCGGGAGTGCGCAAGGTGGCGTTCACCGGCTCGGTCGACGTCGCCCGCGAGATCGCCCGATCCTGCGCGGCGGACCTGAAGCCGGCGTCGCTGGAGCTGGGCGGCAAGTCTCCGAACATCGTCCTGGCCGACGCCGATGTCGCCCGCGCGGGACGGGCGGCGGCCGAGGCGATCTTCTACAACGCCGGCCAGGTCTGCTCGGCCGGGTCGCGCCTGTTCGTCCAGCGCGAGGTCTTCGACGAGCTGCTCGAGGTCGTCGTCGCCGAGGCCCGCGCGATGCGGCTGGGCCACGGGCTGGACGCCACGACGACGATGGGCCCGCTGGTCTCCGAGGCCCAGCGCGAGCGCGTCGACGGCTGGGTACGCCGCGGCGTCGAGCAGGGGGCGACGATCGCCACGGGCGGCGCGCAGCCGGGCGGCGCCCTGGCCGACGGGTCGTTCTTCGAGCCGACCGTGCTGGTCGATGTCGCGGACGACCACGCGGTCGCCCGCGAGGAGATCTTCGGACCGGTGGTCGTGGCGCAGCCGTTCGACGACCTCGACGAGGTGGCGCGGCGGGCCAACGCCGGGGACTTCGGGTTGGCGGCGGGCGTGTGGACGAACGACCTGCGCAGCGCGCACCGGCTCGCGGCGGGACTGCACACCGGGACGGTCTGGATCAACTCCTGGAACCGCTGGGCGGCGGGCGTGCCGTGGGGCGGGCTCAAGCTCTCGGGCTACGGGCGCGACAACGGCCGCGCCGGGCTCGAGGAGTATCTGGAGCGCAAGGTCGTCTGGACGAGCCTGGTCTGACGTGTCGCTCGTCGGCCTCACCGCAACGCCGGACCCCGGGCCCGGCACCGTCGCCGAGCTGCGGGAGCTCCACGCGCTCACCGCGGACGCCGACGGCGGCGCCGAGCGGCTGGCGTGGACGCCGGGCTGGGTGACGGCGCGGAACTGGCTGACCGCCCGGCTCGACGAGGTGCCGGTCCCGCACGAGCGCGACGAAGCGGGCAACCTCTGGGCGACGCTGGCGGGCGCGGAGGACGGCGCGGTCGTCGTCGGCAGCCACCTCGACGCGGTGCCGGGCGGGGGATGGCTCGACGGCACGCTCGGGGTGCTGGCCGGACTGGCCGCGATCCGCGAGCTGGCCCGCGGCCCCCGGACCCGGCGCAGCGTGTCGCTCGTCGACTGGGCCGACGAGGAGGGCGCGCGCTTCGGGCACAGCCTGCTGGGCTCCAGCGCCGCGGCCGGCACGCTGGACGTCGATCGGGTGGCGGCGCTGCGCGACCGGGACGGGCGCCGGCTGGCGGACGTGCTGGCCGAGCACGGCGTCGACGTGGCCACGATGACGCGGTCTCGCGACCGGTTGGCCGGGGTCCGCGCCTACGCCGAGCTGCACATCGAGCAGGGCCCGGTGCTCGACGCGGCCGAGGTCGGCCTCGGCGTCGTGTCCGGAACGCTCGGCGTCGAGCGCCACGAGTTCGTCTTCACCGGCCGGGCGGTGCACGCCGGCGGGACGCCGATGGAGCTGCGGCACGACGCCCTGGCGGCCGCTGCCCGCCTGGCGCTGGCGGTCCGGGAGATCGCCCGTGAGCACGGCGGCGTCGCCACCTGCGGCCGGATCGACGCCGACCCGGGCGTCGCCACGGCCGTCGCCGGCGAGGCGACCGTGCTGGTCGACCTGCGGCACGCGCACGCACCGGCGCTGGGGGCGATGTTGCGCGACGCGCGGGCGGCGGCGGGCGAGATCGCGTCGGCCGAGCGCGTGTCGGCGTCGGATCGCCCGCTCCATCGGACCGCCCCGCTGACGTTCGACGCTGACCTGCTGGCGCTTGCCCACGACGCCGCGACCACGGCGACGGGCGCGCCCGTACCGACGCTGGCGAGCGGGCCGCTGCACGACGCCGCCGCGGTCGCCGCGACCGGGATCCCCGTGGCGATGCTCTTCGTGCGCAGCCTCGGCGGCGTCTCGCACACGCGTGCGGAGGACTCGCGTGCCGACGACCTCGCGGCGGGCGTGCGGGCGCTCGCGCTCTTGACACGGGCGCTCGCCGAGCGCTGACCGCGCCGCCGCCCGACCAGGACGAACCAGGGAGAACGAGATGATGGATCACGGCCGATACGACTGGCCCGACGACGAGCTCGCCGGCATCGTCACGGACGCGCTGGCGGAGCACCGGGTGCCCGGCTGCGCCGTCGCGGTCGCGCACGAGGGCCGGGTCTGGAGCGGCGGGTTCGGCGTGGCCAACGTCGAGACGGGCCTGCCGTTCACGGCCCGCACCCGGATTCCGATCTGCTCGATGAGCAAGCCGTATGCGGCCGCCGCGGTGCTGGCGCTCGTCGAGGAGGGCCGCGTCGAGCTCGACGCTCCGGTGCGCCGCTACTTGCCCGACTTCCGGGTCGCGGACGAAGCGGCATCGGCCGCCGTCACGGTGCGCCAGCTGCTGAACCACACCTCGGGCTGGGTCGGCGACCTGGAGAACGAGGATCGCCACCACTTCGACCGCGGCGACGACGCGGTCGAGAAGCAGGTGGCGCGGATGGCCACGCTGCGCCAGGCCTTCCCGCCCGGCGAGTACTGGTCCTATTCCAACTCGGCGATCGTCGTGGCCGGCCGCGTGGTCGAGGTCGTCACCGGCGTCTCGTTCGAGACGTTCGCCCGCGAGCGGCTGCTCGAGCCGCTGGGCATGTCCCAGTCGACGTACTTCCACGAGCTGGCGATCGCGCACCCGATCGCCGTCGGCCACGACGAGCGCGAGGACGGCGGTCACGACGTGATCGACTGGCCGTGGACGCCCGAGCGGCGGATCTCGCCGGCGGGTGGCGTGATCTCGACCGCCGAGGACCAGCTGCGCTGGGCGCGCTGGTGGGCGGGCGATCTCGACGACGTCGTCGATCCGCTGCGCGCCGAGACCCGGGCGCGGATGCTCGACGAGACCATCCCGGCCGGCAACATCTGCGACGCGATGGGCGTCGGCTGGATGGTCGACGAGCTCGACGGGGCGCGCGTCGTCCACCACGGTGGCACCGGCTTCGGCATCCAGACGCTGTCGTTCTTCGTGCCCGGGGCGCGATTCGCGGGCGTGGTGCTCGCCAACGCGCGCGGCGGGCTGCAGGTGCAGCCGGCGGTTCGCGATCATCTACTCGCGTCCCTGGCGGGGATCCGTCCGCGCCCACTGCCGTCGTTCACGCCGACCCGCGACGCCCGCGACGAGTACCTCGGACGCTACGTGCGGATCGGCGTCGAGGACGACGAGACCCTGACCGTCGAGGCGTCGGGAGATGGCGTCGACCTCGTCGTCCACGGCGAGCGGGATATGGGCCCGGCCGCATCGGCCGCCGCCCCGGACTCCCCGGATGCGCCGGGCGCGGGGGACGCGTCGGACTCGTCCGCTCCGTCCTCGCGGCTCGCGGCGCGCTTCCATCGGCCCGACGAGCTCGTGCTGACCGACGGTCCCGTCCGCGGCCTGCGGGCGGAGTTCGTGCGGGCGACGGACGGCTCGCTGTTCGGGCTGCGGTTCGGCGTCCGGATCTGGGTCCGGGAGACGGGCGAGGCGTGAGCGCCCGGTCCCGACTTGTCAGGACCGACCGGCGCGGGGGCGCCGGCTTGGCGAACGGGACGACGTCGGGGCCGTCCCCGGTCCCGAGTATCGCGGCATGCGAGTACTCATCTCTGCCGACATGGAAGGGGTCGCCGGCGTCGTCGAGTACGACGACGTCCGCCCCGGGACCGTTTCCTACGAGCGCTGCCGCCGCCTGCTGACCGACGAGGTCAGCGCGGCGGTCCGCGGCGTCTTCGCCGTGGACCCGCAGGCCGACGTCCTTGTCGCCGACAGCCACGGGGACTTCCGCAACATCCTCCCCGACGGCCTGGATCGCCGGGCGCGCCTGGTCCGCGGCCGGCCGCGCCGACACGGCCAGCTCGCCGGGATCGAGGACGGCGCCGACGCGGTGATCCTCGTCGGCTATCACGCCAAGGCCGGCGTCGAGCACGGCGTCCTCGCGCACACCGTCGCCGGTCAGGTGATCTTCGACGTGCGCTGCGACGGGCGCTCGCTGGGCGAGATCGGCCTCAACGTCGCCTACGCGGCGGCGCACGGGGTCCCGACCGTGCTCGTCACCGGGGACGAGGTCACCGCGGCCGAGGCACGGGACGTCTCGCCCGGCATCCACACGGTCGCGGTGAAGCAGGCGCTCGGCGGTTGGGCTGCCGCGAGCCTGCACCCGGACGAGGCGTGCGCGCGGATCGAGGCGGCCGTCCCGGGAGCGCTGGCGGCGCGGGAGTCGATCCGTCCGCTGCGCTTCGACGGGCCCGTGAGCCTGGAGATCGATCTCGTGCGACCGGTGATGGGGGAGCCCGTCCTGCTGGTGCCGGGGATCGAGCGCTGCGGCGATCGCGGCGTGCGCTACGCGGCGCCCGACTTCGAGACCGCGTACCGGATCGTCGAGCTCGTGGCCACGATCGCGCCCGTCGGCTCGATCGTGAGCTGACGCGGTTTCGCAACTGTTCGTTCAAACGCAACTGCCCGTCTCGGCTGACCTGTCGGATCCCACGATGCCCGCGCCTTCCGGCCGGGACAGGATCACCAGGTAGTCGGAGATGGACACACGAGGAGAGGGGTGGTGTTCAGTGAGGAATAGCGTTCTACTGAGACTTGCGGCGGGGTCGTTCACGGCCGTGGCGCTGGCGGCCTGCGGGGGCGGTGGTGGCGGTGATTCGTCGACCGACGCCAGCGCGGGTCTGCCGGACGGCAAGCTGACCAGCGACGGAACGTTCACGTACGTCCTGCGGGCCGATCCCGGCTCGCTCGACCGGGCCAAGAACGGGCAGTCGGTGCTGCAGGAGGTGCTGTCGTACGCGTACGACACGCTCGTCGCGCAGGGAACCGACAACGAGATCGTGCCGCAGCTCGCGACCGAGTGGAAGGCCACGCCGCAGCGGCTGACGCTGACGATCCGGGAGGGCGTCACGTGCTCGGACGGCAGTGCTGTCACGCCGTCGGTGATCGCCAAGGGATTCAAGGCGTTCCAGGGCCCCAAGGCCCAGGTCCCCGTCTTCGGCGGTCAGTCCGAGTGGACCGTGAAGGCCGACGACGCCGCGCGCACCGTGGCGTTCGACTTCGAGCAGCCGGTCGGGTTCCCGCTGGCCGCGCTGACGGACGTCCCGATCGTCTGCGGCAAGGGCCTCGAGGACCGCAAGCTGCTGCGCAACGGCACCAGCGGGTCCGGGCCGTACGTGCTGACCAAGGCGGTGTCCAACGACCGCTACACGTTCGAGCGCCGCAAGGGCTACACGTGGGGCCCCGACGGCGCGAGCACCGACGAGCCGGGCCTCCCGGCGAAGGTGGTCCTGCGCGTGGTCGGCGAGGCGGCGACGGCGACGAACCTGTTGCTCGCCGGCGAGGTCGACGTCATGTCCGCGGGTCCGAGCGACGCCAAGCGCGTGGAGGCCGCGGGCCTCGGCCTGCTGCGGCAGCTGGCCTTCAACCCGCAGCTCATGTACAACCACGCCAAGGGCCACTCGACCGCCGATCCGAAGGTCCGGCGCGCGCTGACGATGGCCGCGGACCGCGAGGCCGCGGCGAAGGTCGGCGGCGGCGAGATCGGCAAGAGCATGGTGGGGGCCCTGACCGACCCGTGCCGCGCCGACGACCAGGCGGCCGCGTCCGCGATCCCGGCGTACGACGTCGCCGCGGCCGAGGCGCTGCTTGACGAAGCCGGTTGGGTCAAGGGCGCCGACGGTCAGCGGGCGAAGGACGGCAAGCGCATGGTGATCCGGTCCCTCGCGGGATCCAGCGCCTCGCCCGAGTGGCGGGCCGCGGCCGAGCTGATCTCGAAGGGTTGGCGGGCGATCGGCATCGACGTGAAGTCGCGGACGCTGACCGACAACGGGCTCACGAGCGCGTTGACGGCCGGCGACTGGGACGTCTTCTCGATGGTCTCCGTCGGGCAGCCGACGCCGGCGCTGCTCGTCAGCAGCCTCTCGGGACCCGCGTTCCCGGACGGGCCGAATCTGCTGAGCATGCGCAACGCCGAGTACGAGCGGCTGGCCGCCCAGGCACTGAAGACGACGCCCGACAGCGCCGCATGCAAGGTCTGGGGCCAGGCCGAGGCCGAGCTCTACAAGCAGGCCGACGTGATCCCCGTGCTCGAGAGCGACCGCCTGATCGCCCACGCCAAGAACGTCACGTTCGCGGCCAACGCCTCGGGTCCGGTCCCGACATCGATCCGGATGGCCGAGGACTGATGATGCTGCCTGCCCGCGCGTGCGTCCGACGCGGCGTCCTGCTCCGGGGTCCGTACCCCTCGGGCGGGACGCGCGCGGCGCAGGACCAGCCGAAGGTCGACTGAGCCATGGATCGCCCCTGGGTACGGTTCGCCGCGCGGCGAACCCTGGCCTTGCTGCTCTCGTTGGTGATCCTCGCGATCGCCGCGTTCCTCAGCGCGCGACTCGTTCCGGGCGATCCCGCCCGGGCCGGCCTCGGACCGAGCGCGCCGCCGAGCCAGGTCGAGGCACGCCGCGCGGCGATGCACCTCGACGAGCCGCTACCCAAGCAGTTCGCACGGTTCGTCGGCGGCGCGTTCTCGGGGGACTTCGGCGAGTCGTACACCACCAACCAGCCGGTGGGGGAGATCATCGGCCAGCGCTTCCCCGCGACGGCGCGGCTCGCGTTGATCGCCTTCGCGGTCACGCTGCTGATCGCCGTGCCGCTGGGGATGGCCGCGGCCATCGGCACGCGGCGGGGAACGCGTCGGCGCGTCGCGGCCGGGTTCTCGTTCGCCACCGGCGCCCTGATCTCGATCCCCGACTATCTGGTGGCGACCGGACTGGTGGCGCTGTTCGGCGTGGGCCTCGCCTGGCTGCCGATCGCTGGCGACGCCAGCTGGACCTCGTACATCTTGCCCGTGACCGCGCTCGCGGCGCTGCCGGCGGCCGCGATCGCTCGCCTCGCCCGCGTGGAGACCGCGAAGGTCCTCCACCAGGACTACATCCGCGTCGCACGCAGCAAGCGGCTCCCGCGGCGCGTGCTGTACCTCCGCCACGCCGCCCCGAACGCGTTGACGGCGACGCTGACCATCGGCGGTCTGCTGCTCGGCGGGATGATCGCGGGGACGGTGATCGTCGAGAACGTCTTCGCCTGGCCCGGCCTCGGGTCCGCGGTGACCCAGGCGATCATCGAGAAGGACTACCCGCTCGTGCAGGGGATCGTGCTGCTGCTGGGCAGCATCGCGCTGCTCGCCAACACGCTCGTCGACGTGCTGCTGGCACTGATCGATCCGCGCTCGACCATCAAGGAGAGCTGATGCGCATTCGACAGGAGCTCACGCCGCTTCGGGTCGTGATGCTGACCATCCTCGCGGTCGCGCTCATGCTCGCGATCTTCGGTCCCGTGATCTGGGACGGCGCCGCCGAGGAGACCCACCTCGACGCGCTCTCGGGGGGATCGACCGCCGCCAACCCGCTCGGCACCGACGCCCTCGGCCGCGACATGCTTGCGCGCACGCTCGTCGCCACCCGCCTGTCGCTACTGCTCGCGATCGCCGTCGCGACCCTCGGCTTCCTGGCGGGCATCCTGCTCGGCGCGTTGCCGAGCCTCGGCGGGCCGCGCATGCGGCGTCGCGCCGGTGCGGTGATCAACCTGCTGATCGCCTTCCCGTCGCTGCTGCTCGCGTTGCTCGTGGTCACCATGGTCGGGATCGGCACGCAGGGCGCCGTGCTGGCGCTCGCGGTCGCCGGCACGCCGCAGATCGCCCGCCTCACGCAGACGCTGGCGGCCAAGGTCGTCGGTAGCGACTACGTCACGGCCGCCCGCGCGACGGGTATCTCTCGGTGGCGGCTGATGGTTCGCCATGTCCTGCCGAACATCGCCCCACCGCTGGCGCTGCAGTACGCGGGCTCGATCGGCACGGCGCTGCTGTCGCTGTCCGCCCTGAGCTTCCTCGGCGTCGGCGTCCAGGAGCCGAGCTACGACTGGGGCTCGCTGCTCGCCGTGGCCCTCGACCGGGTCTACCTGACCCCGGTCGCGGTGCTCGGCCCGGCCGCCGCGATCGTCCTCGTGAGCTTGGCCTTCAACGTGCTCGGCGACGCACTCGCGGACATCCTGTCGGTCGACCCGGCGTCGCGTCGAAGCGGCCGTCACCGCGTGCCGTCGCCGTCGTTGACCGCGTCGCCCGCGGGGGACCAGGTCGAGACCGCGGCGCCCACCGACGCGATCCTGGCCGTCGATCGCCTGTCGGTCTCGTTCCGGACGGACCGCGACCAGGTGACGCCGGTCCGCGACGTCAGCCTCAACGTCCGCCACGGCGAGCGGCTGGGGATCGTCGGGGAGTCCGGCTCGGGAAAGAGCCTGACGGCGCTCGCGGTCGCGCAGCTGATCGAGCGGCCGGGCGTCGTGAACGCACGATCGATCACCTTCGAGGACGCCGACCTGGCGAGTCTCGACAAGCCCGAGCGCGACCGACGTCTCGCGACGTCGATGGCGATGGTCTTCCAGGATCCGTTGAGCTCGTTCAACCCCGCGCTGCGCATCGGGCGTCAGGTCACCGAGAGCTCCGAGGTGCACCTCGGGCGCAGCCGCGCCGAGGCGACGGCGATCGCGACGGCCCGGTTCGGCGAGCTCGCGATCGCCGGCGGCGAGCGCCGGCTGGGCCAGTACCCGCACGAGCTCTCGGGCGGCATGCGCCAGCGAGCGATGATCGCGATGGGGCTGATGACCCAGCCGCGGCTGATCCTCGCCGACGAGCCGACCACGGCGCTCGACGTCACCGTGCAGCGCCAGGTGCTGTACGCGCTGCACCAGGCCAACGCGGAGCACGGCACGGCGATCGTTCTGATCTCGCACGACATCTCGGTCGTCGAGGCGTTCTGCGAGCGGGTGGTGGTGATGTACGCCGGCCGGGTCGTGGAGGAGGTCGCCGCCGACCGCCTGCGCGACGGCGCGGCGCATCCCTACACGCGGGCGCTGCTCGCGGCCGTCCCCGACATGACGACCGACCGCGATGCGCGGCTGGCCAGCATCCCGGGGCGTCCCCCGGCCGCCGGCGAAGTGGTCTCCGGCTGTGCCTTCGCGCCGCGCTGCGGGTTCGCCACCGACCGCTGTCGCACGGACCTGCCGCCGTCCGTGCAGCAGTCCGACGGCCACCGGATCGCCTGCTGGCATCCGCGACCCGTGGCGGCCGTCACC
>JADMKN010000151.1:3763-20266 GCA_015478825.1 Patulibacter sp. | reverse complement strand
GCTGCTGCGCCCCGGCCGCTTCGACCGCCAGATCGTCGTCGACCGCCCCGACCGCAAGGGCCGCGCGCGGATCCTCGACGTGCACACGCGGGGCAAGCCGCTGGCCGCCGACATCGAGACCGAGACGCTCGCCGGCCAGACCCCGGGCTTCACCGGCGCGGATCTGGCCAACCTCGTCAACGAGGCGGCGCTGCTCGCCGCCCGGCGTGGCAAGAAGCAGATCACCCAGCACGAGCTCGAAGAGGGCATCATGCGCGTGATCGCGGGGCCCGAGAAGAAGACCCGCGTGATGACCGAGAAGGAACGCGAGATCACCGCGTACCACGAGATGGGCCACGCCTTCGTCGGCCACTTCCTCGAGCACTCCGACCCGGTCCACAAGATCTCGGTCGTCGGTCGCGGTCAGGCGCTCGGCTACACGATCTCGATGCCGCAGGAGGACACCTTCCTGGTCACCCGGCAGCAGCTGCTCGACCAAATGGCGATGACCCTCGGCGGTCGCGCCGCCGAGGAGATCGTCTTCGGCGAGATCACCACCGGCGCGTCGAACGACCTCGAGAAGGTCACCCAGACCGCCAAGCAGATGGTGATGCGGTTCGGCATGAGCGAGCGGCTCGGCCCGCGCGTCTTCGGCCACGACTCCGGGCAGCCGTTCCTGGGTCGCGACATGGGTTCCGAGCCCGACTACTCCGACGAGATCGCGCGCGAGATCGACGACGAGATCCGCCGCATCGTCGAGGACGCGCACCAGCGCGCCACCGACCTGCTGAACGATCACCGCGAGGCGCTCAACCTGATCTCCGAGATCCTGATCCGGCGCGAGACGATCGAGCGGGACGAGTTCCTGGCGCTGCTCGACGGCCGCGCCGAGGAGGACGTCTTCGACGACGATCCGCCGCCGAGCACCCCGTCGGCGGCCGAGGACGAGCCGCAGGCCGAGGAGCGGACCGCTCCGCGCCCGCTGCCCCGTCCGGGACTGGGCACGGCGATGACCGGCCGCGAGCCGCGCCGGCCCTACCGCGCCTAGGAGCCTGTCGGAGGTGCCCGCCGCCTTCGACGTCATGGGGATCGTCAACGTCACGCCGGACTCGTTCAGCGACGGTGGCGAGTGGTTCGACGCGGATGCGGCGGTCCGTCACGGGCTCGAGTTGGCCGCGGCGGGGGCGACGATCCTCGACGTCGGCGGCGAGTCGACCCGGCCGGGAGCGGCCCCGGTCGAGGCCGCCGAGGAGCTGCGCCGCGTGGTTCCGGTGATCTCCCGGCTGGCCGAGGCGCTGCCCGACGTCGTGGTCTCGGTCGACACGACCAAGGCGGTGGTCGCGGCCGCGGCGCTCGACGCCGGCGCGAACTACGTCAACGACGTCTCGGCACTGCGTCACGATCCCGAGATGCTGCCGCTCGTCGCCGAGCGGGGCGCTCGCTGCTGCCTGATGCACATGCGCGGCGAGCCGCGGACGATGCAGCAGGCTCCGGTCTACGCCGACGTCGTCGACGAGGTCCGGCGCCACCTCGAGCAGCGGATCGCCGCCGCGGTCGACGCCGGGATCGCGCTGGAGCGGATCGACGTCGATCCCGGGATCGGCTTCGGCAAGGCCCTCGACCACAACGTGGCGCTGCTGCGCCGCCTGGACGAGATCGTCGCGATCGGTCCGCGGGTGGTGGTCGGGACGTCCCGCAAGAGCTTCCTCGGGCGGCTGACGGGGCGCGACGACCCGCGTCAGCGGCTCGCTGGGACGATCGCCACCAACGTGCTGGCGCTCGCCGCGGGCGCCCGGGTCTTCCGGGTGCATGACGTTGGAGCGATCCACGACGCGCTCGCCGTCGCCGCGCACGTGGTCGGCCCGGAATAGCGCTCCGGCCCGCCGGGCCGTGGTGGGCGTCGGCGGTCACGGTGGGCGCGGCCCGCGATTGCTAGCGTGGCTCGCCATGGATGACGATCGCGACGAGCGCCCGGCCGACGACCAGGACGCGCAGCACGAGGATCGCGATACGCCGCAGCCGCCCCGCTCGTCGCGGGACGAGTCGGACGCGTTGCGGGACCTCGGCATCGACCTCGACGAGGACGACGAGGATGACGACGACCTGGAGGACCTCGACGGCGACGACCGCGACGAGGTCACCGTCGAGATCCGCGGGCTCTCGCTCTACACGCACCACGGGGTCACCCCGGCCGAGCGCGAGATCGGCCAGCGGCTGATCGTCGACCTGCGGATGGCGGTCTCGGACTGCGACGCGACGGTCACCGATCGGGTTGAGGACACGATCGACTACGGCGAGGTCTGCCAGCTCGTGGCGCTGGTCGCGCAGCAACGCTCCTACAAGACGCTGGAGCGGCTGTGCGCGGCGATCGCCGACCGGATCGTCTCCGACTACGGCGCGGAGGAGGTCTGGGTCAAGTGCATCAAGCCCGAACCGCCGATCCCGTTGCCGGTCGAGGAGGTCGCCGTCGAGCTCTGGCGCGCGGGGGACGTCGGCTGAGGCCCGCAGGGGTATTTTCTACCCGCGGTAGTATTTGCCTATGACGGACAGCCCCACCCTGGCCACGACCGCGTTCGAGCGGGCGACCGCCGTGGTCCCCGACGGCGATCGCTGGGTCGCCGACGTCGATCTCGACTGGGCGGCGCCGACCGGACCGAACGGCGGGTACCTCGCCGCGATCGTCGTCCGCGCCGTCGAGGCGGCGGCCGATCCGGAGCACCAGCGCCAGCTACGCTCGCTCAGCCTGCAGTACCTGCGGTCGGCGTCCGAGGGCCCGCTCGAGCTCGACGTGCGCACCGTCCGCGCCGGACGCCGGCTGGCGTCGGTCGCGGTCACCGCGCGTCAGCAGGGGCGCGAGGTGCTGACCGGCTTCGCCACCCTGGCCACACGCGGGCTCGACCAGGCGGGCCAGTGGGCGCCGCCGTTCCCCGACGTCGCCGGTCCCCCCGACCCCGACGCCGGAGCGGCGCCGATGGACCGCTTCGACCGCGCGGGCGGTCACTGGCTGGAGCTGCCGCCGGGCCTGCCGCCGATCGTCGAGCGCCTGCGGATCGCCCCGCGACTGGGTACGGGCCCCTACACGGGGCGCAAGGTCGCTCCCGGCGACCCGATCGAGACCGGGGGCTGGATGGGCTCGCCCGAGCCCCAGCGGATCGACGCGGCCTACCTCGCGCAGCTCACCGACTTCTGGTGGCCGCCGGCGCTCGAGGTGCTGACCGTCCCGGCGATCGCTCCGACGATCGACCTGACGATCCACGTCCAGGCCGACCTCCCCGTCGGCGGGCTCGATCCCGCCGCGGTGCTCGGGACCTACCGGACCACGGTCGCGGCGAACGGGCTGGGGGAGGAGGACGGCACGCTGTTCGGGCCCAACGGCACGCTGCTGGCGCGCTCCCGCCAGCTCGCGCTGCTCGCGCCGCTCTCGGCATGACCGACGACATCGTCCTGCGGCCCGGCGAGACGCGCGGCTACCTGGGGCTCGGCTCCAACCTCGGCGACCGCCGGGCGCAGCTCCAGGCGGCCGTCGACGGTCTCGGGCGGCACGGCGTCCGCGTGCTCGCGTCGTCGGCGCTCTACGACACCGATCCGGTCGGCGAGGTCCTCGACCAGCCGTCGTTCCTCAACGCCTGCGTGCGGATCGCCACCGCGCTCGACCCGGAGGGCCTGCTCGCGGCCTGCAAGGCGGTCGAGCGTGACCAGGGGCGCGTGACCGACCCCTCGTCACCCGACTACGTCCGCCACGGGCCGCGGCCGGTCGACGTCGACCTGCTGCTGCTCGGCGACGCGGCATACCGCTCGGAGCGCCTGACGCTGCCGCACCGCGAGGTCACGTCGCGGCGGTTCGTGCTGATCCCGCTGCTCGACCTGGACATGGGACTGACGTTGCCGGACGGCACGCGGCTCGCCGACAGCCTGGCCGTCCTGCCGCTCGACGAGGGCGTGCGGCGCGCGGGCGACCCGTTGGACGTTCCCGCCTGAGCCGTCGCCGACGCGCGTCGCGGCCGTCCGCGCTAGGCGCCCAGCGGCTCCAGCCACGCGGCCGGGATCGTGCCCGCGGGCACCTGGCCGCTCCACTCGGGGAACAGTCGCTGCGCCCACTGGCCGGCCGGTCGTTCCAGGAACGGGCCGCGCAGGTCCTCGATCGTCATCAGCAGGCGCAGGCTCGGGGCGATCTGCAGGTCGGCCACCTGCTCGCGCGATCCGCCGAGCGTGCCGTCGGCCAGCCAGCCGTCGATCCGTTCGAGGTGCGCGGGCAGGTCCCGCAGGTCGGCGCGCACGCTCTCGTCGCCGACCCGGTTGAGCCGGCGCTGGATCGGCAGGATCGTCGGCGCGACGAAGGCGGTCAGCAGCGGCGGCATCGCCAGCTTCGATCCCGCCTGGTAGCTGGGGATCGCGGAGGGGCTCCGGCTCAGCGACCACCACAGCACGCGGCGCGGGATCGGCTGCAGGACGTCGTTGCCCCAGCGCTCGGCGGCGCGTACCCGCTCGGCGAGCGCGGGATCGGCCGGCACCAGCGGGGGCTCGGGATGGCGCTGCTCGAGCCGCTCGAGGATCGCGACCGAGCCCTGGACCTTCTCGCCGTCGTCGAAGCGGATCCCCGGGACGGTGCGGCCGCCGAAGAGCAGCCGCTGGGCGACGGCGTGCGTCGGCGGGAGCCACTCGGTCACCTCGTACGGGTGGCCCTTGAGCTGCAGCGCCCGCTCGACGGTGACGCACGGGTGGGATCCGCGCACGACGTACAGCTTCGTGGACATGGCGGCAGACTACGGCCTGTCGCGGCGGTCGCGGACCGCAGATCGACCGGGACGGCCCTTTGCGGAGCGGCGCGCGATACTCCCCGGTGATGCTCCTCGTCGTCGACGTCGGCAACACCCAGACCCACTTCGGCGCGTTCCGTGGGACCGAGCTGATCGAGCACTGGCGGTTCGCCACGGTGCGCGAGTCGACGTCCGACGAGCTCGGCGCCAAGCTCCGCAACCTGCTGGAGCTGCGCGGCCTGCACGCCGAGGAGATGGAGTCCTCGATCGTCTCGTCGACGGTGCCGCAGCTCGCCGAGGAGTGGCGGCGGATGTCGATCCGCTACCTCCGCCACGAGATGCTGGTCGTCCGCCCGGGGATCCGCACCGGGATGGCGTTGCGCTACGACAACCCGCGCGAGATCGGCGCCGACCGCCTGGTCAACGCGGTCGCCGCCTACGAGCGCTTCCGGGGCGCCTGCGTCGTGGTCGACTTCGGCACCGCGATCACCTACGACCCGGTCTCGGCCGACGGCGAGTACCTGGGCGGGATCATCAGCCCCGGGGTCGAGATATCGCTCGACGCGCTGACCTCGCGGGCGGCGGCGCTGCCCCGGATCGAGCTGATCGCCCCGCGCCAGCTGATCGGCAAGTCGACGGTCGAGGGGATCCGCAGCGGCGTGATCTACGGCTTCGCCGGCGGCGTCGACGCGATCCTCAACCGGCTGATGGACGAGCTCGGGCCGGACATCCACCGGATCGCGACCGGCGGGCTGGCCCGGGCGATCGTCCCGCACTGCCAGACGATCGACGAGGTCGACGATCTGCTGACGTTGACCGGTCTGCGCCTGTTGCACCAGCACAACTCCTGACCCCGGCGACCGCGCCGACTTCTGTACCGCAGCGGTACTCCAGGGAACGGGAAAGGCCGACGACCGCGCCGCGGTCCCGATCCCACACGCCAGAGTCGCCCTCGTCTCGTACCCTGGAGAGATGGCCGCCCCCGCGCTCACCGAGTCCTGGACGCTCGGCGACATCGAGATCCCCAACCGGGTCACGCTCGCGCCGCTCGCCGGGATCGGCAACTGGGTCGTGCGACTGCAAGCCAAGCGCTACGGCGCGGGCTACGCGGTCAGCGAGATGGTCTCGTCGTTCGCGATCCACTACCGCAACGAGAAGACGCTCCGCGACCTGCTGACCTTCAAGCCGGAGGAGCGCGACGGCGGGCCGGTCGCGATCCAGCTCTTCGGGCAGGACCCCGAGGTGATGAAGTCGGCGGCCGCCTACGTCGCCGAGCACGTCGCGGTCGACGTGATCGACCTGAACATGGGCTGCCCGGTGCCGAAGGTCTGCAAGACCGGCGCGGGCGCGGCGATGCTCAAGGACCCCGACACGGCCGTCGCGGTGGCGAAGGCCGCGAAGGAGGGCTCCGGGCTGCCGGTCACCGTCAAGCTGCGCTCGTCGACGACGAAGGACGGCGAGCACGACGGCTACGCGCTGGCGGCCCGCCTGGTCGACGAGGCCGGCGTCGACGCGATCGGCTTCCATCCGCGCAGCGCGCAGGTGCACCACAAGGGCACGCCGGACTACGCCCTGGCCGCGAAGCTGGTCGACGAGCTGCCGGTGCCGGTGGTCCTCTCCGGCGGCCTCCACGACGCCGAGCAGACGCTCGCCGCCTACGAGCAGGTGCGGCCCGCCGCGGTGATGATCGCGCGCGGGGGCCTCGGCAACCCGTGGCTGCTCTCGACCCTGCTCGGCCGTCGCGAGGACGTCGCGCCGACCGCCGACGAGGTCGCGGCGGAGTTCGACTGGTTGCTCGACCGCACCGCCGAGCATCTCGGGACCGAGCGCGCCGGCCGCTACCTGCGCAAGCACTACCCGTGGTACGTCGAGCGGCTCGCGGGGCTCGGGTACCCCGACGCGAGCGCGACGCCCGACAAGCAGCTCCAGGCGGCGCTCCAGCAGAGCGACGAGATCGAGATCGCGCGCGAGCGCCTCCGCGCCGCCGTGGCGGCGACGGTCGCCGTCTGAGGCCGCGGACGGGCCGAGAACCGCGGCCGCCGCAGGCGATCCACAGGGGCACCGGAAGAATCCGCCGGGATGGCTATACTGCCCGCTCCGTTCGACGGACGGGTCGGTTCGTCCGTCACCCCAGAACTGCTCGATCAGCGTCTCGGCTTCCGGCGCGGGACGCGGTCGGCGAAAGGCCTCACCTTGTCCAAGGACGTCATCCTCACCCACGAGGGTCTCGAGAAGCTCAAGCAGGAGCTCGATCACCTGACGACGGTCAAACGTCGCGAGGTCGCGGAGCGGATCAAGGACGCGCGGGACTTCGGGGACATCTCCGAGAACTCCGAGTACGACGACGCCAAGAACGAGCAGGCGATGATCGAGGGCCGGATCCTCGACATCGAGGAGCAGCTCCGCTCCGCCTCGGTGATCGACGAGTCCTCGCTGTCGACCGACGAGGTCCAGGTCGGCACGCGCGTGACGGTGCGCAACGAGAAGGGCACGGAACAGGAGTACGCGCTGGTCGGCTCGGCCGAGGCCAACCCCGCCGAGAACAAGCTGTCCAACGAGTCGCCGGTCGGCAAGGCCCTGATCGGGAAGCCCCAGGGCGCCAGCGTCAAGGTCAACCTGCCCAACGGCAAGACCCGCACGCTCGAGATCGTCAGCATCTCGCGCTGACCGCGCGAGCGCTCCGGTAGGACCTCGCGATGACCGAAGACACGGCGGCCGACCCCGGCGACGGGACCGACCTCCTCGCCGTCCGCCGCGCCAAGCTCGAGCGGCTGCGCGCGGCCGACGTCGACCCGTACCCGCACGACTTCGACGGCGTCGAGCCGATCGCGGCGGTCCGCGAGCGGCACGCCGGCCTCGAGGACGGCGCCGAGACCGACGTCCGGCACCGGATCGCCGGCCGGCTCGTCGCGCGTCGCGGCCAGGGCAAGATGGCGTTCCTCGACCTCGTCGACCGCTCCGGCCGGCTCCAGCTCCAGGCCAAGCTCGACGTGCTCGGCGACGAGCGGATGTCGCGGCTGCTCGACGACCTCGACCTCGGGGATCTGATCGGCGTGGACGGCACCGCGTTCATGTCGCGCCGCGGCGAGCTGAGCCTGCGGATCACCGACTACACGGTGCTCGCCAAGGCGCTGCGCCCGCCGCCCGACAAGCACCACGGCCTGCAGGACACCGAGCTGCGGCAGCGCCGTCGCGAGCTCGACCTGATCGGCAACGAGGAGACCCGCGAGGCGTTCATCCTGCGCTCGCGGATCGTCTCGGAGATCCGCCGGTTCCTCGACGCCGACGGCTTCCTCGAGGTCGAGACCCCGGTGCTGCAGCCGCTCTACGGCGGCGCGCTGGCCCGGCCGTTCGTCACCCACCACAACGCGCTCGGTCGCGACCTCTACCTGCGGATCGCCACCGAGCTGTACCTCAAGCGCCTGATCGTCGGCGGGCTGGAGCGGGTCTACGAGCTCGGCAAGAACTTCCGCAACGAGGGGATCAGCCACAAGCACAACCCCGAGTTCACGATGCTCGAGTGGTACGAGGCCTACGCCGACGTCGAGGACGCCGCGGACCGCCTCGAGGCCTGCGTCCAGCACGTCGCCCGCGCGATCGATTACGACGGCGAGATCCGCTGGACCGAGCCGTGGAAGCGCCAGACGCTGGCCGGAGCGATCGAGGAGCAGACCGGGATCGACGTGCTCGCGCACCGCAGCAGCGAGGCGCTGTCGGCCGTGATCCGCGCCACCGACGCCGTCGATCTGGACCCCGACGGTCGGACCTGGCCGCAGCTCGTCGACGACCTGCTGTCGAAGTACGTCGAGCCGAAGCTGATCCAGCCGACGATGCTCTTCGACTACCCCGTGGAGCTGTCGCCGTTCGCCAAGCGCAAGCGGACCGCGAGCGGCGAGGACACCGGGCTGGTCGAGCGCTTCGAGGCGTTCGCGCTCGGGATGGAGATCGCCAACGCGTTCTCCGAGCTCAACGACCCCGACGAGCAGCGTCGCCGGTTCGAGGAGCAGGCGCGGCTCGAGCTCGAGGGCGACGACGAGGCGCAGCAGTACGACGAGTCGTTCGTCGAGGCGCTGGAGCAGGGGATGCCCCCGACGGGCGGCCTCGGGCTGGGCGTCGACCGGCTCGTGATCTGCATGACCGGGCGCAACACGATCCGCGAGGTCGTGCTGTTCCCGACGATGCGGGACTGATCGAGCCGCCCGCCGGTGGCCCGGGACGGTGTGCGCGGGGCCCGCGCACACCGGCGCCGGGACCCGGGCCCGGGTCCCGAACCGAAGAACCGCCGAAGACCGGTCGGGCCGGGGGTGCCCCGCTGGTAGGATCAATCGTGATCCACGGAAGGACCCGAGATGTTCGAGCGATTCACAGAACGAGCCAGGCAGGTTGTCGTTCTCGCCCAGGAAGAGGCGCGGACGCTCAAGCACAACTACATCGGCACCGAGCACATCCTGCTCGGGCTGCTGCGTGAGGAAGAGGGGCTCGCCGCACGCGTGCTCGAGTCGCTCGACATCACCGTCGAGCGAGTGCGGGCGCAGGTCGTGCGGATCGTCGGTTCCGGGGAGGAAGTCACCTCCGGCCAGATCCCCTTCACCCCGCGCGCGAAGAAGGTCCTGGAGCTGGCGCTGCGCGAAGCGCTGAGCCTGGGCCACAACTACATCGGCACCGAGCACATCCTGCTCGGCCTCGTTCGCGAGAACGAGGGCGTTGCCGCCCGGATCCTGCTGGACTTCGACGCCGACAGCGAGAAGATCCGCAACGAGGTGATCCGGATGCTCTCCGGCCCCGGTGGTCGCCGTCAGACGGCGGGCTCCCCGGCGGGTGGTGGCGGCGCGACCGAGGCCGGCGGCCCGCAGAAGCGGTCGTCCAAGGTGCTCGACCAGTTCGGTCGCGACCTGACCAAGCTCGCCGCCGACGGCAAGCTCGACCCCGTCGTCGGGCGCTCGACCGAGATCGAGCGGATCATGCAGATCCTCTCGCGGCGGACCAAGAACAACCCGGTCCTGATCGGCGAGCCGGGCGTCGGCAAGACGGCCGTCGTCGAGGGCCTCGCCCAGCAGATCTCGTCGGGCGAGGTGCCCGAGCTGCTGCGCGACAAGCAGATCTACACGCTCGACCTGGCGGCGCTGGTCGCCGGCTCGAAGTACCGCGGCGAGTTCGAGGAGCGGCTCAAGAAGGTGATGAAGGAGATCGCCAACCGTGGCGACGTGATCCTCTTCATCGACGAGATCCACAACCTGGTGGGCGCGGGAGCGGCCGAGGGCGCGATCGACGCGGCCTCGATCCTCAAGCCGGCGCTGGCCCGCGGTGAGCTGCAGACGATCGGCGCGACGACGATCGACGAGTACCGCAAGTACCTCGAGCGCGACAGCGCGCTGGAGCGCCGCTTCCAGCAGGTCCGCGTCGAGCAGCCGTCCAACGACGAGGCGGTGCAGATCCTCAAGGGCCTGCGCGACCGCTACGAGAGCCACCACAAGGTCGAGATCACCGACGAGGCCCTCGAGGCGGCCGTCGAGCTCGCCGATCGGTACATCGCCGACCGGCAGCTCCCCGACAAGGCGATCGACCTGATCGACGAGGCGGCCTCGCGCAAGCGGATCCGCTCGATGGCGTCGCCGCCGGTCTTCCAGGAGGTCGAGGAGCAGATCGCCGAGGCCCGTCGCAAGAAGGACGCGGCGATCGAGTCGCAGGAGTACGAGGCCGCGGCCTCGCTGCGCGACGAGGAGCGCAAGCTCGTCCAGAAGAAGCGCGAGCTCGTCGAGCAGTGGGAGAAGGGCGAGGGCGACCAGCCCCGGCTCTCGATCGGCGAGGAGGAGATCGCCGACATCGTCTCGATGTGGACCGGCATCCCCGTCTTCAAGCTGACCGAGGCCGAGACCAAGCGGCTGATGCGGATGGAGGAGGAGCTCCACGAGTCCGTGATCGGCCAGGACGAGGCGGTCAAGACGATCTCGAAGGCGATCCGGCGCTCGCGGGCGGGCCTCAAGGACCCGAAGCGGCCGACCGGCTCGTTCATCTTCCTCGGCCCGACGGGCGTCGGCAAGACGGAGCTGGCGAAGTCGCTGGCGAAGTTCCTCTTCGACGACCCCGACGCGATGGTCCGCGTCGACATGTCGGAGTACATGGAGAAGCACGCCGTGTCGCGGCTGGTGGGCTCGCCCCCCGGCTACGTCGGGTACGACGAGGGCGGTCAGCTCACCGAGGCCGTGCGGCGCAAGCCGTACTCGGTGCTGCTGCTCGACGAGATCGAGAAGGCGCACCCGGACGTCTTCAACCTGCTGCTGCAGATCCTCGAGGACGGTCGCCTGACCGACTCGCAGGGGCGGACGGTGGACTTCCGGCACGCGATCGTGATCATGACGTCGAACATCGGCGCGTCCGAGATCGCCAAGTCGACGCCGCTGGGCTTCCAGGTCGGCGACGAGGACGAGGCGCTCACGTACGACGACATGAAGCAGCGCGTCACCGGCGAGCTGAAGAAGGCCTTCAAGCCGGAGTTCCTCAACCGGATCGACGAGCTGATCGTCTTCCACAAGCTGACCAAGCCGCAGATCGCGCACATCGTCGAGCTGATGGTCAACCGCGTGCGGAAGTCGCTCAAGGAGAAGAACATCTCGCTCGAGCTGACCGACGGCGTCAAGGAGCTGCTGGCGGAGAAGGGCTGGGACCCGGCGATGGGCGCCCGTCCGCTGCGCCGGGCGATCCAGCGCTACATCGAGGACCCGCTGGCGGACTTCGTGCTCGCCAACGAGATCTCGCCGGACGCGACGATCAAGGTCGACCGGGCCCCGGAGGGGTCGCCGTCCGACCAGGAGGTCGTGCTGACGATGGTCGAGCCGGAGGTGCCGGTCCACGCCGCCGTCGGCGCCGCCGACGAGGTCGAGGACCCGTCCGAGGACGTCGCCACGGCCGAGGACGCCGCGACCGAGGGTCCGAACGAGAACAGCTAGTCCGTGCTGTCGCGGCGGCGCGCGAGCGTCGCCGCCAAGCCGACAAGGGCGGGGTCTTCGGACTCCGCCCTTGTTCGTGGGCTCCCGCTGTCGTGTCCGCGTCGTCCTGCCCGACGCCTACCCTGGATGACCCGATGGCCCGTGCCGCAACCGTCCATGTCTGCTCCGCCTGCGCCCACGAGAGCCCACGCTGGCTCGGCCAGTGCCCGGGCTGCGGAGCGTGGGGGACGATCACCGAGGAGCGGGCGAGCCGGCCGACCGGCGGACGCGGGGGCAGCCCGTCGTCCGGCGCCACCCGCGGGCGCTCGTCGTCCGGCGTCCCGGCGGCCACGCCGACGCGGCTGCGCGACGTCACGGCGCCACGGGTCCCACGGCTGCGGACCGGACTGGTCGAGGTCGACCGCGTGCTCGGCGGCGGCCTGGTGCCGGGATCGCTGGTGTTGCTCGGCGGATCGCCGGGGATCGGCAAGTCGACGCTGCTGAACACCGTCCTCGGACACCTCCAGGGGGCCGGCTCGCGGACGCTCTACGTGTCCGGCGAGGAATCGGCCGCCCAGGTCCGTCTGCGCGCCGAGCGGCTCGCGGTGCCCCCGAGTTCCGGGGACGGCGGCGCGGGCCAGGACGCGGACCCCGTCGGCCTGGAGTCGGCGCTCGACGTGCCGATCCTCGCCGAGACCGACCTGCCAACGGTGATCGCGACGATCGAGGCCGAACGGCCCGACGTCTGCGTGATCGACTCGGTCCAGACGATGCACGACCCGGATCTCAGCGGGGCGCCCGGGTCGGTCAGCCAGGTCCGCGAGGTCGCGGGCCGGCTGATGGAGGTCGCCAAGCGGCTCGACGTCGCCACGGTGCTGGTCGGCCACGTGACCAAGGAGGGCGCGCTGGCGGGCCCGCGGGTGCTCGAGCATCTCGTCGACTGCGTGCTCCAGTTCGAGGGCGAGCGCGAGCGGACCTACCGCACGCTGCGCGCCAGCAAGAACCGCTTCGGCTCGACCAACGAGGCCGGCGTCTTCGAGATGCGCGGCGCGGGCCTGGTCGAGGTGCTCGACCCGTCGGCCCGCTTCGTCGGCGAGGCGACCCGCGCGGCCGGCTCGGTGATCCTCTGCGCGATGGAGGGCACCCGCCCCCTGCTGGTCGAGGTCCAGGCGCTGGTGTCGCCGAGCGAGCTGGTGCCGCCGCGGCGGGTCTGCAACGGCATCGACCGCAACCGGCTGGCGCTGGTGCTGGCGGTGCTGTCGCGCCACGCGGGCCTCTCTACGAGCACCCACGACGTCTTCGTCAACGTGGTCGGCGGGGTGCGCTGCGACGAGCCGGGGGCGGACCTGGCCGTGGCCCTGGCGGTCGCGTCGGCCGCGCGGGGGATCGTGCCGACGATTCCCGGACCGTCCGGCCCGTCGGAGAACGGCGAGCCCGAGGACCTTCCGGTGGCGTGCTTCGGCGAGGTCGGCCTGACCGGCGAGCTGCGCGGCGTCGCCCACGCCGACCGGCGGTTGGCCGAGGCCCGGAAGTTCGGCTTGGGGGGCGTCGTCCAGCCCGAGAGGCAGCCCACCCTACGCGACGCGTTGCGGTCCGCGCTGCCACGTCGCGGCTGACCGATCGGGGCGCGCCGAACGGCCGGTCGAGGGCGCCCGGGGCGAAACACCGTGCACGACCGTTTTCACGGGGGGTGAAATACCGCCAGGGCTTGCTACAATCGTTGCGATGGCGCAGCGCCCCGGCGAAGAGCTTCCAGAGCTCGAAGGTCGCCAGGAGCCCCGGCTGGTGAAGGCGCTCGAGATGATTGCGCCGGGAACAGCTCTTCGCGACGGGATCGACTCGATCCTGAACGCGCATACGGGCGGACTCCTGGCAATCGGCGAGCCGGAGGAAATCACACACCTCTGTTCAGGCGGTATCCGCCTGGACATCGATTCGACGCCTGCGTTGTTGTACCAGCTCGCGAAGATGGACGGCGCGATCACGCTCAACGCCAACGCGACGAAGATCGCGATGGCGAACGTCCAGCTCGTCCCGGACCCGACGATCCTCACGCAGGAGACCGGCACCCGCCACCGGACCGCCGAGCGGGTCAGCAAGCAGACCAACGCGCTGGTGATCGCGATCTCGCAGCGGCGCGAGGTCGTCTCGCTGTACGTCGACGGCACCCGGTACCAGCTCGACCAGATCCCGGTCGTGTTGGCGAAGGCCAACCAGGCGCTGGCGACGCTCGAGAAGTATCGGGTCCGGCTGGACCAGGTCTCGACCCGGCTGACGGCGCTGGAGTTCGAGGGCAGCGCCTCGCTGCACGACGTGCTGACGGTGCTGCAGCGCGCCGAGTTCGTCTCGCGGATGGCCGTCGAGATCGAGCGCTACATCGTCGAGCTGGGCACCGACGGTCGCCTGATCGAGATGCAGCTCGAGGAGACCACGGTCGGCACGGCGGGCGAGAAGGCCGCGCTGGTGCGCGATTACTCCGCCGATCCGAGCGAGGAAGCGGTCGCGGCCACGCTCGACCTGCTCCCGCGGGTGCCGCACTCCGACCTGCTCGACTTCGGTCGGCTGGCGGAGCTGCTCG
This sequence comes from Patulibacter sp., assembly GCA_015478825.1. Lineage (GTDB taxonomy): Bacteria > Actinomycetota > Thermoleophilia > Solirubrobacterales > Solirubrobacteraceae > Patulibacter. Next base: position 6,026 of record JADMKN010000151.1, on the reverse strand, counting down.
GCTACAACCGCAAGCTCAACACCTTGGACTACCCGGTCAGCCCTCGTGGCCACCGGGTGCTGGCGCGGATCCCGCGCCTTCCCAAGCTCGTCGTGCAGCAGATCATCGACACGTTCGGTGGCCTGGACGAGTTGCTCGTCGGAGCGGACGCTGACCTCGAGTCGGTCCCCGGAGTCGGCGAGATCCGGGCGAAGGACATCCGCGAGGGCCTTCGCCGCCTGCAGGAGATCAACATCGTCGATCGGTACCTGCAGTCGTGACGCGCCCCTGCGCCACGGCCGTTCACGCCGATCTCTCCGCGTTCCGCGCGGGCCATCCCAGGAGGGAACATGACTGACAGCATCGACGACGACCTGTTCGACACGATCACCGCCGGTGAGTGCGACTTCCAGGTCGGCGACAACGTCGTTTACCCGCACCACGGCGCGGGGGTCGTGAGGGCACGGGCGCCGCGCAAGGTCCTGGGCGAGGATCGTGAGTACCTCAAGATCCGGATCCTGCACAACGACATGACGGTCCACGTCCCGTGCGACCAGGCGGCCGCCGTCGGGCTGCGGCGCGTAATCGACGAGGACACGGTGCGCAAGGTGCTCGGCGTGCTCGAGGGTCCGTGCACCGAGATGCCGAAGAACTGGAATCGGCGCTTCAAGCACAACCGCGAGAAGATCAAGACCGGCGACATCTACGAGCTGGCCGAGGTCGTCCGCAACCTCGCCACCCGCGAGAACGACAAGGGCCTCTCGACGGGCGAGAAGCAGATGTTCACGCGCGCCAAGAAGGTCCTGGCGTCGGAGCTGATGTACGCGCTGGAGAAGTCCGAGGACGAGGCCGAGGAGTACCTGGACTCGATCCTCGCCCCGCCCGCCGAGGGCTCGCCCCAGGCGCTCGCGCTCGCCGCGGCGGCGGCGGAAGCGGCCGGTGACGACGGCGATGAGGTCGTCGTCGACGACGACGCGCTGGCGCTGCAGGACTGATCCGCTCGGCGCGGACGTAGGAACCGCCGGCCACGATGGCCGTTGCGCTCGTCGTGGGCGCCGGACGGGGGGAACGCCTGGGGCATGATCGCCCCAAGGCGCTCGTCCCCGTGCTCGGCCGTCCGCTGCTCTCGTGGGCGCTCGGCACGCTGATCGCGGTACCGGCGCTGCGGCGGATCGTGGTGGTGCTCCCCGACGGCGAGCGGTTGCCTGACGACCCCCGCGACTGGGGGCTCCCGGCCGGCGCCTGGGACGCCGGCGACGGCACGCCGCGCGTGACCGCGGCGCCCGGCGGTCGGGAGCGCTCGCACTCGGTGCGGGCCGGACTCGCCGCCTGCGGCGCGGGCCCCGCCGACGAGCCGGTGCTGGTCCACGACGGCGCCCGTCCGCTGGTCACGCTCGCCCTCGTCGACGCCTGCCTCGCGGCGGTCGCCGACGGCGCGGACGCGGCCGTCGCGGCCGCCGCGATGACCGACACCGTCAAGCAGACCCGGGACCCCCGCGATCCGGATGCGCTGCCGCGGGTCGAGCGGACGCTCGACCGTTCGCGGCTGTGGGCGGTCCAGACCCCGCAGGTCTTCCGGCGTTCGGTGCTGGTCGACGCGCTCGCCCAGCCGGACGCGGTGCTCGCCGCCGCCACCGACGACGCCTCGCTGGTCGAGGCGGCCGGGGGCGACGTGCGGATCGTGCCGGCCCCCAGCACCAACCTGAAGGTCACCGTGCCGGTCGATCTCGAGCTCGCCGAGCTGCTGCTCCCGCGACTGCGGCAGAATGACGTCCCGTGCTGACCGACTACCACGTGCACCTGCGGCCGGACGAGCATCCCTCCACCCCGGACCAGTACTTCACGCCGGCCAACGCCGAGAAGTACCGCGCCGCCGCCACGGCGCGCGGGATCACCGAGCTCGGCGCGAGCGAGCACATCCACCGCTTCGCGCAGGCGCTCGACGTCTGGCAGCACCCGTTCTGGCAGTTCTCCGCCGTCGACGACCTCGACGCCTACTGCAGCTTCGTCCGCGACCGGACGGACCTGAAGCTCGGGATCGAGGCCGACTTCATCCCCGGTCGCGAGGACCGCATGGCCGCGCTGCTCGACGGCCGCGAGTGGGACTACGTGCTCGGATCGGTGCACTTCCTGCGCGACCGCGGGGTCGACGCCGAGTACTCCGAGACCGGTACCAACTGGGACGTCTGGGCGGCCACCGAGAGCGCGGACGACGTCTGGCGACGGTACTTCGCGACGCTCGCCGAGTGCGCCCGCAGCGGGCTCTACGACATCCTCTCGCACC
>JADMKN010000151.1:0-3753 GCA_015478825.1 Patulibacter sp. | reverse complement strand
TACATCCTCTCGCACCCTGACCTGGTCAAGGTCTGGGGCCCCGCCCGGCCGACGCCCGAGCGCGACGTGCGGTTCTTCTACGAGCCGGCGATCGAGGCGATCGCCGAGTCCGGGATCGCGGTCGAGATCTCGACGGCCGGGCTGCGCAAGCCGGTCGGCGAGATCTACCCCGCCCAGGCGTTCCTCGAGATGGTCGTCGACGCCGGCAACCCGATCGTGCTGTCGAGCGACGCGCACCGCCCCGAGCAGCTCGGCTACGGCTACGGCGAGGCGCTCGACCTCCTCGCCGAGGTTGGCGTGACCGAGCTGACGACCTTTACCGGCCGGACCCCGCAGCGGGTGCCGATCGAAGCGGCCGACCGCGAGCTCGCACACCGCCACGGCGACGCGCCGCCGCCGACGATCGACCCCGCCACCGGTCGCCCCGGCTCGTGACGATCGTCGACGTCCGGACCGGCCTCGGCTGGGACAGCCACCGTCTGACGGACACGCAGCCGGACCGCCCGTTCGTGCTCGGCGGCGTCACGATCGACAGCCCGCTCGCGCTCGACGGGCACAGCGACGCGGACGTGCTGACCCACGCGGTGATCGACGCGCTGCTCGGCGCCGCCGGCCTCGGCGACATCGGCGAGCACTTCCCCGACACCGACGAGCGGTGGAAGGGCGCCGACTCGATCGCGCTGCTCGCCCACGTCGTCGGCCTCGTACGTGACGGCGGGTGGACGGTGACGTCGGTCGACGCCACCGTCGTGCTGGAACGTCCGAAGCTCAGTCCGCACAAGGCCGCGATGGCCGAGCGGTTGGCCGCGACGCTGCGTGTCGAGAGCGGTCGGGTCAACGTCAAGGCGACCACGGCCGAGCGGATGGACGCGGTCGGGCGCGGCGAGGGCGCGGTTGCCCAGGCCGTGGCGACGATCGTCCGCCCCGCGTGACGACCGCCGAGCACGTGGAACCCGGGCGCGGTCCGGCGCCCGCGGCCGAACCGCCGCAGTACGATGGCGCGCGGATGGACGGAGCGGACAGCCGACCCCGCGGTCGCACGCCCGTGATCGTCGTCGCCGCGGCGATCCTCGCGGTCGGTCTGGCGACCTTCCTCTTCCCGTCGTCGGCGACCTACGACGCCTGGTCGTGGATCGTCTGGGGACGCGAGATCGTCCACGGCGAGCTCAACACCGTCAGCGGTCCGTCGTGGAAGCCGCTGCCCGTCGTGGTCACGACGATCGCCGCTCCGTTCGGCTCGATCGCTCCGGACGTCTGGGTGCTGGCCGCCCGGCTCGGCGCGATCACCGGCGTGGTGCTCGCGTTCCTGATCGCGCGTCGGCTCGGCGGACTCGTCGCCGGCGTCTTCGCCGCGGTCTCGCTCGGGGCCGCGCCGTGGTGGGTCTGGAACGGCTGGCTGGCCAACAGCGAGGGCCTGCTCGTCGCCGTGGTGCTCGGTGCGGTGCTCGCCGAGCTCGACGGCCGGCGCCGGGTCGCCTTCGCGTGCGGGATCGCGGCCGGCCTGCTGCGTCCCGAGGCCTGGCCGTTCGTGCTGCTCTACGCGCTCTGGCTGGCCTGGCGCGGGGACGGGCGCGAGCGGGCGCTGATCGCCGCCGGCCTGGCGATCCTGCCGCTGGCCTGGCTGCTGCCGGAGAAGTGGGGCTCGGGCGACTACTGGCGCGCCGCCTCGCGCGCCCAGAATCCCGACCCGGGCGCGGCGTCGTTGACCGACTTCCCCGCGTGGACGGTCACCAAGGACTTCTTTACGATGCTGCCGACGGCGACCTGGGCGATCGCCGCCGCCGCGCTCGTGCTCGGCGTCGTGGGGCTGATCGCTCGGCGGCGCGGCGACGGGGGTCCGGCGCTGACGGCCACCCGGCCGCTCCCGGGCACGCTGCCGCCGGACCGCGCGGCCCGCGTGGCCGTGGCGATCGCCGTCTTCGGCGTCGCCTGGCTGGCGATCGTGGTGGTGCTGACCACGCGCGGCTTCTCCGGCAACGAGCGCTACCTGATCCCGCCCGTCGCGCTGCTGCTGGTCGCCGCCAGCGCGGGCTTCGGACTGCTGCTCGCCCGGGTCCCGCGGGGGCCGCGCGTCGCGCTGGTCGCGATCTTCGTCGTCCTGATCGCGATCGCGGCGATCGACGACGTGCCGCGGCAGCTCCGCAGCGCCACCTACGAGTCGCGGCTGGTCGACGACCTGCCGAAGGCGATCGCATCCGCTGGTGGCGCCGAGCGGATCGCCCGCTGCGCCGACGTCTCGACCCACAAGTTCATGGTCCCCCAGGCCGCGTGGTACCTCGACCGTCCCCTCGAGCAGGTCGGGATGATCCCCCAGGGGCCGGCGCAGGTCGTGCTGCGGCTGCGGCTCCAGCAGAACGGCGGCTGGACGCCGACGGTCAGCCACATCCCGGGGCTGCGCTCGTGGAGCGCATCGCCGTACTGGTGGATCGTCGCGGCCTGCGACGGCGCGGAGGCCGCACGGTGAGCGTGTCCCGCCCGCTCGAGGAATCGACGACCGCGACGTCCGGGTCGGGGGCGGTCCCGGCCGACGGCCGGCTGCGGCGGGCCGCCGCCTGGCTGCTCGGTCCGGGCGCCTGGGTGCTCGTCGGCCTGCTGCTGCTGTGGTCGATCTTCCTGCGGACCCGCAACCTCGACGCGCCGTTCTGGATCGACGAGGCGATCAGCGTCGGCGTGGCCGATCGCCCCTTCCTCGACATCCCGTCGGCGCTCCAGCTCGACGGCAATCCTCCGGTCTACTACCTGCTGTTGAACCTCTGGATCGGCTGGTTCGGCTCCACGGAGGCCGCGGCCCACACGCTCTCGACGCTGTTCGCGGTCGGGACCGTCCCGGTCGGTTTCGCGATGGCCCGCCGCCCGTTCGGCACCCGCGCGGCACTCGGCACCGCGGCGATCGCCGCGACGCTGCCGTACCTGACGTACTTCGGGCAGGAGACCCGGATGTACTCGCTGGTCGCCTTCCTCTCGGTGCTGGTGGCGGGGCTGCACCTGCGGGTCTTCGCGCCCGGGGCCATCGCCGCGCGGGTCGGCCTGGCGGTCACCCTGGCCGTCCTGCTCTACACGCATAGCTGGGGCGTCTTCCTGGTCGGCGGCAGCGTCTTCGCGGTCGCCATGCGGGTCGCGTTGCAGCCGTCGCGCGGCGAGCGGATGCGGGTCTTCCGGATCGGCTTCCTGATCCACCTCTTCGCCGCGGTCTGCTGGTTGCCGTGGATTCCGACGCTGCTCCAGCAGGCGAGCGAGACCGGCGCACCGTGGTCGGTCCGCCCGACCTTCGAGATGATGCTCACCGGGCTCGGCTCGCTGGCCGTGTCGCAGATCGCGGCGGCGGCGTTCACCGCGGCGCTGCTGTTCGGGGCGGCGATGATCGCGTCCGCGGCCCGCGGGCGGATCCAAGTCCCGGGCGTGCCCCGGCCGGCCGACGCCGCCGTGATCCGCGACCACGTGGCGGTGCTTGCGCTGATGCTGGTCGTGACGCTGCTCTTCGCCTGGGTGACGTCGCTGGTCAACCCCGCCTGGGCCAGCCGCTACATGGGCGTGCTGGTCGGCCCGGTGGTGCTGCTCGGCGGCGTGCTGCTGACGCATTCCGGCCGCGCCGGGCTGGTCGTGCTGGTGGTCCTGGTCGGCGCGTGGGGGATCAGCACCCAGGGCGACCGGCTACACAACAAGGGGACCGCGAAGACGATGGCCGTGAGCGTCGCGCCGGAGCTGCGGCCCGGCGATCTGGTCGTCAGCGTGCAGCCGGAGCAGCTACCGGTG
>JADMKN010000150.1 GCA_015478825.1 Patulibacter sp. | reverse complement strand
GGACAAGCCCGTCCGCCGCACCCGCACGCGCAAGACCGCTGCGGAGAAGGCCGCCGAGGCCGCCCCGGAGGCCGCGCCCGCGAAGCCGGTTCGCAAGACCACCCCGCGCAAGACCGCCGCGCAGAAGGCCGCCGCCGGCGAGGGCGCACCGGCCAAGCCCATACGCAAGACCGCACCGCGGAAGACCGCGGCCCAGAAGGCGGCCGAGGCCGCAGCCGCCACCGGCGACGCCGCGGAGGCCCCCGTCAAGAAGCCCGCGGTGCGCAAGGCGGCGCCGCGGAAGACCGCCGCGCAGAAGGCCGCCGAGGCTGCGGCCGACGCCGGGACCGAGACGGCGCCCGACAAGAAGAAGCCCGCCGCTCGCAAGGCCGCGCCGCGCAAGACCGCCGCGCAGAAGGCCGCCGAGGCGGCGACCGACGGCCAGGCCGAAGCGGCGCCCGCCAAGAAGCCGGCGGCCCGCAAGACCGCCCCGCGGAAGACCGCGGCCGCCAAGAAGCCGGCGACCGCCACGGCGGCGAAGACGGCCGCCAAGAAGCCGGCCCCCCGCCGCAAGGTCACCCCGAAGCCCGAAGACGAGTAGGCCTCCTCCCGCTCCCGATAGGCTCGGCGCATGACGCAGACGAGCCGCGAGATCCAGCTAGTCGATCGGCCCGTGGGCGTGCCGACGCTCGACACGTTCCGGCTGGTCGAGACCGACATCCAGGAGCCCGGTGACGGCGAGATCCTGGTCCGCAACCACTGGATGAGCGTCGACCCGGCGATGCGCGGACGGATGGACGACCGCCCGTCCTACGTCGAGCCGTTCCGGGTCGACGAGGCGCTCGAGGGCGGAGCCGTCGGCGAGGTGATCGCGTCGAAGTCCGACCGTCACGCGGTCGGCGACCTGGTCCTGCACGGCCTCGGCTGGCGCGACCTGGCGCTGCTGCCGGGCAAGCGCGCCGCTCCGATCGACGCCTCGCTCGCCCCCGAGCAGGCGTTCCTCGGAATCCTCGGCATGCCCGGCCTGACCGCCTACGCCGGTCTGATCCGGTTGGCGCAGATCAAGCCCGGCGACGTCGTCTTCGTCTCGGCCGCCGCCGGAGCGGTGGGTTCGGCCGTCGGTCAGATGGCCCGCCAGCTCGGCGCCTCGCGGGTGATCGGCAGCGCCGGCGGACCGCAGAAGGTCGCCCACGTGCTCGACGCCTTCGGCTTCGACGCGGTGATCGACTACAAGGCCGGAAGCGTTCGCAAGCAGCTCAAGCAGGCCGCGCCGGACGGGATCGACGTCTACTTCGACAACGTCGGCGGCGAGCACCTCGAGGTCGCGATCGGGGCGCTACGCACCCACGGCCGAATCGTGATCTGCGGGATGATCTCGCAGTACAACGCGACCGAGCCGCCCGCCGGGCCGCGCAACCTGGTCCGCCTGATCCAGACCCGCGGGTCGATCCACGGCCTGCTGGTGCTCGACCACTACGACCTGCGCGACCAGTTCGTCGGCGAGGTCAGCGCGTGGATCCGCGACGGCTCGCTGGCCTACGACGAGACGGTCGTCGACGGCCTCGAGAACGCGCCGCAGGCGTTCCTCGACCTGATGGCCGGCAAGAACACCGGCAAGATGCTGGTGCGCCTCAGCGGCTGAGTCCCGGCCGGCCCGGTCCTGGCCCCGTCGACTGCTGTACCGCGGCGGTACAGCAGTCGACGGGCTCCCCGCGGCATTCGCATCAGCCCTCGTCCCGGCGGTCCGCGTCCGGGACCCGCCGCCGGGCGCGGACCACGAGTCCGCCCGTCAGCAGCACGGCCAGCGCGGTCCCGCCGAGCAACGCCGGCGGCGGTCCGCCGGCCGCGGGCGGCGTGACCCGCAGGTCGCTGGTCCCGTCCGGCCCGCGGACCGCGACCCGCACCGGGTAGGCCTGGACGTCGCGCGAGCTCGGCACCCGCGCGATTCCCTCGTAGCCGTTGCCGATCCGCTGGACGCGCAGCGCCTGGTCGCCGCCGTCCCGCTCGACCACGATTTGCACGTCCGCGTCCTCGACCGGACGCCCGTCGCCGGCCCGCTGGACGTAGGCGGTGTAGTCGATCGCCGGGCCCGCGCCCCCGCGGGTCACGGCCAGCGCCATGAGCTGAACCCGGTACGGTCCCGCCTCGGCGCCGCCGATCAGCAGGCCCCCGTGAGCGGTGGCGGTCGTGGGGAGCACCAAGGCCCCGACGACGCCGAGCAGCGGACGGAGCCTCACCCCGACCACCCCGGCAGTGCCGGGCAGATCCGCTCGCGCCGCGGCGGCACCAGCAGGTTGGCGCGGGCCTCGACCGTCATCCACTCCGTGATGCCGTTGTTGACGTGGACGCCGACGGCGCCGTGGCCGACCGCCGGGCGGGCGTCCATCGCCCGGCGGGTCGCGACGAAGTCCTCGATCGACCGCGAGAGCGAGACGAAGTGAACCCGCGCCGCGCCGCCGTCGGCACTGTCGAAGTCGCGCCGCAGGATCACCGGACGGCCGTCGCGGCGGGCCGCGGCGGCGGCCTGGGCGTGCCCGACCACCGACTGCTGATCCGCGACCTTCGCCACGTCGACGTCGGCCGGATGGTCGATCCCGCGGGGGCTGCGCCGGACCTTCGCCGGCGTCGTGTCGGCCGCGAACATGCGCCGCACGCGGTCGCGGTCGTCCAGGCTGCGGTACCAGCTATCGAGCGCCAGGGCGATCGAGCTGACGTGCATCGTCGTGCCGCCGGCCCAGCGACCCGAAGCGATCGTCACGTCGTCCTCGGTCGCCTGGTTGCGCTTGAGGCCGGACTGGAACCCCATGAACATCGGGGTCCCCGTGGGGAGGGGCTGGTCCTGCGGCAGCCCGACCACGCCCGCACGGTGGCGCTCGGGGAGGCCGGCGCCGACGAACCCGGTGCGTCGCTCGGTGACCCGCAGCAGGCCGCACAGGTCCGTCGGCCCGCTCCGGTCGGACGAGCCGCCCGCCCGGAGCAGCGTGCCGCCGCGGAACAGCGCCCGCTCGACGCGCTCCAGCAACCGTTCGTCGTCGGACCCCAGGTGCAGCACGCAGACGGGGTCGTCGAGCCGCGGCAGCTCGGCGTCGTGGAGCGCGACCGCCACCGGCACGGGCGACGCGACGCCGATCCGGCCGAACCAGCTCGGCCCCCAGGCCACCGTCAGCAGCAGTCCGTGGTGACCGAGCGGCACGGCGCGCTCGACCCGCCGGAGGGCGGCCTCGGCCTGCCACGCTCGCTCGGGCGTCGGCTCGTTCGCCAGCGCGCAGAGCAGCAGCCGCTGATGACGCGGCGGCAGTCGGTTGCCCGCCACGTCCCGGCCGAGATGCGCATCCCACTCGTGCTGACGCCCGGGACGGATCACCCGCGGCAGGCGGCCGCGGTCGACCGCCGACGCCGCACCCGGGGCGCCCTCCTGATCGGGTCGCCGTCCGACCACGGCTCCGCCAGCCGCCAGCGCGGCGCCGGCCGCGAGACCGCTGGCGACGATGCGCCGGCGGGTCACCCCTTCGGAGCGGTGCATCTCACGGCGCCGTCCACTCGAACGGCACCTCCAGCTCGACCGCTACGACG
>JADMKN010000149.1 GCA_015478825.1 Patulibacter sp. | reverse complement strand
GCCGAGCACGATCAGCGTCGAGCCGATCAGGTACAGGTTGCGAGCCTCGACTTCGATCTGGTCCTTGAACGCCAGGCCGAAGATCGCGATCGGGATCGAGCCGAGCACGATGTACCAGCCCATCCGGTACTCGAGCGTCTTGCGCCGGCTCTTGTCGCGGAGCCCCGCCAGCCAGCCCCCGGCGATCGACCAGAGGTCCTTGCGGAAGTACAGGAGGACCGCCAGCATCGTCCCGATCTGGATCACCGCGGTGAACGCGGTGCCCGGATCCTCCCAGCCGAGGAAGGCGGGAACGATCCGCAGATGGCCGGAGGACGAGATCGGCAGGAACTCGGTGAGCCCCTGCACGATGCCCAGAACGATCGCCTGAAGGAAGTCCATCGGTCGGGAACAGTACTTCGCCCCGCCCGCCCGAGCGGTGACCGCCGCGGCGTCGTCGCGAAGCTACGGCGCGGCGATCGGGCCGAGCCGCGGCGTCAGGCCGTGGGTCGAGAACGCGCCGAAGCGGCGGAAGGTCGGGTGGTCCGGACCGTGGAAGTCCGCCGAGCCGGTGGTCAGCAGGTCGCGCTCGACCGCGGCGTCGTGCAGCAGCCGCGTCTGGGCCGCGTCGAAGGTCGCGTAGTAGGCCTCGACCCCGTCGAGGCCGAGCGCCACGAAGCGGTCGAGCATCGCGAGCACCCGGTCCGGCTCGTCGACGTCCCAGAACGGGTGGGCCCAGATCGCCACGCCGCCGGCGTCGTGGAGCACGCCGATCGCCTCGGCCACCGTCGGCGTGGTGCGGGGCAGGAAGGCCGGCGTGCCGGGAATCAGGTACGCGACCAGCACGTCGGTCGAGTTCCGCAGGCCCTCGGCGACGAGCCGCGCGGCGTTGTCGGGGTGGTCGAAGACCGCGGCCGCCAGGTGCGGGCGGCCGATCGAGCGGTTGGCGGCGGCGCGGCGGTCGATCTCGGTGGTGTCGACGGCCCAGCCGCAGGCGCGCAGCGCCTCGGTCATCCGCAGCGAGCGGTGGGCGCGGTCGGCCCGCCACGCGGCGAGCGCGCCGGTCAGCGCGTGGTGGTGGTGATCGACCCCGTAGCCGCAGATGTGCAGGTCCTCGCGGTCGTCGTCCAGCGCCGAGACCTCGAGCCCGGGGACGACCCGGATCCCCGGCAGCTCCGCGGCGGCGGCGAGCGCCTCGTCGACCCCCGCCACGCTGTCGTGGTCGGTCAGCGCCAGGAGCTCGATGCCGGCGGCGTGGGCGGCCTGGACGACCGCGGCGGGCGTCAGCGCGCCGTCGCTCGCGATCGAGTGCGACTGGAGATCGAAGACGGGGGTCATGCGGCGGGGCGGAACGGACGGCGCGCGACGCACGCGATCCGGGAACCGTATTCGAGCGGGGCGCGGCACGCTCCGCAGCGTGCGCGCCCCGCCGCCGCGTTCAGTCCTTGTCGGGACGGACCACGTTGTAGAGCACGGCGCCGAGCGCGCCGCCGACGAACGGACCGACCAGGAAGATCCAGAAGCCGCTCCACTCGCCGGTGACCAGGTCGGGACCGAAGGTCCGGGCCGGGTTGACCGAGGTGCCGGTGGTGGTGATCGCGACGAGATGGATCGCGGCCAGGGTCAGTCCGATCGCCAGCGCGGCGACCCCGGGGGTCGCGCGCTTGTCGGTCGCGACGGCGACGATCACGAACAGGAAGACGGCGGTCAGCACGCCCTCGAGCAGCAGTGCCGAGCCGTTCGAGACGCCTTCCGCGACCGCGTTGTTCCCGAGCAGCTCGGCGTCGACGAAGATCCCCTTGAGGGCCAGCGCGGCGAGCGTGGCGCCGACGAGCTGGGCGACGATGTAGGCGGGCAGGTCGGCGGCCTTGAAGCGGCCGATCACGGTCAGCGCGACGCTGACGGCGGGGTTGAGGTGGCCGCCGCTGATGTGGCCGACGGCGTAGATCGCGCCGGCGATGCCGAAGCCGAAGCCGAGCGCGGTGCCGGCGACGCCGGCGATGTTGCTCTCGCCGAGGTTGAGCCCGGTCCCGGCGAGCTGGCCGACGTAGTCGGCGCCCGGGACGAGCGCGACGGCGGCGCCGCAGCCGAGGAGGACGAGGATGAACGTGCCGATCGCTTCGGCGATCGACCGTTGGACGAGCGTTGGCTCGGGAGGGGTGATGGGGTCAATGGTGCTCATGGGGGCTCCGTTCCAGGGGCGTGGAATTTCCGGGCGCCGGCCCGGAATCGGGTGGGTCGAGACACGGTCTCGACAGGGCCCCGTTACCACGCCGCGCCGGGCACCCCTGCGGGTTGCAAGCTTTGCTGCATGCGGTGTATCCGCGAGGATCGGTCCCGCAGGCCACCCCGGCGCGCCGGGGTGGCGGCTCAGCCCTCGCGCTCGGCGCTGCTGATCACGTCGGCGAGCGCGACGGTCAACCGCGCGTGCAGGGCCGGGACCCGGACCGTCACCCGGATGTGGCGGTCGTCGAGACCGACGAAGCTCCCGCACGGCCGCACCGCGATCCCGTGACGGTGCAGTCCGGCCACCGCGTCGACGCCGTCGGGAACACGGACCAGCACGAAGTTGGCCTGGCTCGGCCAGACCTGGACCCCGGCGAGCTGCTGCAGCCGCGCGGTCAGGTCGGCGCGGTGGGCGACGGTTCGCGCCGCGATCCGGTCGCAGGCGTCCGGCCGCTCGGCGTAGGCCCGCAGCAGCTCCAGCGCGGGCGTCGAGCAGCTCCACGGCGGCCCGGCGTCGCGGACCCGGGCGATGACGTCGGGCGAGCCGACCAGGTACCCGCAGCGCACGCCGGGGACCGACAGCGTCTTGGTCAGGCTGCGCAGCACGAGCAGCTCGCCGGGGCCGTCGTCCCCGTCCCGGTGATCGGCCAGCGCGTCGGCGTCGGCGACGAAGTCCGCGAACGCCTCGTCGACCAGCACCGTGCGACCGGGGCGACGCAGCCGCAGGATCGCCTCGCGCGGGTCGAGCGTGCCGGTCGGGTTCTCGGGGCGACCGACGACCACGAGGTCGCACTCCTCGGGCACGGCTCCGGGATCGAGCGCCCACTGCGCCTTGGCGGTGCGCGGCACGTGGCTGATCCGCGTGCCGACGGCGCGCAGCGCGGCCTCGGACTCGATGAAGCCGGGGACGACGACCGCCGCGTGCCGCGGACGGAGCGCGAGCGCCACGCGCCAGAACCCCTCGGCGGCGCCGCCGAGCGGCAGCACGCCCTCCGGGTCGCGCCCGTGGCGGACGGCGAGCGCGGCGATCGCCGGACGGTCGTCCGGGTACGGCGTGAGATCCGAGATCCCGGCCTGCAGCGCCTGGCGGGCCCAGCCCGGCGGGTCGCCGTCGACGACGTTGACCGCGAAGTCGAGCATCCCCTCGGGGACCATCCGGTCACCGTGCGGCCGGCGTGGGGACGGCGTGCCGTCGTCGTCGAGCGCCGGCCACGCCGGGCCGTCCGCGGCGGGCGGAGCCGGGGCTGAAGACGGGGCGGGGGTGGGTTCCGAGGGCGGCACGGGCGCGGCAGGCGGGTCGGGGGCCGCGTCCGGCGCGGCGTCCGGCGCGATCCTCTCGCCCGCCCCGGACGGCTTCGACGTCGCCGCGTGCGGCGCCTCGCCGGCGTCCGACAGGTCGACCGCGCGGCCGGCGACCACCAGGACCACGCGGTCGGCCCGCGCGGCGAGCGCCTGGTGCGCGCTGCCGAGCAGGTCGACCCAGCGGCGCGTGCCCCGATCGGCCGCGACCGGGGCCATCCCGGCCTCCTCGCCGACCACGATCGTCAGGCCTCCACGCGCGACGGCGGCCGCGGCCAGGCCCCCCGCGGCCTGCTCGGCGCTGGCGATCACGGAGGCGCCGTCGATTCCGTGGGCGGGGTCGTCGCCGCGGCCGTCGTCGTCGAGCAGCCCGGCGCCGTGGAGCACGCCGGCGAGCCACGCGCCGAGGCCGTCGATCAGCACCGTCGCGTCGGGCCCGGCGTCGTGCAGCAGCGCGTGCAGGTCGTGGCGCGTGCCGGCGTCGACGGTCTCCCAGTCGGCGGGTCGTCGCGCCCGGTGGGCGGCGATCCGCTCGCCGTCGCCGTCGGGGCCGTTCGGCGCGGTCGCCACGTAGCGGACGGGCGCGTCGCGCTCGGCGGCCAGCCGCTCGGCCCACGCGCTCTTGCCCGAGCGGGTGCCGCCGAGGACGAGGACCAGCCGGTGATCGGGGCGCTGCATCGGGTGCATCCTGACGGGTCGCCCGGCCACCACGGCGTTCGGTCCGCTCCCAGGACGGCGGGCCACCCGGGCGAGGCGAGCGCATACCCTTGGGCCCGTGAGCTCCCCGGACCCCCAGATCCCCCGCCGTAAGGGCCACGCGCAGCGGTTGTTCGAGCTGCCCGAGGACGCGACCGAGGTGCTGCTGGTGCGCCACGGCGCGTCGGCCGCCGCCTACGAGGACGAGCCGTTCGCGCTCAACCACGAGGGTCACGGCGATCCGCCGCTCTCCGAGGAGGGCCGGGAGCAGGCCGAGCTGGCCGGCATCCGGCTGGCCGAGCAGTCGCCCGCCCGGCTCTACGTCACCAGCCTGCAACGGACGCACCAGACGGCAGCGCCGCTCGCCGCCCGCACCGGGTTGCGCCCGTTCGAGATCCCGGATCTGCGCGAGATCCACCTCGGCGAGTGGGAGGCCGGCGAGTACCGCGCGCGGATCGCCGCCGCCGACCCGGTGGCGATCCGGGTCTTCACGGAGCAGCGCTGGGACATCATCCCCGGGGCCGAGAGCAACGAGGCGTTCGCGGAGCGGGTGCGCCGGGGCTTCGACCGGGTCGTCGCCGACGCGGGCGCCGGGGTATCGGTCGCCGCGTTCGTCCACGGCGGCGTGATCGCCGAGCTCTGCCGCCAGGCGACGAAGAGCGAGCCGTTCGCGTTCCTCGGCGCGGACAACACGTCGATCTCCCGTCTGGTGGTGTTCGGCGACGGTCGCCTGCGCCTGCGGACCTTCAACGACACTACGCACCTCGACCCGATCCGCGCGCGCGAGGCGCACGAGCCGATGATCTGAGCCGTTCGCGGCGCGGTTCCGGTCCGTTCCGCGCCCGGCCGCGGCGCGGTTCGGGCGAGCTCGGGCGACCGGCGACGCGTCAGCGGATCGACGGGTCCGGGTCGACCGCCGTCTCGGACTCCCAGGGCACCGGGTCGACCTCGTCCGACCACGGGACCGAGGGGCGACGCGCGTACCAGGCGCAGCCGATCGTGCTGACCACGGCGATCACCAGAGACGGCAGCAGCGCGTGCTGGGTCGCGATCGCCAGCTCGGCGGTGCCGGCCGGCGCGTCGATCCGGTTGAGCAGCAGGCCGATCGCGATCGCGCCGACGACCGCGCCGGAGAACCCGCCGCAGTTGACCAGCGCGGCGGCGCTGGCGCTCGCGACCGGCGGGGACTCGCGGCGGGCGACCTCGAAGGCGAACATCGTCGCGGCCGCGCCGACCCCGCTGAGCACCAGGGCGGCGCCCAGCACCGGACGCGGGGCGGTCCCGCCGGGCCACAGCGTCAGCGCGCCCCAGGCGACGACGTTGCAGAGCGGGCCGAGCACCGACGCCCAGCGCAGCCGCAGCGGATGCGCGCCGACGACCAGCCCCAGGATCGGGCCGCTGATCAGGAACCCGAGGGCGCCGAGCAGCAGGTAGCCGGCGGCCGCATCGCGGTCGAGCCCCTGCGTGCCCTCCATGAACGGCACGCCCCAGACGGCCGTGGCGAGCAGGAACGGCGCCAGCGTCGCCATGTGGACGAAGAACCCGTGGCGGGTCCCGGGTCGCCGCCAGGCGGCCGCGAGCGTGCGGCGGATCGAGTCGTGGGCGCCGGCGGTCGGGGCGGGGACGTGGGGCGGCCGGTCGCGGACCAGGGTCAGCGGCAGGGCGACGAGCAGGGACGTGAGTCCGCCGATCAGCAGGAAGGTGGGGGCCCAGCCGAGGTGCCGCAGGCCGAGCTCGAGTGGCACCGTCGAGACGAGCTGGCCGACGGCCCCGGCGAACCCGGTCAGCGCGACCAGCAGCGTCTGCTGGCGGTTCGGGAACCAGGCGTGGACCAGCCGCAGCACGTTGAGGAAGGTCAGCGCGTCGCCGATCCCGACCAGGCCGCGACCGACGAGGCCCACCGGCATGCTGGTCGCGAACGCGAACAGCAGCTCGCCGGCGGCCATCAGCGCCAGCCCGAGCGCGAGCGTCCGACGCGGGCCGACGCGATCGGCGAGCAGCCCCGCGGGGACCTGCATCACCAGGTAGAGCAGGAGCTGCAGCGCGGTGAACGCGGCGAGCGAGCCGACCGGGATGTCGAAGCGGTCGGCGGCGTCGGTGCCGGCCACGCCGAGCGCCATCCGGTGCAGCAGCGCGATCAGGTACGCCGACGCGGCGATCGCCCAGATCGCCCAGGCGCGCCCGGACGCCCGCTCCCTCCGCCGCTGGTCAACTGTTGACAACGAGCGGGATTGTACGCCCCGGGGCGGCCTCGGGGTCGGCGCTCAGGCGATCGTCCACGGGGTCGCGACGACCGGCTCGCGGGCGACCAGCCGTTCGCGCAGCGAGTCGGGGCCGCGGCGCGGGACCCCCGGGCCCCAGAGCACCGCGGGCACCGGGTCGGCGACGTGGCGCCCGGTGCGCGGGTCGGTGCCGTGATCGGGGCAGACCGCGAGCAGCGAGCCGAGGTCCATCGCGACCCCGGCCAGTGGGGCCAGCAGGTCGCGGTCGATCCGCTGGGCCTCCAATTGCTTGGCCTGCGGATCGTGGTCGTGCGCGGCCTCGTCCGGGCTGCCGACGTGGACGACCACCGTCGGCGTCCCGTCGCGCATCAGGGCGACGGCGGCGCGGGCCTTCGCGGCGACGTCGGTGCCCGGCCGGCCCGTCGCTCCCGTCGGATGGACCGTCTCGGCGCCCATCAGCCGCGCGATCCCCGCGGCGGTGCTGCGCGGGGCGCAGACCACCACGGTCCGGTCGTCGAGCAGTGGGGGCGGGACCTCGCCGTCCGCCCAGAGCTTCAGGCACGGAGGATCGCCGGGGTCGTCTGCGCCCTCCAGGCCATCGAGCAGGGGCAGCGTCGGCTCCCGCGCGCCGATCGCGAGCAGGCGGTGGCCGGCCAGTCGGTGGACCGCGTGGGCCGGGTTGGCGGCGGTCAGCCGGTCGAACGCGGCGGCGGCGAGCTCGGGCCACGGGCGCCCGTCCGCGTGGCGGACGTCGACCCGGTGGACCGCGTCGCCGGTCCCGTCGTCGTGCTCGATGTCGATCCCGTGGGCGGCCGCCTCGATCCGCCCGCGCGAGACCGTTGCGGTCGGGGTCCACCCGAAGAGCACCGGCAGCCCGGTCTCGCTGCCCGCGTGCAGGCCGTCCGGGGTCACCGCGACCCGTCGCACCGCGCCGCGGCGGGCGAGCGCGTCGAGCGCCAGAGGACGGATCACGTCGAGGGTGGTCGGCGGGTCGTCGTTCCCGCTCGGCCGCTCGGCCAGGCCGTCGGGGATCACCAGCACCCGGGGGGTGGCGCTCACCGGCACAGGTGACCCCCGGCCGTCGTCGACGACGGCCTCTCGCGGTAACGCTTCAGCACCCGTCGCAGGGTAGACCACGTTCCGACCGGCCGACCCGTCCCGCCGCGTCGCGCGCCCGCCCGGCGACTATTCTCCGGCGATGGTCGACAGCGCAGACGCTCCGATGTCCGGTCGCCCGTCGATCGACGTGACGATCCGCGGGGTGGCGCTGGCCGAGGCGGCGGACTGGGCGGCCCGGGCCGAGGCGCTCGGCGTCGACGGGGTGTTCGCGACCGAGACCAACAACGACCCGTTCCTGCCGCTGGCGCTCGCCGCCGGGAGCACGTCGCGGGTCCAGCTCGGGACGGGCATCGCGGTCGCGTTCCCGCGGAGCGTGATGCAGACCGCCTACACCGGCTGGGACCTGCAGGCGCTGACCGGCGGACGGTTCGTGCTCGGGCTCGGCACCCAGGTCAGCGCGCACGTCCGGCGTCGCTACGGAGCCACCTGGTCGCGGCCGGCGGCCCGGATGCGGGAGTACGTGCTGGCGCTGCGGACGATCTGGGACGCGTGGGAGACCGGTGACCCGCTCGACTTCCGGGGGGAGTTCTCGACCCACACGCTGATGCCTCCCGCGTTCCGTCCCCGACCCCAGCCCCACGGCGCGCCCGCGGTCTGGCTGGCGGCGGTCCGCGAGCGGATGCTCGAGGTTGCGGGCGAGGTCGCCGACGGGGTGCTCGTGCACCCGTTGCAGACCGAGGAGTACGTCCGCCGGGTGATCCGCCCGGCGCTCGACCGCGGCTCCGAGCGGGCCGGGCGTCCCGCCGGCTCGTGCGCGATCGCGGTCGCCCAGCTCGTGGCGCCGGACGAGCAGCAGCGCGAGGCCGGGCGGCGTCGCGTCGCCTTCTACGCCTCCACGCCGGGCTACCGCGGCGTGCTCGACCTGCACGGCTGGGGAGCGCTCGGCGAGCGGCTGCACGGGATGTCGCTCGACGGCGCCTGGGACCGGATGGCGGCCGAGGTCCCGGACGAGGTGCTCGACGCGATCGTGCTCTCGGGCGAGCCCCGGGAGATCGCGGCGGCGGCGCGCGCCCGCACGGAGGGGCTCGTCGCGCGGATCAACGTCAGCGCGCCCGAGCGTGAGGACCTGGACGCGGTCGCCGACGTCGTGTCGGCGCTGGTCGAGGAACCGTCGGGGAGCTGATGCGGATTCGTGTTCCCCGGGGGTGCGATCCGCATCAGCTCGACGCCGAGTCCGCCCCGCGAACGCTACGCCGGCCTATGGGCACCGTGCCCACCCCTCGCACGTCGATCCGGGCGGGTCGCCCGTTGCGCTCGCCGCCCGCGGCGGAGAGGATGGCGCCATGACTGCTGCTGCGCACCAGGACGCCGACGCGATCGTGGTCGGGGGCGGGCTCGCCGGACTCGTGGCCACCGCCGAGCTGGTCGCCGCCGGGCGCCGCGTGATCCTCGTCGATCAGGAGGCCGACCAGTCGCTCGGCGGACAGGCGTTCTGGTCGCTCGGCGGGCTGTTCCTCGTCGACTCGCCCGAGCAGCGGCGGATGGGGATCAAGGACTCCTACGAGCTGGCGTGGCAGGACTGGCAGGGCACGGCCGGCTTCGACCGCCCCGAGGACTACTGGCCGCGGAAGTGGGCCGAGGCCTACGTCGGCTGGGCGGCGGGCGAGAAGCGCGCGTGGCTGCGCGAGCAGGGCATCGGGCTGATGCCCCAGGTCGGCTGGGCCGAGCGCGGCGACGGCACCGCGGAGGGCCATGGCAACTCGGTGCCGCGGTTCCACCTGACCTGGGGCGTCGGACCGGCGGTGATCCGGCCGTTCGTCGAGAAGCTCCGGACCGCCGCCGCCGAGGGCCGGTTGGAGTTGCGCTTTCGGCACCGGGTCGATGCGCTGGTGCTCGCCGACGGCGCCGTCATGGGCGTGCGGGGCTCGGTGCTCGAGCCTGCGGCCGACGAGCGGGGACGGCCGACGAGCCGCGCCGCGGTCGGCGCGTTCGAGCTGGCCGCGCAGGCGGTGATCGTGACCACCGGCGGGATCGGCGCCAACCTCGACATGGTCCGGCGCAACTGGCCCGCGCGCCTCGGCACGCCGCCGGAGTCGATGGTCCAGGGCGTCCCGGACTACGTCGACGGGCGGATGCTCGAGATCGCGTCGACGCAGGCCGGCGCGGGGATCGTCAATCCGGACCGGATGTGGCACTACGTCGAGGGCCTGCGCAACTGGGACCCGATCTGGACCGACCACGGGATCCGGATCATCCCCGGGCCGTCGTCGCTCTGGCTCGACGCGACGGGCCGCCGGCTGCCGCCGCCCAACTTCCCCGGCTTCGACACGCTCGGCACGCTCGCGACGATCAAGGCGACCGGCCACGACCACTCGTGGTTCGTGCTGACCCGGACGATCGTCGAGAAGGAGTTCGCGCTCTCGGGGTCGGAGCAGAACCCGGACATCGCCGGGCAGAGCGTGCGCGAGCTGGTCAGGGCCCGCCTGGCGAAGGGCGCGCCCGGCCCGGTACAGGCGTTCGTCGACCACGGCGCGGACTTCGTGACGGCGACCGACGTCGACGAGCTGGTCCGCCGGATGAACGCCCTGACCGACGAGCCGCTGCTCGACCGCGACCAGGTCGAGCGGACGATCGTCGCCCGCGACCGCCAGGTCGAGAACACCTACACCAAGGACGCCCAGATCCAGGCGATCCGCAACGCGCGGACGTACCTGGTCGACAAGGTCACCCGGGTGGTCGCCCCGCACCGGCTGCTCGACCCCGACCACGGGCCGCTGATCGCGGTCAAGCTCAACCTGCTGACGCGCAAGACCCTGGGCGGCCTGCACACCGACCTCGACGGCCGCGTGCTGGCGTCGGCCTCCCCGGAGGACGCGGCGAGCGCGATCCCCATCCCGGGCCTCTACGCCGCGGGCGAGGTCTCCGGCTTCGGCGGCGGCGGGATGCACGGCTACCGGGCGCTGGAGGGCACGTTCCTCGGCGGCTGCCTGTTCTCGGGTCGGACCGCCGGTCGCGCCGTCGCGCGGGCGGTGGCGTAGCGCCGACCCACGGCCGCGGCGTCACCTCGTGGGACGCACCGCGAGCGCCACCAGCACCTGATCGTTGATCCGGCGCAGGTCGAGGCCGGTCGTCGCCTCGATCCGCTGCACCCGCTGGAGCATCGTGTTGCGATGGACGGGTAGGGCCCGCGCCGCGGCGCTGCGGTCGAAGTCCGCGGTGACCAGGGCGCGCAGGGTCGTCGCCTGGTCGGCGTCGAGCCGTCCGAGCACCCGGGCGACGATCCGATCCCGGGCCCGCGGCGCCTGCGACAGCAGCAGGTCGACCAGGAAGTCCTCGGCGCGGACGTGCCCGGCCCGACCGGCCGCGGCGCCCAGGGCGACGACGGTCGCGAGCTCCTCCAGCACGGCATCGAGCGCGGCCCAGCCGTCGTCGTCGGCGCACGCCACGGTCGCCGCCGGCGCGACCCGGGCCACCGTCGCCGTGGGATCGGCGCCGGCCGGCGCGACCCCGACCACGCCGCCGGACCGCACGCACGCGAGCACGCCGCCGGCGCGCAGCTCGGCCGCGAGCGCCGCGTGCAGGGCGACCGGGGTTCCGGTGATCGCCGCGGCGAACGGGCGCACCGCGCCCCGCAGGTCGATTCCGAGCTGCTCGGCCACGACCTGCTCGTGCGGCCCCGGGGCGGCCCGGCGTAGCCGGCCCATCAGGTCGCGGGCGCGAGCCTCGGTCGGGTCGTGGGCCTGGGCCGCGTCGGCGTAGGCGGCCAGGAACGCGTCGGCGACCAGCTCGACGTAGTCGAGGTAGATCGCGCTGCCCTCGAGCAGCGCCTGGCGCTCGTCGGGCGTGGCCATCCGCAGCACCGTGTCCCAGCCGAGCCGGGCGCCGCGCCGGTAGACCCGCAGGCCGTCCTCGATCGGCAGTCCCTCCTCGGCGCGGATCCGGACCAGCTCGCCGATCCGGTCGAGCTCGACCATGCTCGGCGGCCGGCCGTCGGCGAGCCAGCGGCCGAACAGCTCCAGGTTCCAGCGGACCACCGCCGGGCCGCGGTCGCGTAGGCGCTCGTCGCGCACGAACCGCCGGTAGGCCGGCTCGTCGCGCAGGTCGGCGACGAGCTGCGCGGTCAGCGCGTCGACGTCGATCCGCGCGACGACGTCGCGCACCGTCTGGACGGCAGCGGATCCGGTCGTGGTCACCGGGGCAGTATCCCCGGTGCACGGTCGTGTTGCGAACCCCCCGGATCGATCCCTCGGCGGAGGAGCGCGATCGAGAGGACGATCCGTGGGGCAGGACCCCGCGTTCGTGGTACCTCGAAGCCGTGGCCGGATCGAGAGGACGATCCGTGGGGCGTCGCCCGCCGAGGGCGGACGGGGCGTGCGTCCCGGTCAGGACTTCTTGTTGTCGACCGCCTTGCGCAGCTCGTCCTTGTTCATCTTCGAGCGGCCGTCGACGCCGAGCTGCTTGGCCTCGTTGTAGAGCTGGTCGCGGGTCCGGCCTCGCGGACCGGACGTGCCGGACCGCTGACCGCCGCGCTCGCCCGAGCTCTTGTCCTGCGTGGACGTCTTCGACGCGGTCTTGCTCTCGCCGCTGCGGGCCTTCTCCTTGTTGACGACGCGGGCGGCGATCTCCTCGGCCTTGTCCTCGGACTTGCCCTGGCCCTTGACCGACTTCTTGACCTTCTCGTACTGGCGGGCGCGCTTCGTACCCGACTTGACACCGCTGGGCGGCATGGGGAGCCTCCTGGTCGTGGTCGCCGAGATCGCGCTCGCGGCTCGACCGCGGCGCGTCTACGACCGGGGTACCCGCTCCCCGACCGGACATGCGCCGGACGGCGCGGCGCAGCAGAACGGGTCTCAGAACCCACTGATCTTGGAGCAGGTTCTCAGGCCGGGCTGGAGGCGACCGCGAGCAATCGCTCGGCGCGGGTGACCGTCCACGGGACGACCACGAGGCTGGCGTGCAGACCGGGCGCCGCCCAGCCCTCACGGCGACGACCGATCGTCCAGGCGGGGGACGAGCCGGCGGTGACGTCCAGCGCGATCGCCGCCGAGGGCTGCCCCGAGTGGCGCTCGCCGACGCGGTGCAGTGGGCCGTCGCCGGCCGCCAGCAGCTCGACCGCGCCGGGGATCCCGCCGCGGCCCGACGTGGCGATCGTGGGCAGCAGGTCGCACATCGCGTGGCCGTCGAGGCTCGTGGCCAGGTAGCCGAGGCCCGCGCCCTCGGCGATCACCGGCACGCCGGCGCGGTGGGCGGCGAGCAGCGCGTCGCGCATCGACCGGTTGGCGGCGAGCGCGGCGGCGTGCGGCACGGGAGCGCCGTCGCCGAGCACGATCGCCGTCGTGCCGGGCGGCAGCCCCGGGTCGCTCGACAGGTCGACCGGCGTGACGACGGCGCCCACCACGGTGAACGCGTCGCGCAGGGCGTGCGCCGGGTCGAGCAGGGCCGGTCCCGCGGCGACGGCGATCACCGGACGACCTCCGGTGGCGGTGCTGGCGGTCACGTGCGAGCGTCCCGTCCGGCGTCGTCGGCGTTAGCGGGGCAGCGCGGCTTCGATCGCCTGGACGACCTCGTCCGCCAGCGGCTCGGTCTTCGGCCGGAACCGCCCGACCACCTCGCCGCCGGGGGCGACGAGGAACTTCTCGAAGTTCCACTGGACGTCGCCGGCCTCGCCGTCGGCGTCGGCCTTCGCGGTCAGCTCGGCGTAGAGCGGATGCCGATCCTCGCCGTTGACGTCGGTCTTCTCGAGCAGCGGGAAGCTGACGCCGTAGGTCGTCGAGCAGAAGGTCGCGATCTCCTCGGCGCTGCCGGGCTCCTGGCCCATGAACTGGTTGGAGGGGACGCCGATCACCTGCAGTCCCCGCTCGCCGTAGGTTTGCTGGAGCTGTTCCAGGCCCTCGTACTGCGGGGTCAGGCCGCAGCGCGACGCGACGTTGACGATCAGCAGCGCGCGATCGGCGTACGGCTCGAGCGAGCCCTCGGCTCCGTCGAGCGTGCGGACGGGGGTATCGAGCAGGGCCATGGGCAAGAAGGCTAGTTGATCGTCCTCGCCGCCCGGCAGCGGCGGGGGCCGCCCGGCGGGCGCGGCTCGCTCCCGGACGACACGCGCCCGGACCTACTCGTCAGTAGCGAAGAATCCTACGGCCGGGTAGGGTGTCGCCATGTCGAAGAGCGTCACAGGGCAGGTCGTGCTGATCACCGGAGCCGCGCGCGGCATCGGCGCCGAGACCGCCCGGGTGCTCGCTCGTCGCGGCGCGCGGCTCTCGCTGGTCGGGATGGAGCCGGATCGGCTGCGGGCGCTGGCCGACGAGCTGAACGCCGCCGGCTCGACGCCCGGTCCCGCCCACGTCTGGTTCGAGGCCGACGTCACCGACCAGGCGGCGATCGACGCGGCCGTCGCGAAGACCGTCGAGGCGCTGGGCGGAATCGACGCCGTCGTCGCCAACGCGGGCGTCTCGAACCTCGGCACCGTCGCGCTCGGCGCCCCGGACGCGCTGGTCCGCACGATCGACGTCAACCTCAACGGCGTCGTCCGCACGGTCAGCGCGGCGCTGCCGCACGTGATCGAGCGCAAGGGCTACGTGCTGGTCGTGGCCTCGTTGGCCTCGTTCACGGTGCTGCCCGGCATGGCTGCCTACTGCGCGTCGAAGGCCGGCGCCGAGGCGTTCGCCAACGTGCTGCGGCTCGAGGTCGCGCACCGCGGCGTCAAGGTCGGCAGCGCGCATCCGGGCTGGATCGACACCGATCTCGTGCGCGACATCGAGGCCGACCTGGGCAGCTTCAAGGCGACCCGCTCCGACCTCCCCGGCCCGCTCGGCGCGACGACCTCGGTCGAGGAGTGCGCGACGGCGTTCGCCGACGGGATCGCCCGTCGCAAGCGGCGCGTCTACGTGCCGCGCTCGGTCGGCGTGGTCCAGGCGCTGCGGACGCTGGTGATCGGCCCGATCGCCGACAAGGTGATCGGTCGTCAGGCCCGCACGCTGGTGCCGCGGATGGAGGACGAGGTCCGGGCGCTCGGTCGCTCGTTCAGCCAGACCACGGTCGGCATGGGCGGCCACGAGCAGGTCACGGTCGATCAAGCCGACGCTCGCCGCGCGGCGAGCGTCAAGCGCTAGCGGCCCGGGGCCGGTCGGTCGAGAGCGAGAGCGGGACGGACGATGCGCATGAGCCTTCCCGGGATTGGCGCCCTCCCACCTCTCCCGTCGCTCCCGTCGCTGCTGCCGCGCGTCGAGCTGGCGCTGAACGCGGTGATCGCGCTCGAGCGCACGTTGCGCACGCTGCCCGAGGACATCCGGCTGCTGCAGCTCGAGCTGGCGTCGGTCGGGGCGATCCACGGCGAGCTCCACGCGATGCGCGGCGACCTCCAGCAGGTTGCCGTCGCCGTCGGCCTGCTGCACGAGGAGATCGGCCGCCTGCCGCCCGATGTCGTGCACCTCCGCGACACCGTCGACGCGATGTTCTCGGGCGTCCGCACGCTCGACGACCGGGTCGCGGCGATGGGCTCGGCGGTCGTCGGCGTGGAGCGGATCGCGAACCGGCTGGCGCATCCGTTGCGACCGCGCCGGGCGGCGAAGCTGGACCCCGCGCCCGAAGCGGAGTCCGACGACGCCTGACCGGGTCGGGCGGGCGCCGCGGGGCGTCCGGAACGGGCTTCGGCGCACCCCAAAGAAAACGCATCGGGGCGCCGGCCGGTGCTACGGTCGGGACGAGTGATGGACGTCGCGGTGCGGCGCCGACGGCAGGCACTCCCTCCCCCAGGGTGCCGGCTGGAGACGTTCGCGAGATTCGCACGGCGACCGTCATGAGAAACAGCAGGCAGTGACGTTGAGCAGGGTCTTGGACCCTCGCAACGCACGCCGGAAGGACAGCCCACCCCCGTAGGGAGGCATCCCCGATGCTGGATCTGGATTCCGCTACGCGCCGCGAGCAGACCGACCTTCGGCTGCTGCGCCGCTACCACGAGCACAACGACGCCGCGGCCCGCGAGGAGATGGTGCGCCGCGGTCAGGCGCTGGTCAAGTCGCTCGCCCGCCACTACAGCGGTCGCGGCGAGCGGTTCGACGACCTCGTGCAGGTCGGATCGGTCGGCCTGGTCAAGGCGATCGACCGCTTCGACCCGGACGCGGGGACCCGGTTCGTCGCGTTCGCGGCGCCGAACATCACGGGCGAGATCAAACGGCACTTCCGCGACCACTGCTGGCTGCTGCACGTCCCGCGATCGGTGCAGGAGCTCGACGCGAAGATCAACCGCGAGACCGAGCGGTTCGTGTCCGAGGTCGGACGGCGACCCACGGTGCAGGAGCTGGCCGACGCGCTCGACGAGCCGGAGGACCGGATCGTCGATGCGCTGCAGGGCGGGCGCGGCTACAGCGGGCTCTCGCTCGACTCCCCGGTCGGCGACACCGTCGGCGTGCTCGACATGCTCGGCGAGGAGGACCCGCAGCTCGCCGCGATCGACGAGCGCGACCTGGTCCGCCGGGCGTGCGCGACGCTCGACGAGCGCGAGCGGCGGATCGTGGCGCTGCGCTACAGCGAGGGTCTGCTGCAGCGCGAGATCGCCGACCGCTTCGGGATCTCGCAGATGCAGGTCTCGCGGATCCTTGCCCGCGCACTCGCTCGGATGCGCGAGTTCCTGCTCACGCAGAAGGACGTCGAGCAGGACTACGAGCTCGACCGCGATCCGCGCGAGGCCGCGGCCGTCCCGCGGCGATTCAACTGACCGGCCGCGGCGCGCCGCGAG
Source organism: Patulibacter sp. (assembly GCA_015478825.1). Taxonomy (GTDB): domain Bacteria; phylum Actinomycetota; class Thermoleophilia; order Solirubrobacterales; family Solirubrobacteraceae; genus Patulibacter. Next base: position 4,435 of record JADMKN010000149.1, on the reverse strand, counting down.
CCCGGGTCTGGCGGCCCGGGCCTACGGCGCGTCCTCCGGCTCCTCGAGCAGGAAGACCTCGACCGACGCGTCGGCGCGGGTGTCGGCGCCGCTGACGAAGGCGCGGACGCGCCGCCCGGTCGCGGCCTCGACCGGAGCCCGGAGGTCCTCCTCGGCGGCGTACTGGAAGAACAGCCGGATCTCGCGGATCCGCTCGAACTCGCCCCGTTCGACCAGGCGCTTCTCGGCCGGCGTCTGCGTGTCCTCGAGGATGCAGACGACGGCGTCGGGTCCGGCGAAGTAGGTCTTGACCTTCGTCGGGCCGCGTCCGAACTGCGCCTTGTAGATCTGTGCCATCGCGTTCGAGATCGCCTGGAGTGGGCTCTCGTGGCCGTGCGGGTCGTGGGTGTGGAGGGAGCGCGACATCGATTCTCGGTCCGGACGGCGGACGACGGCTCGCAGCCTAGCGGCGTCGCGACCCGTCGGGCAGATCGTGGTGATGCGGGCGGACGGACCGGGTAGGAGTCCCCCAGGGTGAGCGGTCGGCGTCGCCGCCACGGCGCCGGCCGACCCCTGCGGTTCGCGGTGCCCCGGCCATGCCGGGCGCACCGCGGACCAACGGCGCTCGGTCGCCGGGCCCCGCGTGCCAGAATCCCGCCGATGGCGTCGAGCGCTCCGACCGCGACCGTGGAAGAGCAGGGCGGGGGCGTCGTCCGGATCGCGATGCCCTTCGCGGGCTTCGACGCGGGACTCAACGTCCACCTCGTGCGCGGCGACGGTCCGCTGACGCTGGTCGACGCCGCCGCGGCGCTGCCCGGGGTCTCGCGGATGCTCAGCGGCGCTCTGGCGACGCTCGGTCTGACCTACGCCGACATCGAGCAGGTCGTGCTGACCCACCACCACCTCGACCACATCGGCCTGACCGGCGAGGTCGTCGCGGCCGGCGGCGCGCGGGTGGTGGCCAACGCCGCCGTCGCCGAGGTCCTGGCCGACCCGCCGGCGCACTTCCACGGCGAGTTGGAGTGGGGCATCGCCCAGGGCCGGCGGCACGGGGGCCCGGACGCGATGATGGACGGCGCCCGCACGGCCCTGCCCTACACCACGGCGATCCCGGCGGTGCTCGTCGACCATGTGGTCGACGAGGGCGACCGCTTCGCCGCCGGGGACCTGACCCTGACCACCGTGCTGCGCCCCGGTCACAGCCCTTCCGACACGTTGTTCGTGGACCAGGACGCCGGGCTGAGCTTCGTCGGCGACCACCTCTGGGACGGATCGCCGGTCACGCCGGTGCTCGGATCGATGTCCGGTCCGCGCCCGGCCGCGGAGTACGTCGCGGGGTTGGCTCGGACCCGCGAGCTGACCGATCACCGGCTGCTCGCCGGCCACGGGGCGACGGTCGACGACGTCGCGGGGCTGCACGACGAGCGGCTGGCCGGGCTCGAGACCCGGATCGACCGGGCGCGGACCGCGCTGACGGACGAGCCGACGTCGACGTGGGAGCTCGGCAGCGGGATCTGGCGCCCGTCCAGCTCGGGCTACCGCGGGCCGGCGCGGCTGTCGGCGCTGCTGGCGGCGCTCGAGCTGCTCGCCGCTCGGGGGCAGGCGGTCGAGGAGCACGACGGCGAGCTCGTGCGCTGGCGTCGGGGCGGCTGAGCGTTCCCGGGCATCCTGCTGGCGCGTGGTCGCCCGCGCCGTCGCGTGACCGGTCGTTTGGTCGTTCGGTCGTCGCGGGCGCCTGCGTGCGGTGGCCCGATCGATCCGCGCCGCGGGTGCGGGCGTGAGAGTATGACGGACGGTACAGCGGTGGTGACGCGGTTCGGCCCCATCGATCCGCGGTCTCGACCGGAGAGCGCGTGCCGGCCCCGGCTGTATCCCGAAGCGACGTTGACGACCGACTGTGCCCGAGGCTGATCTCCCCCCAGTGGCCGACGATGCCACGGACGCGCGCGGTGCGAGCGTCAAGCGCCCCGCCGGTCGATCGTCCGATCCACTGAGCCGGCGCGACGACGACTCGGACGCGCCCCCGACCGCCTCCGAGGCCCCGCAGACCGCCGGCCTGCTGCGCCGCGTCGGGATCGGGATCGCGGTCATCGTCCTGGTGCTGGTGGCGTTCTGGCTGCTCGCCCCGCACGTCGGGTTCCTCGAGGAGACCTGGATGAAGGTCCGGGAGGGCGACCCGGTCTGGTTGGTCGTCGCGGTCGTGCTCGAGGTCGTCTCGTTCATGGGCTACGTCTGGGTCTTCAACGCGACGACCCGACGCTCGAGGCTGCGGCTGCCGCGGTTCACGAGCTGGCGGATCGTGCTCGCCGGCGTGGCGGCCACCCGGCTGCTGGCGACGGCCGGCGCGGGCGGGATCGCGTCGACCACCTTCGCGTTGCGCCGCCAGGGACTCGACGCCCGGCACGCCGGCGCGACCGTCGCCGCGCAGATCGCGATCGTCTACGTCTGGTTCATCCTGCTGATCGCGGTCACCGGGCTGGTGCTCTTCCTGTTCGGGCGCGGCCACGCCGCGATCACGATCATCCCGGCCGGGATCGCGGCGCTGATCCTCGTCGTCGCCTTCCTCGGGCGGCCGGGCTTGCGCAAGCTCGCCGACGCGTCGAGTCACCGCGAGGGCAAGATCGCCCGGGCGCTGGCGGCCGTCCCCGCGATCCTGGACGAGGGCATCCACAACGTCTCGCGACTGGTTCGCGAGCGCGACGTCGCGATCGTCGGTGGCGCGCTCTGGTGGGTCGCCGACGCGGGGGTGCTGTGGGCGGCCTGCCACGCCTTCGGCGCGTCCCCGCACGTCGTCGAGATCCTGATGGCCTACCTGCTCGGCCAGGTCGCCAACCTGCTGCCGATCCCGGGCGGGCTCGGGGTCGAGGCCGGGCTGCTCGGGATGATGCTGGCGTTCGGGATCCCCGGCGGCGTGGCGGTGCTCGCCAGCCTGCTGCAGCGGCTGATCTCGACCTGGCTCCCCGCCGTCCCGGGGGCGCTCGCGCTCGCCGCGATCGGGCGGCAGTCGCCGGACGCGCGGATGATCGAGATCGAGGAGCGACCACCGCCTCGGCCGGCGGGCTGAGCGCGCCGATCCGCACGGCCCCGCGGATTCCTACGGTCCCGTAGGCTGTGGTCATGGCTCGAGCCACGAAACGGATCAACCTGGGGTCGCGACGGACCGCGCTCTCGGCCGCGGCGACCGCCACGGCGGCCGGGGCCGCCTGGGGCGCGTCCTACCTGGGCGACCGACGGCGGATCGCCGCCGACCCCCGGCACGCCGCGCTGCTGCGCCCCGTCGGCGGGCGGACGGTCCCCGTCCGGGCCGGCGACGGCACCGACCTCCGGGTCCGGGTCTTCGGTCCCGAGGGCGCGCCGACGGTGGTCTTCGTCCACGGCTGGACCTGCGCGCTGGAGTTCTGGAAGCTGCAGATCCAGGCGCTCCAGGGCGACCTGCGGCTGGTCGCCTACGACCTGCGCGGGCACGGCGACAGCGCGCCGTCGAGCGGCGGCGACTACTCGATCCAGGCCTACGCGAACGACCTCGACGCGGTGCTCCGCGCGACCGTGCCGGACGGCGAGCGCGCGGTCCTGGTCGGCCACTCGCTCGGCGCGATGACGATCGTCGCGTGGGCCTCGGACCGGCCCGACGAGATCGAGCAGCGCGTGTCGGCGGCCGGCTTGTTCAGCACCGGCGTCGGCGACCTGATCACGTCGGCGCTGGTGCTCCCCGCGTCTGGCGTCAACGAGCGGATCCAGCAGGAGCTGACGCAGCTCTTCCTCGGCAGCTCCGCGCCGCTGCCCAAGAAGGCGTCGCCGGTGGTCAACCGGGTCGTCCAGTACGTCGCGCTCTGCGGCGCGGCCAGTCCGGCGACGGTCTCGTTCTGCGCCCAAATGGTGCTGCGCTGCCCGCGCGACGTGCGGGCCAACACGGGGACCACGCTCAGCTCGCTCGACCTGTACGAGGGCGTCGAGGCGCTCACGGTGCCGACCACCGTGCTGGTCGGGACCGACGACCGGCTGACCCCGCCGGTCCACGCCGAGCGCCTGGCGGACCGGCTGCCCGAGCTGCACGAGCTGGTTGAGCTGCCCCGGGTCGGGCACATGGCCCCGGTCGAGAACCCGTCGGCGACGACGGACGCGATCCGCAGCCTGGTGACGGTGGCCTGACTCAGTCGTCGGCGGGCGCCTGACCGCCCGTCAGGGCGGCGGCGTGGGCCGCGATCAGCGCGTGCAGCGGATCGTCGGCGGGCAGGCCGTCCAGCCGCTCGCGCAGGCTGACCGGATAGGCCGCGCCGCGCGGGATCGTGCCGGTCAGCCAGCGGGTGAACCGCAGCAGACGCTCGCGCGGATACTCGTCGGGCCGTTGCAGCAGCAGCCGGGCGCCCTCCTCGGCGTTGCCGACCAGCATCCGCGAGACCAGGTCGCGGTCGACGTCCGTCGGGCTGTCGCGGACCCGCAGGCCGACCTCGAGCAG
>JADMKN010000148.1 GCA_015478825.1 Patulibacter sp. | reverse complement strand
CCTCGGCGCTCGTCGTCCAGCGCCGAGGCGTTCTGCAGGTCGGTCCAGCCGAGCGCCAGCGGGTCGCTGCCGCGAACCTGCTCGAGCGCGGTCGTGAAGCGCTGGTTCTTGTCGAGCGTGGCGCCGCCCTGCGCCTCGATCGCCGCGGTCACTGCCTTGTCGGTGCCGGCGACCGCGAGCGTCTCGCCGATCCAGAGCGTGACGCCGTCCTCGTTGCGGTAGGCGTCCTGCCCGGCGATCTTGACCTTCTTGGTCGACTTCTCGTTCGTCGCCTCGACGGTCTCGGTCAGCTTGGCCTGATCCTTGACCTGCACGACCAAGGCGCCGTCGGGCTCGTCGTCCTTGGTGGTCTTGGTCGTGCCCGCGTTCGGATCGACCATCGCGAAGCCACCGGCGCGCTCGCCGAGGTACGGGGCGAAGTCCTCCTGGAAGGTCTTGCCGTTCTCCTCGTCGTCGAGCCCGAGCTCGTCGACCAACGACTTCTCGGCGTCCTCGCCGAACAGCCCGACGAGCTCGTCGAGCGCGGCCTTCTGCTCGCCGTCGGGCTGCAGCTTGACCTCGGCGAACATCACGGCGTTCCCGGGGACCGACGCGGCCAGCTCGGACGTGATGTTGAAGTTGGCGGCCGCGGCCGGCGTGGCCGGCGGCTCCTTGGTGTCCTCGTCGTCGCCACCGCAGCCGGCGAGCACGAGCGCGCCCGCGAGGACGGTGGCGAGGGGAACTGCCCGGGCGATGCGGCGCGAGGAACGCGGCCGCGGCGACGCCTCGGAAGACGGAGTAACGGGGTGCTGGGACATGGATCCTTCCGGCCGAACGGCGTTGGGGCTACCCGCGGATCGTACGGCCTGCACATGACGCGGGGGTGAAGGCGCCGGCATCCGGCTCGTCCGGGGCTGCCCCACCACGCCCCACCGGCGAGCCCCACTTTGCCCCACCGATGCCGCCCCGTGGACCTCGATTCGCCCAGTTTGCGAGGTCGTGGGCCGGCCCCGTGCGCTCCTGCGGCGGACTTTGAGAGCGAACGCTTGTTCTTCTTGCGCCTGCATGGGCGATTGCAGATTCTGGTCGACCACGAGGGTCGTGAGCCGGTTTACGGCTCCTCTGCTGGGGTTATGGCGAGCGAACGTATGTTCCGCCGGAGCCGTCGCTACGGTGGAGTGGGGCGTCGTGCGAAATTCGTGGTGCAGAGTGGGGTCTGGTGGGGTATGTTCCTCCCAGCGAGTCGGGCCGGGGACGGTTCCTCCCACCGCTTCCGGCCCGGCTCGCACCGGTCATCTCCGCCGGTCACCCGCTCTTGTCGGCCCTTCAGCTCCAGTCCCAGTTCGAGCTCACCCTCGACGCCAAGAACCGCCTGACGATTCCGGCGCGGTTCCGCGAGCCCTTCAAGGCCGGCCTGGTGCTCGTCCGCTCGCACGACGTCCCCGCCGTGGGGATCGAGCCCGTCGCGGACTACGCCTCGTTCGTCGAGCAGTCGCTCGCCGGACGTCACCCGCTGGACCCGAACACGCGCCAGATCGAGCGCTTCCTGAACTCCGCGGCGACGCCCGGCGAGCTCGACGGCCAGGGGCGCGTCACGGTCGGCCAGGGCCTGCTGGATCACTCGAAGATCAGCGGCAAGGACGTGCTGCTGGTCGGCAGCGGTCGGCGCTTCGAGCTCTGGGACCGCGCCGTCTGGGCCGACTACCAGCCCACGCTGCAGGACGCGATGCTCGACATCGCCAACGCGATCGGTGGTCAGGCGTTCCCGCCCGCCCCGCCGGAGACCGCGTAGCCATGGGCGAGGACATCCCGCCCGACCCGTCCGACGAACGTCAGGCCCAGGACGCGCCCCACCGGCCCGTGCTCGCGGAGGAGACCGTGGCGATGGTCGATCCCCAGCCGGGCCAGACCGTCGTCGACGGGACCTTCGGGGCCGGCGGTCACGCGGCGCTCGTGGCCGAGCGGCTCGGGCCCGAGGGCCTGCTCGTGGTCGTCGACCGCGACCCGGTCGCCCTGGAGATCGCGGAGCGGTTCCAAGCCACCGCTCCGTGCCGCGTGCGGGTCGTCGCGGCGCCCTTCGCGGACGCGTTCGAGCAGCTCGCGGCGGAAGGATTTCGGGCCGACGGGGCGTACTTCGACCTTGGCATGTCCTCGATGCAGATCGACCAGGCGGAACGCGGATTCGCCTACACGCGCGACGCGCCGCTGGACATGCGGATGGGCCTCGGCGACGGCGGTTCCGAGCTGACCTCGGCGGCCGAGGTCGTGGCCACCTGGGACGCGGAGACGCTGCAGCGGACGATCGGCGAGCTCGGCGAGGAGCGCTACGCCGGCCGGATCGCGCGGGCGATCGTCCGCGAGCGCGAGCGCGAGCCGATCGAGACCACCGGTCGGCTGGTCGACGTGATCACCCGCGCCGTGCCGACGCCCGCGCGGTACGCGGCCGGGCACCCCGCCAAGCGGACCTTCCAGGCGCTGCGGATCGCGGTCAACGACGAGCTCGGACAGATCGACCGCGCCCTGCCGGCCGCGTGGGACGTGATCGACGACGGCGGACGCCTCGCGGCGATCAGCTTCCACTCGCTCGAGGACCGCCGCGTCAAGCGCTACTTCGCGTCGCTGACCCGCGGTTGCGTCTGCCCGCCGGACCTGCCGGTCTGCGTCTGCGGCCGGACCCCCGAGGCCGAGACGATCGGCCGCAAGACGTCGGTCGCGCCGACGCCGGAGGAGCAGGAGTCCAACCCGCGCTCGCGCTCGGCGCGGCTGCGCGGCGTGCGCCGGATCGGACGGTCGCGGTGAGCGCCCCGGCTCCGCGCCTGTACGTCCCCGAGACCGAGGAGGCGCCGCGGCGTGATCCGCGCGCCTTCCGTCACGGGTCACCGCCGTCGGGGCGTCCGCAGGGTCCCGGTTCGCGAAGCACGGCCCGCTCGGCGCCTCCGCGCAACCGCAAGCCCGGCGGTCGTCCGCCGCAAGGTCCCGGCGGTCCCGGCGGACCGCGGAAGGGCGCACCGAAGCCCCCGAAGCCCGCTCCGGCCCCGTTGGGCCTGCGGCTGGCGCTGCTGCCGATCCGCCTGGCGCTCGTGCCGCTGCGCCTGGCCGGCCTGCTGCTGGGCCGGATCACCGGCGGCCGGCCGTGGCTCGCGCTCGTCCTGCTGCTGGGCTGCGGCGTGATCTTCCTGCACGCGGCGACCCTGAAGACCAACCAGTTGATCGAGCAGCGCGACGCCGAGATCTCGGCGCTCGAGCGCAGCACCGCGTCGCTGCGCAACTCGGTCGCCGAGCTCGGGTCGACCGATCGCGTCAGCCGGGTCGGGCGCGAGGCCGGGATGGTCTTCCCCGACCCCGAGGGGATCGGCTACCTGGACGCTCGCAAGGCACGGGCCGAGCGCGCCGCGAAGACCTTCGGCCCGCCGTCGGCCGCGTGGCAGCCCGCCCCGAACCCGTCGACGCAGAACGGCGACACGCTGAACCCCGACGGCACGGTGGTCGACGACGGCAGCGTTCCCGACGGCGCGGTCGCCGGGACGGAGGGGGCGGCTACGGGGACACCGCAGGCCGCCACCGGCACCGGCGCCGCGTCCACGGCCGGCGAGGCCGCCGCGGCCGGAAC
>JADMKN010000147.1 GCA_015478825.1 Patulibacter sp. | reverse complement strand
CCGCGTCATCTCCACCACGCGGGAGCGCCGGCGCATGTTGATGGCGTCCACTTCACGCAGGAAGGTCAGTGCCTGATCAGCACCAAGTTCACCCGCACGGGCCATAAAGGCTCGGATGTCCTTGGGGAGGCAGCCGCCGCCGAACCCGACACCGGCGTTGAGGAACTTGCGCCCAATACGCTCATCGAGACGAGGCCGCGCTCTGCGTGGAGGCGGCGGAGCGGTTGCGGCGCGAGCCGTCGCCGCAGCGGACGCCGCCGACGGTGGCCACGGACGTGGGTCGTGATCACAAGGGGAAGGCGTCGACCCAGCAGGCATTCGGCCGGTTCTTCGTCGACCTCGCGCATGCGCAACCAGAGGTCGCCGACCACGTGGTGACGGTGTCGCCGGACGTGGCGTCGTCGACCAACCTCGGTGGCTGGATCAACCGCGTCGGGGTCTGGAATCCCGGGGACCGGGTGGATTGGTTTGCGGAGGACACCGAGACGGTGATGCGCTGGAAGGAGTCCGCGCAGGGCCAGCACATCGAGTTGGGAATCGCTGAAGGCAACCTGGTCGGCGTGCTCGGGGAGCTCGGCGCGACGTGGTCGCGAGACGGGCAGCCGTTGTTGCCGATCGGCACGATCTACGACCCGTTCGTCAATCGCGCGCTGGAGCCGTGGTCGTTCGGGATGTACGCCGGTGGGCAGTCGATCCTGGTCGGCACGCCGTCGGGGGTGACGCTGGCGCCGGAGGGCGGGGCCCATCACTCGATCACGACCCCGTCGGTGGGGCTGGAGCAGCCGCAGTGCGTGGCGTGGGAGCCGGCGTTCGGGCAGGATTTGGAGTGGACGCTGCTGCACGCGCTCGGGCGGCTCGGTCGGGCGGACGGTGAGTCGGCGTACTTCCGGCTCTCGACGCGGCCGCTGGACCAGTCGCTGGCCGCGGTGCCGAGCGACCCGGCCGCCCGCGAGCAGCGGCGGCGGCAGGTACTGGCCGGGGGCTACCGGCTGCGCAGCGCGCCGGTCGTCCCGGAGGTGACGATCGTCGCGACCGGCGTGGTGGTCCCCGAGGCGCTGGCCGCCGCGGACGAGCTGGCCGCCGCGGAGGTCGAAGTCGACGTCGTGGTGCTGACCTCGGCGGACCTGGTGTTCCGTGCGCTGCAGGCCCGTCAGGGGCTGACCGACGCGCCGACCGACGTGCTCGACGACCTGTTCCCGGCGGACCGGGCCGCTCCGATCGTGACCGTCCACGACGGCCATCCGCACACCCTGGCCTTCCTCGCGGGGATCAACGGCGAGCGGATCGCCTGCCTGGGCATCCAGGACTTCGGGCAGTCCGGCGATGTCGACGACCTGTACCGCCATTTCGGCATTGACACCGAGACCGTTGTCGGTGCGTGCCTGGACCTCATCGGATGACCGCAATGAGCACCATGACCGACACGATTGACATCACCATGCCGCAGCTCTCCGACGCGATGGAGGAGGGCACGATCGTCAAGTGGTTGATCGAGGACGGTGGCGAGGTCGCGGTCGGCGACGAGCTGGTCGAGATCGAGACCGACAAGGCCACGATGGCCTACGCGGCCGAGGCGGAAGGCACGCTGCAGATCGTGGTGCCCGAAGGGGACGCTGTCCCGGTCGGTGTGCCGATCGCGCGGGTCGGTGCGGCGGTCGCGGTCGGCGCCGCGGCTGCGGCTGGGCGTGACGTCGGCCAAGATTCGGTGGCGGTCCCGGTCGCCCGCCGCGATAGCTGGTTCGGGGATGGGGCCAAGGCGGTCGCGACCCCGGTTGCGCGGCGCTACGCGCAGGTCCACGGGATCGCGCTCGGTGACGTGACGGGCAGCGGCCCGCGGGGCCGGATCGTCAAGAGCGACGTGCTGCGAGCGGCCGGGGTGGCGGTCGAGCCGGACGCGTCGAGCATGGCGAGCCCGACCAGGCCGCCGTCGGCGTCTGATGTGCGGTTGGCCACCCCCCAGGCGGCAAACCGCACGGCAGTTCCGGAGGGCGGCGCGGATGCGGGTACGACCCGCCAGGCGCCGACGCGGCTGCAGCAGGTGATCGCGCGGCGGATGGTCGAGTCGAAGACGACGGTCCCGCACTTCCAGGTCCAGACGGAGGTGATCATGGACGAAGCGATCGCCCTGCGGTCTCGCCTGAAGACGTTGGTCGGGGAGGGCGAGAAGCCGCCGTCGTTCAACGATCTGATCGTGCGCGCGTCCGCGGTCGCGTTGCGCGAGCACCCGCTGGCCAACGGCTCGTGGGTCGATGACGCATTCGAGCTGCACGAGCGGATCAACGTCGGGATCGCCGTTGCCGCCGAGGGCGGGTTGGTCGTGCCGACGATCTTCGACACCGACCACAAGTCGCTCGGCCAGGTTGGTTCCGAGAGCCGTCGGCTGGCCGCGGCGGTGCGTGACGGCAGCGTGTCGCCGGCGGAACTGTCGGGCGGGACGTTCACGGTGTCGAACCTGGGGATGTACGGGATGACCGCGATCACGCCGGTCGTCAACCCGCCGCAGGCGGCGATCCTCGGCGTCGGGGCGATGCGTCAGACACTCGCCCGCGACGGTGACGAGATCGTCGACCGCCCGTTGCTGACGCTGACGCTCAGCTGCGATCACCGGATCCTGTACGGCGCCGACGCGGCGCTGTTCCTCGCACGCATCAGGGACCTGCTCGAGCAACCGCTGCGCTTGGCGCTCTGATCGAGCAGTGGGCGGGGCGCGGGCTGGGCCGGGAGTGGCTGGCCTACCGATGCGCGCATAGTGCGGCTGGCGGAGGTGCGGCCCCGAACGGGGGAGACGGACCGCCGACTACGATGGTCCGGTGGATCGCACCGAATCGCAAGGTCTCGTCGCCTATCGCTTCTCGTCGCTGCCGGCGGAGCGCGTCGACGCGCTCGTGTCGACCCGGATCGGCGGGGTCAGCACCGCCCCGCAGACCGGCTTGAACGTCGGGACACGCGTCGCTGACGAGCTGGCCGACGTCGTGGCCAACCGCGAGGCGCTGTTCCGCGCGTTCGACCTGCCGATCGAGCGGTCGGTCTGGTGCGAGCAGGTGCACCGGACCGACGTGACGGTGATCGAGGCGGGGGAGGCGGGGCGCGGCAGCCGGAACGACGACGACGTCGTGACCTCGACCGACGCGATGGTCACCGATGTCGTCGGGATCCCGCTCTGCGTCACCCTCGCGGACTGCGTTCCGGTCGTCGTCTACGACCCGGCGCACCACGCGCTCGGGCTCGCCCACGCGGGCTGGGGCGGCACCGTGCGGCGCCTGGCCTCACGCACCCTGGCCGTGATGGGTGAGCGGTACGGAACGCGGCCGGAGGACGTCCTCGTCGGGATCGGTCCGTCGATCTCGCCCGACGACTACGAGGTGGGGGCCGACGTCATCACGCTTGCGCGCGAGAACTACGGCGACGACGCGGACCGGATCCTTCGGCCGCGGCCCGACGGCAAGGCGCTTCTGGACCTGTGGGAGGCCAACGCCATCGACCTCGAGCGCGCCGGGGTGCCGCGTGCCTCGATCGAGATCAGCGGCATCTCGACGTCCACCGGCCTCGACGAGTTCTACTCGCACCGCTTCGAAGGCCCGACCGGGCGCTTTGCCTGTGTGGCGATGCTGCGCGCGGCACCGCCCGTAGGCTGGTGACGCCGACTGCTCGGACGATGGATTCGTTGGTGGACGCGGCCGAGCAGTCGCTAGACCAGCGCTCGTCCGCTGGCGATGCCGGCGGCACCACCGATGGACGCGGCCGCGCGGCCGCCAGACTCACCCGCCGGCGGGCGGCGCCGTCAGCTCTTCGTGGAGGCCCCGGAGCGCGCGGATCGCCGACCGCGTCTCCTGCAGGATCTCGTGGGGCTTGGCCTGCCACGACAGCCGGGGATCGATCGCCCCCGGGCGCATCCCGACGGCGTCGACCCGGAGCCCGAGGGGCACGCCCCAGGCGCGTAGCGCCTCCGCCAACTGGAAGAGCCGGTAGTGGTAGGTCGTCACGATCAGCACGCTCTGACCGGCGGTGAAGGTGCCGTGGGTCTCTGCGAGCCACCGGCACGCGTCGAGCGTGGTCGCCCGCGGCCGGTCGTCCCGGGCCCACCAGCGCAACCGCCAACGCAGTCGCTTCTTCCACGGCACGGGGGCGGCTACCACGTGTACCGGGACCCCGCCGGGCCCCTGGTAGCGCTCGAACGCCCAGCGTCGCTTGGCCCCCTTTCCCTTGCCATCCCGGCTCTCAGGTTCCCCGAGACCGAACGCCGCGCGCATTCCCGCCTGCATCACGTCGAACTCGGTGTCGCCGTCGATCCCCGCGGTCAGCGGCAGTTCGTGGTCGAACAGCGGGCGGAACGCTCCGAGGGCGGTCACCGATCCGGTGGTCACGGTGCCGTCCGCGAGCAGCTTCGCCGCGTGCAACGGGCGGGCGAAACAGGCGCGCGCGAGACCTCCCAGGACGATGATGTGGTCGTAGTGCGAGAACGCGGGTGGCTCGAGCTCCTGCAGCCCGAGCGCGACGCTCGCGGATTCGGTCAACAGCACCTGCTGCGGGGTCAGTCCCGGATCGAACGTGTGGGTGCGATCCCCGGCCGATGCAGCGGCGTGCTCCTTGGCCTTCTTGCGATAGTCCCACCGCTCCGAGACTTCGTCGAGCCGGGCGAGGGTCTCGCCCAGCGGCAGGTCCGCGGCCGGCGGCGTGCCGTCGAAGCCCTCGATCAGGGCGCGAAGGGCGGGCGCTGCCGTCCACGCGCGGATCGTCTCCAGCAGGTCGGAGTCCGCAGTCAGTCGCGGGGCGGACGGGAAGCGGAGCTCGTCGCCCTCGGGTTCGGTCGGCGTGGTGGGCATGGTCAGCGGTCGACCGTCGGGGACTCCGACCAGCCGAGCAACCGGCCGAGGCTGTCGGCAAGCGCGCGCGGGACGTGCGGCGCGTCGGCGGGGCGGAGGAACGTGTCGGCGCGGTCCGGATCACGACCCTGGACGTCGAGCGCATCGCTGACGAGCCGCCGCACCACCGCCTGGTCGCGCCACCGATCGTCGTGCGAGAGCAACTCGATGGCGGCCAAGGACTCCTGCTCTTCGCCGACGCACTCGAACGGCTTGAAGCCGCCCGTGGCGGTCAGCAGCGCGAAGTCCTCGTACTGCTCGTCGTCGTCGAGCATCGCGCCACCGAAGATCTCGGCGAGCTGGTCCGGCGCGGAGAACGGGGCGAGCATCAGGAAGACGAAGCGGCACTTCGGACAGTTGCGGCACCACGCCTCACCGCCGCGCAGCGCGGGGTCGGTGTGGAAGTTGCGGTTGCAACTCGTGAACGCGCGGTGATAGTCCTGCAGCTTCTCGGCGAAGCCGCGGGCGATCGCCAGCTCGGACGCCGGGCGCAGCAGCGAGAAGATCTGGACGTCGGGCACCGCCTCGGCTGCGGCGGCCCGCAGCAGATCCTCCGCGCGGAGGCTCTTGCTGAACTGGTGGTTGACCTCGATCCCGTCGTGCACCAGATTGCCGGAGGACGCCGATCGCTCGTTGGCCAGGGCGACGGCGTCGAAGCCGTTGATCTTCGCCGTCAGCAGCGCGACGCACGAGATGATGGCGGTGATCGGGACGTGACCGTTGAGGGCGCCGCCAGCGTTCAGGCGCTTGAAGTCGTCGAGCGGAAGCCCGCGCTTGACTTCGAGCATCGGCAGGTCGGCAACCTGCGCGGTCCTGCGCATCGGGGCCAAGGCGTTGACGACGAACAGGGAGAGATCCGCTCCGGAGCGCCGAACGGCTTCGAGCGCGACGATCGAGTCCTTGCCGCCGCCGATCGGGACGAGGACACGCGTCGGGTCGGTGGGCGCCGGCGGGGCCACCGCGGACCCGTCGGCCCGCGGGAAGACCGGGCGCGGCAGATGGGGCAGGCGTGCCCGGTTCTCGTAGGCGAACTCGCCGAGGCCCTCCGAGTAGAGCGCTTCGAGGTACTCGGCGGCGGCCGGCGGCGGGGCGCCGGTTTCGCAGGCCACGTCGCGCGGGGCGGCCATCTTGAAGTAGCTGACGCCGGCGACCCAGTGCAGCAGGTCGAGGAGCGGCTCCAGGGCCGCGCGATCGACGACCGACCCGGGGCTCACCGGGATGGCGAACGTCTCGGTGAACGTCTCGACCTCGTCGAGCGCGTAGTGCAGGCTGACGAGCCCGTCGTCGTCGATCGACCGCCCGGTGAATCGGAACGCGTTGATGGAGGTCGGGTCGAACGAGACCGTCGAACCCGCTGAACCATTGTCGATCGTCACTCCCCCGACGATAGAGGGCCCCAGATCGGACGTGCTTCTCGGCGGCGCCGGCACGCTCGGCGGGGCGATCGCCGTGAACGTGTGGTGCCCGGGCCGGAGCGTGTCGCCTTGTGCCGAATGGTCCGGTCGAAGGCACCGCGGTGAGCGGGGGGCCCCGGGTCCGGGTCGCGGCCCCGTGTGCTCGTCGATCTGGGTCCCGTATACGGACCGAAGTCGACGCGCTGAGCGGCACGGCCGGGGTCCGCGCCTCGGTCCCGCGCCGTATCCTCCAGAGCCGGGCTCCCCGCCCGCCCCACCCCGGATCCGCAGTTCTCGAGGGACGTGCCGTGCGCTCTACCGACGTTGTGATCATCGGCGCAGGCGCCGCCGGGCTGATGTGCGCCATGACGGCCGCCGAGCGCGGGCGCGACGTGCTGCTGCTCGACCATTCGAACAAGGCCGGCAAGAAGATCCTGATGTCCGGGGGAGGCCGCTGCAACTTCACCAACATGTACGCGGAGCCCGTCAACTACGCGTCGCAGAATCCGCACTTCTGCAAGTCGGCGCTGGCGCGCTACACGCCGTGGGACTTCGTCGGCCTGGTCGCCAAGCACGGCGTGCCGTACCACGAGAAGAAGCTTGGCCAGCTGTTCTGCGACCACAAGTCCAAGGACATCCTCAACCTGCTGCTGGACGAGTGCGAGCAGGTGGGCGTCGAGCTGCACGTCAGCACCGCGGTCCACGGGATCCAAAAGGCCGACGACGGCTACCGGCTGAGCACCGACCTGGGGGACGTCGGCGCGGCGTCCGTGGTGATCGCCACCGGCGGTCTGTCGATCCCGACGCTCGGCGCCACCGGCTTCGGCTACGACATTGCCCGTCAGTTCGGCCACACCGTGCTGCCGACCCGCGCCGGCCTGGTGCCGTTCACGACGTCGGGCCGACTCAAGGAGCTGTGCGCCGAGCTGTCGGGCACGTCCGTGGACTGCGTCGCCCGCTGCAACGGCGAGAGCTTCCGCGAGAACCTGCTGTTCACGCACCGCGGCCTGAGCGGCCCGGCGATCCTGCAGATCTCCTCGTTCTGGAACCCCGGCGACACGGTCGAGATCAACCTGCTGCCCGACCGCGACGCGCTGGAGTGGTTGCAGGGCCAGCACGCCGCGCGTCCGAACAGCGAGCTGAGAACCGTGCTGAGCGAGGTCTTTACGAAGAAGATGGCGTCCCTGCTGGCCGATCACTGGTTCGCGTCCAAGCCGATGAAGCAGTACAACCCCGCCGAGCTGCGCGCCGTCGCCGACCAGCTCGGCGCCTGGCGGGTCGTGCCGGCGGGGACCGAGGGCTACCGCACCGCCGAGGTCACCCTCGGCGGCGTCGACACCCGCGAGGTCTCGTCCAAGACGTTCGAGTCGCGCAAGAGCCCGGGGCTGTACTTCATCGGCGAGGTGCTGGACGTGACCGGCCACCTGGGCGGCTTCAACTTCCAGTGGGCGTGGGCGTCGGGCCACGCGGCGGCGCAGGTGGTCTGAGACCGGCGAGCGGCCGCTGTGCGCGTCAGCTTTCGCGGGACGTGCGGTCCGGACTCGTGGCCCAGCTCGGTCGGCCGGCGTCCTGCTCCAGGACCGGGAACCCGGTGAGCACGAAGCGCAGCGGCGGGGGCCCGCCCCACTGGTTGATCGGGTCCGGCAGCAGCGGCCAGTTGCGGGCCTGGTAGTCGCCCGTCGGCGGCATCTGTTGGAGCTCGGAGCAGTGCTCGACCATCGCGCCGTCGTGGTCATGGTGGTAGAGGAAGTGGTTGTTGCCGGGCCCGTGACGGCTCGGTCCCCAGATCGGCGTGCGCTGACGCAGCGCCTTCAGGCGGTCGGCGACGCGGCCCAGCGCGTTGAGGTCCGGCCAGGCGTAGGCGTAGTGCGAGAGCTCGACGGTCGGCGAGAGCACGACGGCCATGCCGTGGTGGTCGGCGTCGCAGTGCCACCAGCTAGCGATCGGGTTGATCCGGTCGGAGAACCGGAAGCCCAGGCCGTCCCGGAGGAAGCGCTCGAACCGGCGCGGCCGACGCACCTTGACCGAGACGTGCTCGAACTTGATCGGGCGGTCACCGGGCTCCAGCTCGACGCCGCGCTGCATCCCGCAGAAGAGCTTGAAGACGTGACCCTCGGGGCCGCGCACGCGAAGGGCGCGGTCGATGCCCGGCTCGCCGTCGTAGACACCACCCAGCACGGTGCCACCCGCGGCCGGCACGCGTCGCCGGGCCTCCTCGAGCGACGCGGCGTCGGCGACCTCGAGGCCGATGTGGTCGCAACCACGCCGGACCGGGTCCTGGATCAGGATCAGCTCGTGGTGGCGGTCGTTGCAGGTCAGATAGGAGGCGCCGCCGATCCGCTCGACCTCGACCATGCCGATCACGTCGCGTTGGAACGCCACGGCGGCGTCGAGATCGGGAACACGGAGGCCGACGTGGCCCATGCGGGTGGTGACCATGGCTTCAGGCGTCCTTCTCGGCGAGATGTTGGCGTAGCGAGCGCGCGGCGCGGCCGGTGAGACGGCGCACATCGTCGGTGGGCGTGCCGTCGGCGCCGGAGGCGAAGTAGGCAGCCATCCGCAGGGCGTGGTCGACCTCGAAGTCGGAGGCCCCGCCGCGCCGCAACGCCCGGGCGGCCAGCCACGGCGGCACGTTGAGGTAACGGACTCCGAGCGCGTGGCCGACCTCGTCGAAGGTCAGACCTGCCGGGCCGGTCAGGTGCCACGCGCGGTCCGGCCCGTCGACGTCCTGGAGCACCGCGGCGGCCGCGGTCGCCACGTCGGCGGCGTCGATCATCGCGACCGGGCCGTGGCCCATCGGCGCGGGCAGGAAGCCGGCGCGGCGGGGCATCGTCGCGAGGTTCTGCATCAGGAACGACGGCCGGAGGAACGCGAACCGCAGGCCCGTGCGCTCGATGCGCTGCTCGCTCTGCCAGTGCGCGACTGCGGTGCTCGTCGGGCCGTTGGGCCCCACGGCGGGGGCGCCGCCCGAGAGCTTGACGATCCGCCGGACGCCGGCGGCGACCGCGGCGTCGACGGCGTTGGCCTCCAACTCGGCCTGGTCGGGATCGTGCGGGGTCAGCAGGAAGAGCTGCTTCGTTCCCTCCAGCGCGGGACGCAGCGATCCGGGGCGGCGCAGGTCGACCGCGGGGCGGCTCAGGGCGCGGTGGTCGATGCCGCGCGCGGTCAGCTCGGCCGTGACGTGCCGGCCGATGGCGCCGGTCGCTCCCAGGACGGCGATCATGCGGCCACCGCCTCGGGCGTCGGGGCGGCGGTGCGGAGCCCGCTGCCGACGGTGTCGCGGAGCCCGCGCAGCGCCTCGGACCGGTTCTCGCACGCGAACACGTAGCGGTCGGGGCGCAGCAGCGTCCACTCGCGCTCGTGGGGTGACACGACGGCGTGCAGGCCGGCGGCGCGCCACGACGCGGCGGCCTCGCTGGTGCTGGCGACCACGGCCCAGCCGCGGCCGAGCCGGTCGTCCAGGCGGTCGGGCTGCGGGAACAGCGAGCCGACGCTGCGGTGGAACGGCAGCCGGTCGGGCGTCCGGACGAAGGCGCCCCTGCCGTACGTGGGGCGGGGCTTGGCCCGCTCGCTCAGCCACTCGCGCAGCGACGTCCGATCGAGCAGCTCCAACGTGGCGTCCCGCACCCGAGCGATCCGGCGGTCCGACGTCTGCACGACGCCGCCCCACCGCACCGCGAGCCGCTGCATGCTCGTGACGTGGGGGCGGCGCTCGGCCTCGTAGCTGTCCAGCAGCCGCTCCGGGGCGCCGTGGAGCACGGCGTCGAGCTTCCACGCCAGGTTGGCGACGTCGCGCGCACCGGAGGAGAAGCCCTGGCCGACGAACGGCGGCATCACGTGGGCGGCGTCCCCGGCGAGCAGCACGCGCCCCGCGCGCCAGCGGCTGGCGGTCCGGGCGTGGAAGGTGTAGACGACGGCGCGCTCGACCTCGACCTGCTCGTCCGATCCACGGCTTCAGCAACGCGTCGGTCCGCGCGGGGGAGACGAAGGCGGCGGCGTCTTCGCCCGGGTGCAGCATCCACTCCCAGCGGTGGCGTCCCGGGGACATCGGCAACGTCACGATCGGACGAGCGGGGTCGCCGACGAAGTGCGGATGCGGGGCGCTGGCGATCGGCCGGTCGACGAGCGCGTCGAGCACCAGCCACCGCTGCACGAAGGTCGACCCGTCGAAGGGCACCTGCAGGCGCCCGCGGACCGCGCTGCGTCCGCCGTCGCAGCCGACCAGGTACCGGGCGTCGAGCCGCGAGGCCCGGCCGCCGTCGACCGACCGCACCCAGGCGGTCACCCCGTCGGCGTGGCGGTCGAGCGTCTCGAGCCGCTGGCCCCAGCGCAGCTCCGCTGCCGCGCGCTCCCGCAGCGCGGCGACCATGCTGCGCTCCATCGACGGCTGGTGGATCGAGACCAGCGGCGGATGGCCGAGGTCGCCGTGCACCGGACGCAACGCCGGAATCGTGCGTCCGCGGGCGGTGACGAAGCTGATCGTCTGCTGGACCTGCGCGTCGGCGAGGATCCGCTGGTCGAGGCCGACGACCTGGAAGATCCGCAGGACTTCGTCGTCGACGACCGCCGCCCGCGGCAGCGCGTAGGGCTCCTCGGCCTCGTCGACGGCGATCGTCCGCACGCCGAGGTCCCCGAGCAGCAGGGCGAGCAGTTGGCCGACCGGCCCGAGTCCGCAGATCAGGACGTCGGCGTCCATCAGATCGCGGTCGCCGGGACCGCGTCGGCGGACACGCGGTTGGTCAGCGTGCCGATGCCGTCGATCTCCAGCTCGACGGTCTGGCCGGGGGCGATCCACCGTTCGATCTCGAGTCCGCAGCAGCCGGGCATCGTGCCGGTCGAGATCACGTCGCCGGCGTCTAGACGCTCGCCGCGGGACGCGTAGGCGAGCATCGCCCCGAGGTCGTGCGCGGGGCCGGCGGTGGCGCCCTCGCACCACTGCTCGCCGTCGACGCGCACGCGTCCGGTCGCAGCCGTCCAGTCGCCGAACGCGTCAGCCGTCACGACGTCGCAGCCGATCGAGTTGGCGAAGGTCTTGGCCTTGATCACCGGGCCGAAGACGTTGTGCCGCGCGTCGTCGGCCTGCACGTCCCGAGCGCTCCAGTCGTTGAGCACCATCCAGCCGCCGACGGCGTCGAGGGCTTCCTCCGGCGTGGCGTCGACCAGCGGCTTGGTCAGGACGCAGGCCAGCTCGAGCTCGAAGTCCAACGCCTTGGTGTGGGCCGGCATCCACATGTCCTGGCCGTCGGCGAGCACCATCGTGTGGTTGGCGACGTAGAAGGTCGGGTGCTCGTAGAAGCCCTTGCTCGGCTTCAGCTTCGGGAACGTGCGGCCGGTCTTCTCGAAGGTGCGGACGATCCGCCAGATCGCCGCGGGGAAGAAGTGCTTCACCAGCATCCGGCTGGAAGCGATCACGTGCGACTCCCAGAGCATGAAGGCGCGGATCGAACGCGGCGCGAACGGCAGCACCGCCGTCGCGGGGTCGGCCTCGGTCGCGTCGGGGTCGGCCAGCGCCACTGCGGCCCGGGTGCGGGCCGGCGCGCCCTCCGCCAGGAAGGCGACCAGGTCGTGCTCGTCCGGCAGGAGGACCCACCGGTCGCGCTCGGGGTCGTGAGCGATCAGGCCTGCGGCGGTCCTCCGGAGCTTCATGCTGACGAACATACGCAAGACTGATGAGATCGTCAAATATGACTTGTCGCGAGGATCCGGGTACGGTCTCGCCATGGCCTCCGCCCCCGATCGGCACGCCCGCCGCCGTGAGACCACGCGCGCCAAGTTGATCGCCGCGGCGAAGACCCTGATCGCCCGTCAGGGAGCGGACGTCACGCGGATCCAGGAGATCACCGACGAGGCCGACGTCGGGTTCGGCTCGTTCTACAACCACTTCGACGGCAAGGACGCGATCGTCGAAGCCGTGCTGGCCGAGACGATCGCCGCGCAGGCCGCCGAGATCGGCACGCTCACCGCCGAGATCGAAGACCCTGCCGAGGTGATCGCCGCCGCCCACCGCTTCTTCGTCCGTCGCGCGCGCAGCGACCCCGACTGGGGCTGGCTGCTGCTGCGGCTGGACGTGTCACACAACGTGCTTCGCACGTCGCTCGGTCCCTACGCCCTCGAGGACCTGCGCCGGGGCATCGCGAGCGGTCGGCTCCAGGTGCCGGACGAGACGGTCGCGCTCTACGCGATGGGGGGCGTCCTGATCTCGGTGATGCGGGCCGTCCTCGACGGCGTCGCGCCGAAGGACGTCGACGTCCACCACGCCGAGGGCATCCTCCGCCTGCTCGGCCTCGACCGTGACGCGGCCCGCGAGGTCGCCCGCCGCCCGCTTCCCGTCTCCTCACGCACCGACGACGGCTCACCGCCGCGGTAGGGGACGAGCCTCACGCCGCGGGGACGTCGTCCCGCCGGGCGCGGCGGCCCGGCCCTCCAGGCAGGGGGCGATGCCTTCGAGCGTCAGGCGCTGTCGGCGCCCGCTGTCGGCGCGTACCGGTGGTGCAGATCCAGCGTGTTGCCGGCCGGGTCGCGGAAGATCGCCTGGTGGCAGACCCCGCTGTCGATCGTGTCGCCGAGGAACTCGACGCCCGCCTCCTGGAGGCGGGACCGCGCGTCGGCGACGTCGTCGACCCGCAGCGCGAGCGGGGCTTCGTGGGGGCGGAACTCCTGGCCGAAGGCGGTCGGGTCCATGATGGCGAGCGTGACGTTGCCCGCCTGGAACTCGGCGGCGGGCATATCGCCCCAGCGCTTGACGAAGGGCAGGCCGAGCGTCTCCCCGTAGAAGCGGAACGAGGCGTCGAAGTCGTCGGTCGGGATCGTGACGAAGTCGACGCCGGTGATCAGGGGTGCGGTGCTGGCCATGGGTGCTCTTTCCGGTCGGGAAGAAAGTTGGATCTGAGGGAGTCTTTCGACGTAGACGCGGCGGGCCGGCAGGAATCATCGGACCGTCACGGGATGACGCCGGAGATGGTGTTCCCCGGGACCCGGGCGATTCCGGGCACTCCCCGCTGCGACGGCGAATTCGAAGGCGAACGCACGTTCGCTTGCATGCCGTCCGGGCCGCCGCGAAGGATGGAACGCACTATGAGCACCATCGCCCACCCGCTCCACCTCAACCTCGGTCGCCGCCGGGCCCGCCGTTCCGGTCGGCTGCTGGCCGTCGCGCTCGTGCCGGGCGCCGCCAGCTCGGCGGAGGTCGTCCCGGCGATCCCGGCCGCGGACGCCCAGGCGCGTCTCGTCGCGCTCGGGCTGCTGCCCGCCGCCGACGCGACCGGCGCCTGGAACCCGCCGACGGTCGACGCGGTCCGCCGCTACCAGGCCTCGTGTGGGCTCGAGCCCAGCGGCGTCGCCGGTCCGGGCACCGTCGACCGGTTGCTGGCGGCGTGACCGCCGACGTGACGACCGATCAGGCCGCGAGCGGACGGTGCCGGCCCGAGACGCAAGGACGGCGTCGAGTCGAACGACCGGGAAGGGCGGTCGGCTGCGACCGCCTCCACCGCATACCCTCCGTCGATGCCCGCGTGGACCGAGGACGAGCTGCGAATCCGGGCGCGGTGGATCCTGCGCAGCTACCGGCACTGGGCGGGGGAGGACCTGATCGACCTACCGTCCGACGACGAGGACGCGCGGGCCCGGGCCCTGTTCGGCGTGCCGCTCGCCGTGCTGGCGCACGACCGGCGCGACGATCCGCTCTGCGTCTACGCCAACGCGGCGGCGCTCGACGCGTTCGAGTTGACCATCGAGGAGGCGGCCGCCTTCCCGACGCGGCGGACGGCCGCGCCGGACGCGCGCGACGAGCGCCGCTCCGCGCTCTCGACCGCCGAAGACGCCGGTCTGGTGACCGGCTACCGCGGCATCCGCGTATCGACTTCGGGCCGCCGCTTCCGCATCACCGACGGCCGGATCTGGACGGTGCTGGACGACGACGGCCAGCGCGTCGGGCAGGCCGCGGCGTTCGTGCCAGGCGGGGTCTGAGCTGCGGCGAGTCGGGTCCTCAGGCGGCCGCCGAGATGGTGCCCGTCAGGTGGTCGAGGGCGACGTTGGCGTGCATCCGCACGCCGGTCACGAGCACGGAGTCGTCGGCGTAGAAGTGCGAGTTGTGGTTCATCGCGATGCCGCGGCCCCCGGGAATCGGCGCCATCGTTCCGTCCGCGCGCAGCTCGACGTCCTGCGCCCCCAGCTGCAGGTAGACGCCCCCGTAGCGATTGACGAAGTACGAGACGTCGTCGTAGCCCAGACCGGGAGGGGCCTGCACCAGGTGGTCGTGGCCGACGACCCGCTCCATCGTGGGCAGGACGGCGTCGATCCACGGCTTGGTGTTGTGCACCGCCGGAACCGGCTGGAGGAACTCGACGTCCGCCGTCGCCCCGTACGCCTGCGCCACGTGCTCGGCGGTCCGCTGCACGCGCTCGCGCGCCAGCTCCATGTCGGGCTCGACGGTCGTGCGGATCGTCCCGAATAGCTGCACCGAGTCGCCGATCACGTTGAACCGGCCCGAGTCCTCGACGTGGCCGATCGTGATCGTCAACGGGTCGTAGCCCGGAACCTGGCGATAGACCTGGCCCATCGCGCTGATGATCTCGGCGGCGGGCGGCAGCGGATCGATGCCCGCCCACGGCGTGGACCCGTGGACGCCCTTGCCGTGGACGGTGATCCGGATCAGCACGGATGCGCCGTACTGGTTGCCGGCCAGGTAGGCGACCACGCCCTTCGGGTACGGGGTCACGTGCATGCCGAAGACCATCGTCGCCTCCGGGTCGGCGAGCGCGCCCTCGGCCTCCATCAGCCGGGCGCCGCCATCTTCGTCGATCGGCGGTCCCTCCTCGGCGGGCTGGAAGACGAACAGCACCGTGCCCGGCAGGCCGGCGCGCTCCTGCGCCAGGACGCTCGCGGCGCCCATCAGCATCGCGGTGTGGCAGTCGTGCCCGCAGGCGTGGGCCACGGGGACGGGCCCGCCGGGGTAGTCCTCGTCGACCACCGTCGAGGAGAACTCCTCGCCCGACTCCTCCTTCACCGGGAGCGCGTCGATGTCCGCCCGCAGCGCGACGACCCGATCCCCGCCCTGGCCGCCCCGGAGGACGCCGACGACACCGTGCCCCGCGATGCCGGTGCGGACCTCGTCGAGCTGCAACGAGCGCAGGTGGTCGGCGATCATCCGCTCCGTCTCGCGCTCGCGGTTGGCCAGCTCCGGATGCTGGTGGAGGTGGTGTCGCCACCCGATCACCTGCGGTTCGAGCTCGACGGCGAGCTCGTCGAAGCGCGCGTGGAGACCGTGGTCAGGGGTGGTCTTCTCGGTCTGTTCGTGCCGCGTGAACTGCTCTTTGCCGGTCAGCGAAACGCAAGGCATCGGGGCCTCCAGGGGAGTCGGGCCGTCGTCGAGCGACCGTAGCAACGGCCGGAGCGCGCCCTGAGAGGACCGGGGAGTCCGATGTGTGCGCCGTCGACCACCCGTCCCGGGGAAGCCCGAACCAGCCAATGCCTCAGTCGTTGAAGAACCGGCCCTCGGTGACCTCGGGGACGATCCCCACGCGGACCACGAAGTCGCCGAAGCGCTCGCCGGGGTTGCGCTCGGCGGCGTAGCGGCCGAGGCTCTCGTCGAGCAGCTCGAGGATCACGTCCTCGCCGACGTTCTCGCGGACCATCTTGTTGAGGCGCTCGCCGTGGAAGCCCGCGCCGAGGTACATGTTGTACTTGCCCGGCGCGCGGCCGGTGAAGGCGATCTCGGCGATGTACGGACGGGCGCAGCCGTTCGGGCAGCCGGTCATCCGGACCGTGATCGGGTCCTCGGTCAGCCCGTGCTTCTCGAGCAGGTCCTCGACCTTGGTCAGCAGCTCCGGCAGGTAGCGCTCGGCCTCGGCCATCGCCAGGGCGCAGGTCGGCATCGCGACGCACGCCATCGAGTTCAGCCGCATCGCGCTGCGACCCTTGGTCGGCACGTTGGAGATGCCGTGCTCGTCCATCAGCGCCTCGATCGCCGGGCGATCCTCGGGCTTGATGTCGGAGAGGATCACGCTCTGGTTCGGCGTCAGCCGGAAGACGCACTTGCCGGTCTCGGCGATCGCCTTCAGGCCGTCCATCAGGGTCCGACCGGGGTGGTTGATCACGCGGCCGTTCTCGATGAACAGCGTGAAGTGCTCCAGCCCGTCGTCACCGGTCGTCCAACCGAGCTGGTCGCCGTTGGACTCGAAGGTGAACGGCTTGACCGGGCCGAGCGCGAAGCCGAGACGCCGCTCGATCTCCGCCTTGACCACGTCGACGCCCTTGTCGTCGACCGTGTACTTGAACCGTGCGTGGGCGCGGGTGACGCGGTCGCCGTAGTCGCGCTGGACGCCCATCACGGCTTCGATCGTGGGGAGCAGGTGCTCGACGTCGACGTAGCCGATCACGTCCCCGAGCCGCGGGTAGGTCTCGGGCGCGCGGTCGGTGCGGCCCATGCCGCCGCCGATCACGACGTTGAAGCCCTTGAGCTTGCCGCGGCTCGCGATCGCGAC
The DNA here is from genome assembly GCA_015478825.1 of Patulibacter sp. Classification (GTDB taxonomy): domain Bacteria; phylum Actinomycetota; class Thermoleophilia; order Solirubrobacterales; family Solirubrobacteraceae; genus Patulibacter. Next base: position 4,190 of record JADMKN010000147.1, on the reverse strand, counting down.
GAAGCCCAGATCCTGGCTGTAGATGTCGATGTCGTTGCTCGGCGGGATCGCGAAGCCGATCTTGAACTTCCGCGGCATGTACTGCTTGCCGTAGAAGGGCTCCTCGTTGTCGCCGCGCGGCTCCTTCGGCTTCTCGCCGAACCAGACCTCCTCGTAGGCGCTGGTCTTGTGGATCACGTGGTCGCTGGCGATCCGGGCCTGCTCGAAGACCTGCTTGTGGAGCTTGGACAGTCCCGGGTGCACGCCGCTCATCACGGTGCGGGCGACGTCGCCGCAGGCGGCCTTGCTGTCGAGTCCGACCTCGCGCAGCCCCTCCATCACCGGGCGCAGGGTGTCGCGCAGCAGGTAGTGGAACTGGAACGTCTGGCGCGTCGTCAGGCGGAAGGTGTCGTTGCCGTACTCGCGGCCGAGCTCGTCGATCTTCAGCCATTGCTCGGGCGTGCAGACGCCGCCCGGCATCCGGCCGCGGAGCATGAACGTGTAGGCGGGCTCCAGCTTCTGCAGACGACGCTCGTCGCGGATGTCGCGGTCGTCCTGCTGGTAGATCCCATGGAACTTCATGAGCTTGTTGTTGTTCTCGTCCACGGCCAACGTGATCTCGTCGATCAGGTCGTCCTGAATCGAGCCGGCGAGGTAGTCGCTGTGGTACTTCAGCCGCTCCTCGGGCGCGAGCTTCTCGAGCGGCTGCGAGAGGTCACGACTGCGGTCGGCCTCGATCTCGGGCGTCGTGTTCGTGGTCATCGAACGGGCTCCTAGTAGACGTCGAGCAGGTAGCGGTGGTCGCGCTTGAGGCCCGACAGGTATTCCTCGGCGGCTTCGGCATCGAGGCCCCCGTGCTCGGCGACGATCTCGGCCAGCGTGCGGTGCACGTCGGGGGCCATCGCGTTGGCGTCGCCGCAGACGTAGATCCGCGCGCCGTCCTCCAACCACGCGTAGACCTCGGCGCTCTGCTTCTTCAGCCGATGCTGGACGTAGGTCTTGGGGGTTCGCTGATCGCGCGAGAAGGCCAGGTCGAGCTTGGTCAGCACGCCGTCCTTGAGGAGCTGCTGCCACTCGACCTGGTAGAGGAAGTCGCTGCGGAAGTTGCGCTCGCCGAAGAACAGCCACGAGCGACCCTCGGCGCCACGGGCCTCGCGCTCCTGCATGAACGCGCGGTACGGCGCCACGCCGGTGCCGGCGCCGACCATGATGATCGGCACGTCGTCCGCGGGCAGCCGGAAGTGCTCGTTGGCCTGGACGTAGACCGGGACGGTCGCGTCCTCGTCGGTCAGCGTCGCGAGGTGGCCCGAAGCCACGCCGGTGCGGTCGAGGCCGTGCAGCGCGTACTGGACGGTGCTGACCGTCAGGTGCGCCTCGTCGGGGGCGGCGGTCAGGCTCGAGGCGATCGAGTAGAGCCGCGGCTGCAGCGGACGTAGGCCGGCGACGAACTGCTCGGCGCTGAGGCCCGCGACCGGGAAGCGCCGGACGAAGTCGCCGACGTGGTGGTCGTAGAAGAACGCGGTGCGGGTCTTCGCGTCGGCGGCCTTCAGCTCGGCCAGCTCCTTGGCCCCGCTGAGCTCGGCCCAGTGCTCGAGAAAGCGCGGGGTCGCGGCGGTGATCTCGAAGGTCCGGGTCAGCGCCTCGCCGAGCGGGATCTCGCCCTGCTTGGTCGGCACCGGGGTGTCGGCCGAGAGCGAGAGCTGCTCGATCAGCGCGCCGACCAGCTCGGGGTCGTTCTGCGGCACGACGCCGAGCGCGTCCCCCGGCTCGTAGGTCAGGCCGGAGTCCTCGAGCGAGACCTCGATGTGGCGGGTCTCCTTGGACGATCCGCGCCCGGTGATCACCACGTTGTCGAGGATCGGGGCCGCGAACGGGTGCTTCTTGCTGTGGGCGCTGGCACCGGCCGCGACGCCGTTGGCGCTGGCCGCGACGCCGTTGGGGCTCGCGGCGGGCTGCCCGACGACGGGACCCTCCGTCGGCGTCAGCTTGGCGATCAGGTCGGCGACCCAGGCCTCGGCGTCGTCCTCGTAGTCGACGTCGCAGTCGACGCGGTCGGCCAGGCGCGTGCCGCCGAGCTGCTCGAGCCGCTCGTCGACCTGCTTGCCGGCCGAGCAGTAGTGCTCGTAGGTCGAGTCGCCGAGTGCGAGCACCGAGAACCGCAGGTCCGGCAGCTTCGGGGCCTTGCGACCCGCGAGGAACTCGAAGAACCCGACGGCCGCCGGCGGCGGATCGCCCTCGCCGTGGGTCGCGGTGACGACGAGCAGGTCCTGTTCGTCCTTGAGCTGCCGCGGCTTGTAGTCGGCCATGTCGGCGACGTTCGCCTCGACGCCGATGCCCTTGGCCGCCTCGGCGAGCTGGCCCGCGACCTCGCGGCTGTTGCCGGTGTCGGTGCCGTAGAGGACGGTCAGCGTCCGCGTGGTGGGTGCGGCGGCCGCAGCGACCGCCGAGGCCTGTGCCGCACCGTTGCCGGCGGAGACGTTGGCGGGAGCAGCCCCGCCGCTGGCCACGCCGGCGAAGTAGCCGCTGAGCCAGATCGCCTGCTCGCGATCCACGGAGGTCGCTAGCTGGTCGACCTGGGCGCGCTGGTCGGTCGTGAGGGTGGGGCTGGAGAAAGACAAGGTGCTCGAGGGCTCGCGGGTACTCGTGTCGGTGCCCGTCAGGGCGGCCCGGCAACGCAGGATACGCGGCCGTGCACGAAAGTCGATCAATTTTTACAGATTTGACAGGACAGTTTCGGCTGCCTATCCGCTGGGAGCTCTCCATGCTGATGATCTCCGGTTCGCTCCGGCCCACTCCGATCGTCGAGGCGCGTTCGTCGCAGCCTCGCGGAATGGTGCCTGGGGCGCGCCGCGCGGGCTGCTGTCGAGCCACGCCGCGTACCACGTCCAGAGTGAGCGCCCCGCCTTCCGCTCCACGGGGCCGACGTTGACGCCGGCGACCCGAAGGGCGCGGCGCCGCGCAGGCCTGGGACGCCCCGGGGTCCGAGCGCGACCCGAGCCGTCGCGTGGGGAGAAGGGCTAGGAACTGGCCCTTCTCCCTCGGTCGGCGGCGGTCGCGGCTCAGCGGCCGCCGCCGGCGACCAGCAGGTGACGGGTCGAGTCGTCGAGCGGGAGCCGCTCGAAGACCGGGAAGGTCCAGGCGGTGACGTAGCGCTCGGCGCCCTGGCCGTGCTCGTCGGGCGCGCGGGCGGTCAGCGTCGTCGAGACCCGCACCGGCGCGAACGTCGACGGGTGCACGAGGTACTCGTACTCGATCGGTCCGGCGGGCGAGCCGTTCTCCTCGGTGCCCGGCTCGGAGCCGACCAGCCGCAGCATCGAGTGGCCTTCGAAGGTCGTGCGTCCCGCGCTCTCGAGCATGCCGCCGTCGAGCATCCCGCGGATGCCGGCGATCGGATCCGCGCCCCAGACGACGTTGTCGACCCAGTCGCGCTGGTTGCCCAACCGGCCGTGCTCGTACTCCGCTCGCTGTCGATCCGAGAGCGGGAACTCGTGATGGACCCGTTCGCGCGAGTCCCATTCGAGCCGGACGCCGTCGGCGTACGACTGCTCGCTGGAGCCTCGGGTGCCGTCCGGCATGACGTCGAGCCAGGCCGTGCGGTCCCGTAGCGGGTCGAGCGCCATCCAGCGCTCGATCTCGCCGGTGAACGTCGGCCGATCGTCCGTGGTGGAATGGAAGCGCGGCGGCAGGTGCGCGTCGATCCGGCCGCTCAGCGGATGCGGCGCCGTGCTCGCGCGCGTCCACCGATCGTCTCGATCGGGGAGCCCGAACGTCTCGCCGAACGAGCGACGGCGAGCGCACCCGGCGGGAGCGAGAATCGCTGTGCGTACACTGGATCGGGTGAGCATCGGGCGAGCCTTCGGCGACTCCGACCCGGTCGGGCGGCAGGGGAAGATCCAGGACCTGCGCCCCGACACGGGGACCGGCGTGATCGGCGTCGGGACCCTGGCCTGCCCGGACTGCGACGCCCCAACCGCGCCCGGTCCGATCGCCCTCGGTCCGACCGACGGGCTGCGCTGCCCGATCTGCGCGCACGCGGCGCCGGTACGCGACTTCCTCTCGCTGGCCGTGCCGAGCCGCCCCGCCCGCGTCGTGGTGCGGCTGACGCGCCGCTAGGCCGATCTTCGGCGGAAGGTCGACGTCGCCGGTCCAGGCATTGGGAATCGTGGCGTCGGCATCCACCCGGAGCGACGATTCGGGTCACGGATTCGACG
>JADMKN010000146.1 GCA_015478825.1 Patulibacter sp. | reverse complement strand
GCCGCGCCCGCCGGCGCGAGGGATGTATCGGTGGTCGCCATCAGACGAAGGCCTCCAGATCGGTGTTCGCAAGGTCGTCGGCGGAGATGAACGCGCCGATCCGGCCGTCGTCGACGACCGCCATACGGTCGGCGACGGCCGCAAGGTCCTCGAAGTCGGACGTCACCATCAGCACCCCGGCGCCGCTGCGCCGAAGCTCGAAGATCAGGCGGTAGATCTCGCGGCGCGTCTGCACGTCGACGCCGCGGGTCGGCTCGCAGAGCACGTACAGGCCCGGGGCCCGCAGCAGCGCCCGTCCGAAGACCACCTTCTGCTTGTTGCCGCCCGACAGGTCGCCGTACGCGCGATCGGGATCGCGCGGGGAGACCGCGAGCCGGCGCACCATCGCCTCGGCGTCGGTCCGCTCCGCCGCGCCGCGCAGCAGTCGCACCGCCGAGCGCCACCGCGGCAGCGCCGAGATCGCCAGGTTCTCGACGATCGACTGATCGTCGAAGCCGCCCTGACGCTCGCGGTAGGGCGGCACCAGCGCGGTGCGCCCGTCTCCACCCCGTCGCACCCGGCCGTCGGCCGGGCGGATCGAGCCGTTCGCCAGCAGCGCGACGTCGTGCAGCCCGGAGCCGGCGAGACCGGTCAGCCCGACGACCTCCCCCGCCCGCACGGTGAGCGAGACCGGACCGACGCGACCGCCGCAGACGCCGTCGAGCTCGAGCAGCGGTTCGCCCGGCTCGATCGCCTCGCGCTCCTCGAGCGCGTGCGCTTCGGCGTCGCGGGCGACCAGCAGGCGCACCAACCCGTCGCGGTCCAGGCCGCCGATCGGCCGGTCCTCGACGAGCCGACCGTCGAGGATCACGACGATCCGGTCGCAGACCGCGAGGATCTCCGACAGCTTGTGGCTGACCATGATCACCGTGGCGCCGGCGTCGACCGTGCGCTTCAGCGATCCGATCAGCCGTTGGGCGTCGCCCGACGAGAGCGTCGACGTCGCTTCGTCGACGACCAGCACCCGGGCGCCGCGCGCCAGCAACCGGCCGACGGCGACCAGCGTCTTCTCGCCCGGGGAGAGCGCGCTGACGAGCGTCTCCACGGGTCGGTCCAGGCCCACCAGCTCCAGGGCCTGGGCGGCCGCCCGCGCCTCGGCGCGGTGGTCGAGCAGCGCCCCGAAGCGCCGCAGCGGCGCCTCGCCCATCCGCAGGTTGTCGACGATCGAGAGGTCGTCGACCAGACCCAGGTCCTGGTGGATGAACCCGACGTCGGAACGCGCGGCCAGGCTGGAGACCTGCGCCCCGCCGATCCGCAGCTCTCCCGCGTAGCCCCCGTAGACCCCGGCGAGGATCTTGATCAGTGTCGACTTGCCGGCCCCGTTGGGGCCCATCAAGCCGATGAACTCGCCCTCGCCGAAGCGCAGGTCGATCCCGTGTAGGACCGCGTGCGAGCCGAACGATTTCGTCAGGCCGCGGATCTCGATGTCGTGTGCCATGAGTCGATGGGGTGACCGCCGGGCTCCCGGCGGTCACCGTGGGTCGAGGTTCAGCTCGTGCCCCAGAGCTTCTTGAACAGCGCCTGGTAGTCGAAGTCGTCGGGGCTGAAGAACGCGTCGTTGAACTCCGCGGCGTTGTCCTTCGTCACCAACGCGACCGGCAGGGTGGTCGACTCCCAGGGCTCCTTGCCGGCCTTGACGCGCGCGACCTGGTCGAGCGCGCCCCAGGCGGCGTAGGGGAACGGGGCCGCCGTCGTGACCGCCGCCGGACCGTCACCGGCCTTGATCAGCGACACGAAGTCCGGCGACGCGTCGTAGCCACCGATCTTGAGGTCGGTGCGGCCGCGCTGCTCGGCGGTCTTCGAGAACGGGATCGCGAACGGGTCGTACGGAGCCATCACGTAGTCGATCGCGCCCTCGGGGTACTTCGCCAGCGCGGCGGTCCAGGTCGGCGGGCCCGGCTTGGTCAGGTCGGTCGTGGCGATCGTCGCCTCCTCGATCTCGCAGTCGGGGCAGACCTCGGCCAGTCGCGCGTTCATCGCGTCGACGCGGGCACGGACGATCGGGAACGACTTGTCGTCGTAGGCCAGCAGCTTGGCCTTGCCGTCGGAGTCGGCCGCGATGAAGTCCGCGATCGCCTCGCCGTCGGCCTTGCCGTTGGTCGTCACGTCGATCACGTCGCCGACGCCGGCATTCGTGCACATCACGCAGCTGACCGGGATGTCCTTGGCCTTCGCCTCGTCGAGGGCGGCCTTGATCGAGTTGGCGTCGATCGACACCAGGACGATCGCGTCGTAGCCCTCGCGGATCGCCTGCTGCACGTAGCCGGCCTGCTTGGCCGGCGCGAACTCGCCGTCGAACACCGGCGAGGATTCCCAGCCCATCGCCTCGGCGGCGGCGCGCACGTCGTCGCTGCCCTGCTTGCAGTTGATGCCCGCCTGACCACACGAGATCACGGCGACCTTGCCGGTCCCCGGATCGAACGCCTCGGTCGGCTGCGGAAACTCCACGCCCGAGGTCTTGACGTGCTCGGCGACGGCGGCCTTCGCCGCGTCGACGCCGCCGCTGGCGGCCTCGGTCGTGGCGGCCGCGTCCGTCGCGGTGCTCGTCGTCTGGTCGTCCTCGCCGCCACAGGCCGCGAGCCCGAGCGCTACCGCAACGGCCAGCGTCGCGATCCCTCTCCGTCCCTGAATCCTCATCGTTCCCCCATCGGTTGTTCGTGTGCGCTTGGTCACACCCTGATTCGGACGCTAGGCCCCTTGCGCATGCGACCCGCGAACCGGTTCGCGTGGCGCTGTGGAGACCTCCAAACCACCGTCCACCGGGGGCCGAAAGCGTCGTGTCCCACCTCTGCGGCGCGACCGCGTGTGCCCTCCGGGGCAGACCTTCGCGGCGCTCCTTCGCGGCCCCGGACGGTCGGCGCGTCGTCCTGCTCCGAGCGGAGCGACGTTCAGTCGGCGTCGCGTGACACCCGGGCGGCGATCAGCCGGGCGGCCCAGCCCGCGGGATCGTCGACCACCAGGCCGTCCCACCGCGCGGCCGGCAACCGCAGGTCGCCGTCACCGATCGACTCGGGCAGCCGCAGCCACAACGCGGGGGCGCCCGCGCTGCGCAGCGCCGCCACGGCCCGCTCGAGCACCGCGTTGGTCTGCTCGCCCTCCCACTCGAGGTCGATCAGCACCGGCGCCGCGGTCGCGTCCTCGGGCACGTCCTCGACGCCGTTGACCACGAGCGCGCCGCTCGGGGGCTCGGACGTCAGCGTCACCACGCATCGCTCGTCGGCCCACGCCAGCGCACGTTCGACCCGCGGATCGGACGGCTGCGCGACGAGCTCGGCCCGACCCGCGGCGACGATTCCCGCTTCGCCGTCGACCGATACCAGGTCGCCCTCGGCGATCGCGCGATCGCCGAACCGCGCGCGGCGCTCGGCGGGCTCGACCACGAGCTCCCCGACCCCGCAGATCGCGGGCCGGCCGATGCCTCTCGCGACGACCGCGGCGTGACTCGTGCGACCGCCGATCGCGGTCACGATCGCGGCGCACGCGATCATCCCCCCGATGTCCTCGGGCGACGTCTCCGGCCGGATCAGCACGACCGGCTCGCCGTCCGCGGCCAGCTCCTGCGCCCGG
>JADMKN010000145.1:17848-21144 GCA_015478825.1 Patulibacter sp. | reverse complement strand
GCTGGCGCAAGATCCCAGCGGTTCGATCGTCGATCTGCCGCGGGTTTTCTCGGATCTGCCGCTCCGGCGGCGGCTGCTTGGTCGGGCGAACGATCCGCTGCTGTCGAGCATGTGGGCGACGTTCGATGCGCTCAGCCCGGCACAGCGCGCGGAGCATCTGGCCGCCCCGCTGGGTAAAGCACAAGACCTGCTGAGTCGTTCGGTGCTTCGGCGAGTCCTTGGACAGACGACTCCGAAGATGACGGTCGCCCGCGCGATTCGCGAAGGGCGCATTGTCGTCGTGCGGTTGCCGGCCGGCGAGCTGGGTTCGACGACCGCCCAGTTGCTCGGCGGGCTGGTGGTGCATGAAGTGCATCAGGCGGTGATGGCCCGGCAAGCCGTGCCCGCCCAGCAGCGACGCGCCTTCGGCGTTTATGTCGATGAGCCGGCGGTGATGCGGTTGGTGCCGGTGCCGCTGGATGCGCTCTATGAGCTGGCGCGCGGACTCGGGGTCGGCCTGACCCTGGCAACCCAGTCGGTCAGCCAGTTGCCGGACGTCGTTCGGCGGGCGGTGCTGACGAACGCAGCCACGATCGCGACGTTCCGCGCGGAGGACGAGGACGCGCGCCTGATGGCGCGCAAGCTCGTTGATGTCTCGGCCGAGCAGGTGCAGCATCTGGAGCGGTTCGAGATTGCGCTGCGGCTGGGACTCGCGCACGGTGAGGTCGCGCCGGTCACGACCGCGCGGACGCTCCCGCTGCCTGCACCGACGGTCGACGTTGCGGCGCTCCGCGATCTCTCAGCAGGCCGCTTCGGTGCCATGACCAACCTGCCACCGACGAGTGCGGAAGCGCCGGACGACAGCAGCCCCGACGAGGCGCCGATCGGGCGCAGGAGGCAGCCATGAGCGGTCGACGGCAGTGGCTGTTCGCGTGGCCGTTCGCGTCGACGTACGGTGGCCAGACGTCCCCGTGGAACCGGGAGAGTCTCGGCGTTAGCGGCGGGACAGACCTGTGGTCTTCCCTCCATGTCTTCGCGGGAGGTGCGTGGTGAGGCGGGTATCGGCAGCACAGCTCCCTCGGCTGGCGGAGCGTCTGAGCGCATCGCGCTGGAGCCTCATGGAGACGGTCGGACGACTGCGGCTGACCAGCGGCGGGCAGCTGGCACGCCACTGCTACGCGGAGAAGGAACCGGCGTTGGCGGTGCGGAGTGCTCGACGTGATCTGGAATGGCTGCACCGACACGGTGCGCTGTACCGGCTGGAGCGTCAGATCGGCGGCATTCGCGCAGGGTCAACCGGACATGTCTACGCGCTTGGAGCGCTCGGTCGACGGCTGCTGGATTTCCGGCACGGCGAGGGCGCGATACGCGAGCCGAGCCGTTATGAGCCGAGCGTTGGGTTCGTCGACCATGCGCTGGCGGTGAGCGAGGTCTTCGTCGGGTTGCACGAGCATCTGCGGGATCCGTGGCTCGGAGAGCCGATGTCGACGCTTGACTTCCGCGTGGAGCAGCAGGCGTGGCGGTCGTATCTCGACGCGCTCGGCAGCCCCGCGGTGTTGAAGCCGGATGCGGAGGTGCGGTTGCTTCGGCAGGGGTTCGATGAGCGGGCGTGGCTGGAGGTCGACCGTGCCACCGAACGACGCGCGGTGATCCGCAACAAGCTCGCCGCGCTCATTGCCTACCGAAACACCGGACACGAGCAGGCCGCGGAGGGGATCTTTCCGATCACTGCATGGCTGACGACCAGCGAGGAACGCGCAGCCGTCATTCGGGAGGTGGTCGACGAGTTCGACCCCGCCGATCGCAAGCTGTTCGTCGTCGGGCTGCTGCGCGACGCGGTGCCGCTCATCTTGTCCTGCGGAAGGAGCGAGCGATGAGCGCGCAGCTGCAACGACCGGACGCAGGGCGTCCGTCGCTCTACGGCGACCGGCGACGGTGGGGCCTGGTGCACGCTGATGCGCTCGACCTCCTGGCGCGGCTCCCGGAACGCTCGGTGGACGCGGTGATCACCGATCCGCCGTACGGCATCGGATTCGACGGACATACGTGGGATAGCGGCGCGTTGACCGACGGTCGCGCGTTTGAGCGGTGGACGTCGTCGTGGGCGCGGGAGGTCAAGCGGGTACTGCGACCGGGCGGCTACGTCGCCGCGTTCGGCGCACCGCGAACGGTGCATCGGCTGGTATCGGGCATAGAGGACACAGGGCTGGAGATCCGCGACCAGCTGCTCTGGCTGTACGGGTCGGGGATGCCGAAGACCCGGCACCTGCCGCACGACCTCGGCACCGCTTTGAAGCCCGCCTACGAGCCGATCCTGTTGGCGCGGGCGCCGCTGAAGGCCACGACGACGATGGGCAACGTCACCCGCTGGGGTGTCGGGGCACTGGACATCGGAGCGACCCGGGTCCGGGACGAGGTGCGCGACGTCGTCTCGCTGGGTGAGGTGGTCCGGCGGTGGCCGGCGAACCTCGGCCTTGTCCACTCGCCGGGATGCGAGGACCGAGGCTGCGAGGGCAACTGTGCCGTCCGCGAGATCGACGCAGCGGTCGGCAAACCGGTGAGCCGGTACTTTTACGCAGCCAAGGCGTCGCGGTCCGAGCGGGAAGCAGGCCTCCGCGAGCTGGAAGCGCGCTCTACCCCGATCTTCTCCGGTGGCACGACGCCGCGCGCGAATGTGCATCCGACGGTCAAGCCGCTGGCGGTGATGCGCTGGCTGGCACGGCTGATCGCCCCACCGCATGGCGTGGTGCTCGATCCGTTCACCGGCAGCGGCAGTACGGGCTGCGCAGCGCTTCTGGAGGGCCGGCAGTTCTTGGGGATCGAGCGAGAAATCGAGTACGTCGAGATCGCGCGGCGGCGGCTGGATCACTGGGCTCGACAGTGAGCGGCACGGAAAGGCGGGCGGCTGGATGGCCGTTCGGTGGACAGAACGTTGTTCTGCCTACCGCTGACCATCCAACACCTACAGAAACGAGGTGGTGCTGTGAGCAGGAAGACCAAGGCGCAGCAGACCTACGAGCGGATCGAAGCGCTGATCGAAGGCGGTGCGAGCAAGGGCGATGCGTACCGACAGCTGGCTGCCGAGTACGGGCAGCCGGTCGAATCGGTGCGCGGGGCGTACTCGTTGGGTCGCCGACAGGTTACGGGCGAGACGTCCACGCGCGGCAGGTCGCGCAAGAAGCGCGAGACCACCGCCGAGGACGCCATCGAACGCGCCGTTATCGAGCTGGAAAGCTCGATCGAGGCGATCCAGCAGGAAGTCGACGCATCCCGCGTGCAGGCCGAAGAAGCACAGGCCGCACACGAGACGCTGAAGC
>JADMKN010000145.1:0-17838 GCA_015478825.1 Patulibacter sp. | reverse complement strand
GCACGGATCAGAAGCAAGATCGAGGCGCTCCAAGCGAGCGACCCCGGCGAGTAGGTCACGGATGCGGCCACCGGCCACGCAGGACGCTGCAAGCAGCGACCGCGTGCGCCGGTGGTCATCCGGTGAGGCAAACGTCGAGCGTTCATCGCTCCGTTTCCCTCACCATTTTCCATGACTGGATGCGTCGCGAAAGCGGAGCTACAATTACTTATATTTTGGTAACTATGGAGGGAATATGTATGGAGTGAGTGAAGTGGGTGTATCTGGCGCGGAGCGAACGGCGGTCATCTACCTGCGGGTCAGCAGCGCTGGGCAGGTCAACAAGGACTTCGACCCGGAGGGCTATTCGATCCCCGTCCAGCGGATCGGTACGACGCGCTACGCGGAGGGGATGGGTTCGGTCGTCGTCAAGGAGTTCGTCGATTACGCCGAGAGCGCGCGGACGGCTGATCGGCCGAAGCTGCAGGAGATGCTGCGGTTCATCGAATCGCATCGGATCGACTACGTGATTTTCTATGACGTCAGTCGCTTGGCGCGGAACGAGCTGGACGCCTTTCAGCTGCTCGATCGAATCGAGCAGGCGGGCGGCAAACTGTGGTCGGCGACGGAGAACTTCGACGTCGACACGCCCGAAGGGCGGCTGATGTTCGCGATGCTGGCGAGCACGCAGGCGTTCCGATCCCGCGGTGACGCGAAGAAGGTCCGTGCGGGCATGCTCCGCAAGGTGGAGACCGGCGGCACGCCGAACCGAGCGCGACTGGGGTACCTGAACACCCGCGAGCATGTGCAGGGTCGCGAGGTGCGAACCATCGGGCTGGACCCAGTGCGCGCGCCGCTGATCACGGAGCTGTTCCGGCTCTATGCGACTGGTGATTACTCCCTGAGCGAACTCGAGCCGATCATGGAGGTGCGGGGGCTGCGCTCGCGGCCGCGGCGCTGGGGCGATCCGGAGAAGCCGCTGCGTGTGAACGACCTGCAGCGCGTGTTGAGAGACCGCTACTACATCGGACAGGTCGTCTACCAGGGGAAGACCTACGGCGGACGGCACGAGCCGCTGGTCGATCTGGTGACCTTCGAGAAGGTGCAGGAGGTGCTCGATGCCAAGCGGAAGAGCGGAGAGCGCTCGTGGAAGCACCAGAACTTCCTGCGCGGCACGCTCTACTGCGGTGCCTGCAAGCGCCGCCTGTTCTACACGCGCGTCAGGGGGAGGAACGGCCGCTACTACGAGTATTACGTCTGCAGCGGGAAGGAGGCCGGCTGCTGCACCGAGCCGCACCACCGCACAGCGGCGGTGGAGGACGCGCTGGAGCGCTACTACGCGCGGGTTGTACTGAGCGCGGCTGAGCAGCAAGGCGTACGTGAACAGCTGCACGCCTACGCAGCGGAGATCGAAGCGGTCGCTGCCCGCGAGGTCGCCGAGGCCCGGGACGTCCAAGTGCGTCTGGATCGGCAGGAACGAAAGCTCCTCGAAGCCCATTACGCCGAGCGGATCGGTGCCGAGTTGTTCGAAGAGGAGACGACGCGCATCTCGCGCGAGCGTGCCGCAGCGCTGGCGACGATCCAGTCGTTCGAGGCGCCGTATCAGCAGGCGCTGCGGCAACTCGACGTTGCCCTTGGACTGCTCGACGACGTGCAACGGGCGTACTTGTATGCCCGAGATCAGGGCAAGCGGCTGATGAATCAGGCGATCTTCGAACGAGTCTGGATCTGCCGAGAGTCCGTGGTGGAGGCCGAGTTGCAGGAGCCCTTCGGCGACATTCTTGCGCTGGGGCGCGGGAGCGAGGTGGCTTCGGCGATGCCTTCGCCTGGGTCCGAATCGAAGACCGCGGGACTTGGGGCCTGGGGTCTCGAGGTCGAAAATGGGCCGGAAAACGAGAAAAACTCCGCGGAACTTTCGTTCCGTGGAGTTTCTCACGTCCTGCGTATGGTGCGCCAGAGAGGACTCGAACCTCCACGGGGTTATCCCCCACAAGGCCCTCAACCTTGCGCGTCTACCAATTCCGCCACTGGCGCAGGACGGTGCAGTCTAGACGGTTCCCCGTCGGCGTGACGGCTGGCCGGGGGCGGCCCCCTCGAGGTCCGGATCGGTGCGGGCGCGCGTTCGGACGGCACGGGTCCGGACGGCGGAATCGGAGCGCTCCACGTTGGTCGCGGGGCGCCGCGAAGCCCGGTGAATCCGGTGGATTGCAGGGGAAGCTTGCGTGCCGCCGGTCGGCCCGCTAGTGTGGCGAACACACGTTCGATACGGGCACGACGGCATGGACCTGACCAAGCGCCAGCAAGAGATCTTCGACTTCATCCGGACCTACACGTCCGGCAACGGCTACCCGCCCACGGTGCGGGACATCGGCACGGCCGTCGGGTTGGCCAGTTCGTCCACGGTGCACGCGCACCTGGCGAATCTGGAGAAGCTCGGCCTGCTGCGCCGCGACCCGTCAAAGCCCCGCGCGATCGAGCTGCTCGAGCGGGGAGTGGGGCAGGCGGTCGAGGGCGTGCGCAACGCCGTCGGCCAGTCCCACCGGCTGCCGCTGGTCGGTCAGGTCGCCGCCGGCGTGCCGATCGCCGCCGAGGAGCAGGTCGAGGAGCACGTTCCCGTGCCCGACATGGCCGGCGGCGACCAGGGCGAGTACGTGCTGCGGGTGCGCGGCGACTCGATGATCGGCGCGGGGATCCTCGCGGGCGACCTCGTCGTGGTGCACCAGCAGGAGACCGCGCGGGACGGCGAGATCGTCGTCGCGCTCGTCGGCGAGGACGCCACGGTCAAGCGATTCTTCCGCGAGGCTGACCACATCCGGTTGCAGCCCGAGAACCCCGACATGGAGCCGATCCGCTCGCGGGAGGCGCGCGTGCTCGGCAAGGTCGTAGGGGTGCTGCGGAAGGTGGGTTGAGCACCTGCGTTCGGTAGGAGCGAGTCGGGCGCCTTCGGGTGCCCGACTCGTCTACCGTTCCGGGGGCAGGCCACGCAGTCGCGGGCGGACATGATCCGCTCGAGGAAAGTCCGGACACCACAGGGCAGGGTGGTCGGGAAGCCGACCCGGGGAAACCCGCGGGAAAGTGCCACAGAAATACACCGCCGATGGGGGTGGGCGGGCAACCGTCCCTTCACAGGCAAGGTTGAAAAGGTGCGGTAAGAGCGCACCGGCGTCGCGGCGACGCGGCGGCCAGGTAAACCCCACCCGGTGCAAGACCGAGCAGGACCGTTCGTAGGCGGCCCGTCGAGGTCCAGGTAGGTCGCAGAGATGGATGGCTGCGCAACGACAGAATCCGGCTTACCGGCCTGCTACGGAAGACCCCCGCCTTGGCGGGGGTCTTCTATTTCTCCGGCCGGTCGCCGGATGAGGCGCTCGTGTCGGTCGCGCTCTCCGTTTGGCGCCTGACGGTGGGGGTAGGCGACGCGCAGAACCCGAACGAAGGAGACCCCATGCCTTCCGTCGCCAAGTCGATGCTCGACACGCACCCCGGAACCATCGACGTCGATCTCGAGGATCTCGCTCGCTGCGTCGACGCCTGCTACGCGTGTGCCGAGGCGTGCACCGCGTGCGCGGATGCCTGCCTGGGCGAGGACGCCGTCGCCGAGCTCGTCCGCTGCATCCGCCTCGACCAGGACTGCGCCGACCTCTGCGTCGCCACGGGTCGCGTGGTCGGTCGTCGGACGGCGTCCGACGCCGTGGTCGCGCGGGCCGCGCTCCAGGCCTGCGCTCAGGCCTGCGCGTCCTGTGCCGAGGAGTGCGAGCGCCACGCCGACCACCACGAGCACTGCCGGATTTGCGCCGAGTCCTGCCGCGCCTGCGAGCAGGCGTGCCGGCAGTTGCTCGGCGCGCTCGCCTAGTCACCAGACGTCCGCCGGACATGCGAACATACGTTCGTGTCGTCCGTGCTCTGCATCGTCCTCCCGCGGTTTCCCCTGGTGGTGGCCGCGGACGGTCGCCGCGAGCTGCTGACCCAGCCGCTCGCGCTGGCGCCCGAGGCCGGTCGCACCCCGCTGATCGGCGAGGTCACGCCCGCGGCGGAGGCGCTCGGCGTCCGCCGGGGCCTGCCGCTGGGCGAGGCGCTGGCGCGCTGCCCCGGGCTGCGGCTGCTGACGTCGGACCCGGTCGGCGTGCAGCTCCGCTGGGACGGCCTGCTGGAGCGGCTCGAGGGGATCGGCGCCGCGGTCGAGACCGATCCCACCGGAAACGGCGGGACGGGTGGGGATCCGGGCGTGGCGTGGCTCGCCACCCACGGCATCCGTCGCCTGCACGGCGGCTCGCTCGACGGGATCGTGCGGGCGATCCGCGACGCCCTGCGGATGCCGGTGCGGATCGGGGCCGCCCCGAGCCGGTTCCTGGCGCTGGTGGCGGCTCACCGCGCCCGGACCCGCCGACCGGTGGTGCTGTCCGGGGACGACGGGTTGGGGGTGCTGCGGGACGAGTCGATCGAGACGCTCGGGATCTGGACCGAGTACCGAGCGCTGGCCGTGTCGCTGGACCGGCTGGGGGTGGGGACCTTCGGGGCGTTCCTCGCGCTGTCCCGCGGTACCGTGGGCGAGCGCTTCGGGGCGACCGGGCAGCGCGCCTACGACCTGTTGCGGGGCCAGGAGGCCCCGCTGCGCCCGCGCGAGCGGGTGGGCCGGATCGAGGCCGACCTGCTGCTGCCCGAAGCGGCCTCGGGCGAGCACCTGCGGCAGGCCGTGCGGCTGCTGATCGACCGGGTGCTCGCCGACCCGCAGCGGCGGCACCGGCCGCTGCGCTCGCTGCTGCTGCAGGCGACGCTGGTCGAGCGGGGGACCTGGCAGGACCGGGTGGTGCTGCGCGAGGCGACCGCGGACGCGGCACGGATCGCGATGGCGCTCGGCCTGCGGATCGACCAGCTACCGGCCCCCGCGGAGCGGCTGGCCCTGCGGGTCGACGGACTCGGCGCGCCGGTTCCCGGCGACCGCCCGTTGCTGGAGGAGGACCGGGCGATCCGCCGGGCGCGCCTGATGGAAGCCGTGGCCCAGGTGCGCGAGGTCGCCGGCCCTGAGGGCGCGCTGCGGGTGGTCGAGATCGATCCGGGGTCGCGGATCCCCGAGCGCCGGTCGGCGCTGACCCCGTTCTAGATGCGACGCGTACGGATGCGGGGCGAGGGGTGGGACTGGCGCGACGAGTGCTTCGCCACGCCGCAGGCCCGCGCGGCTAGTGGTGGATCATCGAGTAGATCGCGAAGCCGACCGCGCCGATGCAGATCGCCAGGCACACCGTGGCGACCGCGGCGTGGCCGGCGAAGGCCTGCGTGTGGCCCATGCGCCGGGCGGTACCCGCGCTCATGACCGCCCGGATCGCCCAGGCGAACGCGATGCTCAGCCCGACGCCGGCGATCAGCCCGACGATGATCACTTCCAGCAGATCGGTCACGACGTGGGCTCCTCGGCGGCGAGCGGCGGCGGGGTGCGGGCCCGGTGCGAGCGCATCAGCCACCAGACGATGATCGCGACCACCAGGCAGACCGTGAACGGGCCCTGCGTGCCTCCGCCGACGAGCGACGAGATGCCGTAGGCGACGCCCCCGGTCAGACCGGCGGCGGGGATCGTCAGGATCCAGGCGACGGCCATGTTGCCGGCGACGCCCCACTTGACGGCCGACAGGCGCTTGGCGGCGCCGGCGCCGACCACGCCGCCCGAGATCACGTGGGTGGTCGACAACGGGAACCCGACGTGCGTCGCCGCCAGGATCACCGCGGCGCCCGAGCCCTGGGCGGCGAAGCCCTGGGCGGCGTCCATCTTGATGATCTTCGAGCCCATCGTGCGGATGATCCGCCAGCCGCCGGAGTACGTGCCGAGCGCGATCGCGGTCGCCGACGAGAGCACGACCCAGAACGGGATCTCCGGATCGACGGCGTCCAACGTACCGTGGGCGACGAGCGCCAGCGTGATGATGCCCATCGTCTTCTGCGCGTCGTTGGTGCCGTGGGCGAGGGCGAGCAGCGACCCGGACGCGATCTGGCCCAGTCGGAACCCGCGGGTGACCGGGCCCGGTCGCTGTCGGCCGATGATCCGGTAGATGCAGAGGATCGAGAGTCCCGCGACGGCGAACGCCAGGGTCGGAGCGACCAGGGCGGGGAGGACGACCTTGTTGAGCAGGCCGTCGCCGTGGACCGCGCCGAAGCCCTTGGCGGCGAGCATCGCGCCGACGACGCCGCCGATCAGCGCGTGGGACGAGCTCGACGGCAGACCGAACCACCACGTCAGCATGTTCCAGGCGATTGCGCCGACGAGGCCCGCGAAGACGACCTGCAACGTGATCGAGCCGGAGTCGACGATGCCGCTGGCGATCGTCGCCGCGACCTTCAGCGAGAGGAACGCGCCGACGAAGTTGAGGATCGCCGCGAGCGCGATCGCCACCCGCGGCCGCATCGCCCGGGTCGAGATCGACGTCGCGACGACGTTCGCCGTGTCGTGGAACCCGTTGGTGAAGTCGAACGCGAGCGCGGCCGCGACGACCAGCCACAGCAGAAGGTCGGTTTCCATGGGCGTGCAGTCGGGGGCGAACCGCTAGCGGTTCTTGATGACGATGCCTTCGAGGATGTTCGCCACCTTCTCGCAGGCGTCGATCGCGTCCTCGAGACGCTCGAAGATGTCCTTCCAGCGGATCACGACCATCGGGTCGATCCCGCCGTCGAAGAGGCCGGCGATCGCCGAGCGCGAGAGCCGGTCCGCCTCGTTCTCGAGGCGGTTGACCTCGACCGTGTAGTGACGGATGTCGCCGAAGGTCCGCAGGCGCGGCATCCCCGCGGCCAGCGCCTTCGTGGCCTCGACCAGCAGGTCGCAGAGCCCGTGGGCCTGCTCCATCGGCGCCTCGACCTTGTAGAGCACGATCAGGTCGGCGGTCTCGTCGATCAGGTCGACGACGTCGTCGAGCGCCGAGGCCAGCTCCAGGATGTCCTCGCGCTCCAGCGGCGTGACGAACGTCTGGTTGAGGTGGGCGATGATGTCGTGCGTGACGCGGTCGGTCTCGCTCTCGAGCTTGCTGATCTCGCGGGCGATCTCGGGATGGTCGGGCAGACCGTGCAGGAACTGCGCGAGCAGTTCGGCGGTGGTCACGGCGTGGGAGATCGACTCTTCGAACAGCTCGAAGTACCGCGTGTCGCGTCCCGTGAAGACCTTGGTGAGGCGAGCCATGCCGGGCGCATGTAATCACCCGGTGAAGACGATTGCACTTCCGGTCGCGCTGGTGAGCGTCTGCGCGCCACGTGAAGAGCGGCGCGGAGCCCCTCCCGGAGCGACGCGGTCCGTCGCCTGTGCGAACATGCGTTCGTGTCTCGCCCCGATGCTCGCGACCCGGCCCGGAAGGGGACGATCCGACGGCTCGGCGAGCCGCGCCCGGCGTCGGTCCAGGCGGCTCCGGACGGTCGTCCGCTGCGAGCCGACGGTGAGCAGGTCGAGGCCGTGGTCGAGACCTGGTTGCTGGAGGACCGCTGGTGGACGGATCGCCCGCTGCGGCGCCGGATGTGGGAGGTGATCACCGTCCGGGGGCGGGCGGTGGTGGTCTACCGCGACCTGGTCGACGGACGCTGGTGGCGATCGCGGTAGACGAGGGCGGACGGCGGGGATCGGGGTCGGACGGGCGCGCGCGATGATTCGGCCCGGATTCGGCGCGATCTCGGTGCCGATCGGGGGTGGAGTGCGCCGCGGCGGGTCGGTGAGGCTGCGCCGATGGGGCGATTCGGGCGGTGGCGATGGGCGGTTGCGGTGCGTCTCGGCGGGGCCGCGTGATGCGGCGGCCCGCGGCGCCGCGCGCGACGGCGAGCGGGCAGGCGAGCGTCGAGCACGCGGCGCTGGTGGCGTTGCTGGTGGTGGTGCTCGGTGGCGCGACGGCCGCCGCCGGGGGCCTGGGAGCGGGGGTGGTCAACGCCGTCCATTCCGGGGTGCGGCGGGCGATCTGCGTCGCGGGCGGGGATCGCTGCGCGGCCTTCCACGACGAGCGACCGTGCGTGGTGCGTCGTGACGAGCGGCGGCAGGCGACGGCCCTGACCGTCGCGTTCGTGCGGGTCGGCGCTCGGGTCGGAGTCGTGCGGGAGCAGTGGTCCGACGGACGGACGGTGGTCACCGTCCTCGACGACGTCGACGCCGGGGCGACGCTCGGGCTCGGAGCGGAGGTCGAGCTCGGTGGTGCGGCGCTCCGCCTGTCGGCCTCGGCGTCCGGCACGGTGCTCGGCGGTTGGGGGCGGAGCTGGACGTTCGACCGTCCGGAGGACGCCGACCGACTGCTCGAGCGGCTGCTCGACGACGGTGGCGGGCCCGGCGCGCTGTCGGGCCTGCGGCGGGGGGTCGACGAGCTGGTCGGCGGGGGCGGGCTGCCCGCGCCCGACGACGAGGGGATCCGCTTGGGGCGGGAGCGTTCGGGCGAGGTCGCGGTGAAGGGGCTCGGGATCGAGGTCGGCGCCGGGCTGTTCGAGGGGATCACGGGCGAGGCGCTGCGCGACCGGCGGGCGGGGCAGGTGACCGTGGCCCTGGCGCTGGAGCCGGGCGTCGTCGGCCGGCTGACCGGGCCGATGAACCTGGAGCTCGGCGGGCGGCTGGGGGGCGACGCGCGGGTGGCGGTGACGCTGGATCGCGACGGTCGTCCGCGAGAGCTGCGGCTGCTCGGGGCGTTGCGGGTCGGGGAGGGTGGGCGTCGCGAGCAGGCGGAGCTGCGGGTCGACCTGACGCGACCGCAGATCGCCGACGCGTTGCGGTCCGTGCTGGGCGCGGTCCGGTCGGGGTCGCCGGGGCGGGCGGTCTCGGCGGCGACGACGCTGGGGCGCTGGGCGGCGACGGAGGGGGCGATCGAGCGACGGACGTACCGCGTCGCGGAGCACCGGGACGCGGGCGGGCGCAGCCTCGCGCTCGGGGCGAAGCTGGGCTACGAGACCGAGGACGCGTCGTCGGAGTGGCGGCTGGAGCGGGCGGCGACGAAGCCTCCCGGCGGGATCTGGGAGCAGCGGATCGACTGCGTGGGCTAGCCGGTCGTCATCCCTTGCGGAGGACGGCTCGGGACCGGTTCCGGCGATTTGCAGGGACGTTGCGAGGGGGATGAATGCCGTCCCCGGGTCATGCGAACATACGTTCGTGCCTGGGGACCTGTTTCAGAATGATCGGCCGCCCACGGCGGCCGCTGACACGTCGCCGGATCACGATCCGAACCCTCAGTCAGACAACCAGTCTGACTCTCGGGCCTCGGACCGCGCCCGGCTCGGTCATCGACCGCCGTGGTCAACCCCTGATTCTGAAACAGGTCCCGAGTACGTCGAGCTCCACTGCCACTCGGCCTTCTCGTTCCTCGATGGCGCGTCGCTGCCCGAGGATCTGGTCCTGGCCGCGAAGCAGCGCGGCTACTCGGCGCTGGCCCTGACCGACCACGACGGGGTCTACGGGGCGATGGAGTTCGCGCAGGCGGCGAAGGAGCACGAGGGCTTCCGGGCGATCCACGGGGTGGAGGTCACGGTGCGGATCGATCCGGGCGGCCCGGTCCTGCGACCGGCCGACAGCGAGCCGGACCGTCAGACCCGCCGCCACCTGACCCTGCTGGTGAAGAACGCGACCGGGTGGCGCAACCTCTGCCGGCTGCTGACCCTGGCGCACGAGCACACCCGCGACCACCCGCGGCGGGTGCGGACCGCTCCGTGGGTCCACGTCGCCGACGTCTGCGACCTGCACGAGGGCCTGGTCTGTCTCAGCGGCTGCGCCGAGCACGGGATCGAGGAGGAGGCGACGCTGCGGGCGCTGCGCGACGCGTTCGGGACGGAGGACCTCTACGTCGAGCTGCAGCGCCGCTACCTGCGGGGCGACCGCGAGCAGGGACGGCGGCGGACGGCGCTGGCCCGGCGGCTGGGGCTGCGCTGCGTAGCGACGGGCAACGTCCACGCGCACACGCGGGAGCGCGCTCTGCTGCAGGACGCGCTGGTGGCGGTCCGGCGGCACGTGACCCTCGACGGCTCCGAGCCGTTCCGCCGCGGCAACCACAGCCACGTGCTGGCGAGCCCGGCGGCGATGGCGGCGCGGCTGGCGGACCATCCCGAGGCGGTGGCCGAGACGGTTCGCCTGGCCGAGCGGCTGGAGTTCGACCTGACGGAGGACCTCGGCTACAGCTACCCCGGCGAGGACCAGGCCGACGCCGGCTGGCAGCTCGCGGGCGTCTGCGCGGCGGCCTTCGAGGAGCGGTACCCCATCGGGAACCGCTACCGGGCGGAGGCCGAGGAACGGCTGGACCAGGAGCTGGCGCTGATCGAGCGGTTCGGGCTGTCGGGGTTCTTCGTTCTCCACCACGAGATCCTCGAGCTGGCGCGCGAGGTCGCGCGCGAGGTCCGGGGTCCCTCGGCGGCCCGGGCGGTGCTGCCGCCGGGGCGCGGTCGAGGGTCGTCCGTCTCGTCGGTGGTCTGCTATCTGACGGGCCTCTCGCACGTGGATCCGATCGAGGCCAAGCTCTCGCTCGGCCGGTTCCTCAACGACGGCATGAAGGGCGTGCCCGACATCGACCTGGACTTCCCCCGGGACATCCGCGCGGCGCTGATCCCCCGGGTCCACGAGACCTTCGGCGCCGACCGGGCGGCGCTGGTCGCGGCCTTCCCGACCTACCGGGCGCGCGGAGCGGTGCGCGAGCTGGGCGCGGCGCTCGGTCTGCCCGCCGCCGAGCTGGAGCGGGTCGCGCGCGGGTCGGAGGGGTGGTCGGGGCACGACGTGGCCAGCGACATCGCGATGGCGCTCGGGTCGGAAGGGCCCGTCGGGGGGACGTCGGGGACCGTCTCCCGCTGGGAGTGGCTGGCGCGGCTGTCGGGCCTGGCCCACGGCCTGCCGCGGCACCTCTCGCAGCACTCCGGCGGGATGGTGGTCTCGACCCGGCCGCTGATCGACTGCTGCCCGGTCGTGCCGGCCGCGATGGAAGGGCGGCAGCTCGTGATGTGGGACAAGGACTCGTGCTCGGACGCGGGGTTCCTGAAGATCGATCTGCTCGGCCTCGGGATGCTGTCGAGCGTCGAGCGCTGCGTCGAGCTGATCTCGAAGCGGCGCGGGGAGGAGGTCGACCTGTCGCGGATTCCGCTCGACGATCCGGAGACCTTCGCATCGATCCAGAAGGCGGAGACCACCGGCGTCTTCCAGATCGAGAGCCGGGCCCAAATGGGCTCGCTGCTGCGCACGAAGCCGGAGTCGATCGCGGACCTGACCGTCCAGGTCGCGCTCGTGCGACCGGGTCCGATCCAGGGCGGGGCGGTCAACCCGTACATCGAGCGGCGCCAGCGGCAGCGCGAGGACCCGAGCTACGCCCCGTCGTACCTGCACCCCTCGCTGGAGGGGGTGTTGCAGGACACGCTCGGCACGATCATCTTCCAGGACCAGGTGATCGAGGTCGCGATGGCCTTCGCGGAGTTCAGCTCGGGGCAGGCCGAGGGCCTGCGGCGGGCGATGAGCCGCAAGCGCTCGCAGGACGCGCTGAACGCCTACCACCAGCAGTTCGTCGAGGGGGCGCAGCGGGCGCACGGGGTAGCGGTCGAGCTGGCCGAGCAGGTCTGGCAGATGATCCAGGGGTTCGCCGGGTTCGGATTCCCCAAGGCCCACGGGGCGGCGTTCGGGCTGCTGGCCTACCAGTCGGCCTGGCTGCGGGAGCACTACAGCCCGGAGTACGTCTGCTCGCTGCTCGACGAGCAGCCGATGGGGTTCTACCCGCCCGACGCGCTGATCCACGAGGCGCAGCGCCGGGGGATCACGGTGATCCCGCCGGACGTCGCCGTCAGCCGGCTCGACTGCACGGTCACGGACCACGGAGCGATCCAGGTCGGACTGGGCTACGTCAAGGGCGTTCGGCCCGACGAGGCGGCGGCGCTGGTGGAGGAGCGCGAGCAGAACGGACCATGGCACGACCTGGAGGACCTGGTGCGGCGGACCAGCGGCGCGACCACGTCGCTGGAGGCCCTGGCCTGGGCAGGCGCGTGCGACGCGCTCGTCGGCGCGGACGTCCCGGAGGCCCGGCGACGGCGGGCGGCGCTCTGGCGGGTCGGGGCGATCGTTCCCGGACGGCGGGTCGCGGCGGGCACCCAGCTCGCGCTGGGCCTGGAGTCCACGGGCCCCGCGGCCGCTTCGGCGCTGCCCGGGATGAGCGCCTGGGAGCGGTTGATCGCCGACTACGAGACGACGGCGACGACCACCGCCACGCACCCGATGGAGTTGCTCCGGTCGCAGCTCGGGCCGCACGGCGTGCGGACCAGTCGCGACCTGGAGCGGACGCCCCACCGGGAGACCGTGCGGGTCGGCGGGCTGGTGCTGGCCCGCCAGCGGCCGGGAAGCGCCAAGGGCGTGGTCTTCCTGCTGCTGGAGGACGAGCTCGGGACGATCAACCTGGTGCTTGCGCCACCGGTCTACGCGCAGCACCGGCTGGCCGCCCGGACCGAGCCGCTGGTGGTCGTCGAGGGGCGGCTGGAGCGCCATCCGCGTGGGGGCGGGCAGATCAACGTGGTGGTGCGGTGGCTGCGACCGCTCGACGATCTGGTGTCTCCGGCGGCCCAGGCCGCGGCGGCGCGGTTGCCGCAGCGCCCCGCGGTGTCGGCCGAGTCGGGCTTCGTGCCGGACGACGCGGTCGCCGTGGCCGGGGGCGCCGGCGGGTTCCGGCGGGTGGCGCCGGGGGCGATGAACTTCGGACGGGGCCGCGGGTGATCGCCGGCTCGCGCGGTCGAATCTCGTAAACTGCAGGAACTCTTTCAGGCGTTTCCGGGCGGAAGGGGATCAGCTTCCGCCGTCGACGCTGCTATCCTCAGTCGGAACGTTGCACTCCGGATCGACGCCATGCCGCCGGCGCCGGAGTGAGAGAGCGTCCCGACCGATGGTCTTCCGCGAGCGAGCGGGTGATTCTCGGCGGGTGGTCTCGCCAACGACGCAGCATCCGTACGACATGGCGACTGATCGCGACCAACCGTGGTGGGCTGACGCGCAGGAGTACCGGCACCGTGACACACGGCGCCGGACCCTGGACGATTCGCGCACCACGCGTCACGAGGACGAGTACAGCGCCGACGCCGCCCGTCGGCGTCGCGCGGCGGCGGCCCGTGCCGCGGCGCAGCAGCGGCGCTCCCGTCAGGACCGTTCGCCGTCGTCCCGGACCCGCCGCGCGGAGCCGACCGAGTTTCCCTGGATCGACGAGTCGCCGTTCGCGCCGCGAAGCACCCGCGGGGAAACCGCTCCGAGTCAGCGCTCCCGCCCGGGCGCCTCGGTGACCCGACGGCCCGGGCAACGTCCCGCTCGTCGTCGCGCGGCGGGGCCGATCGCGCGGCCCGAGAAGCTGCTGCTCTACATCGCGATCCTCGGGCTGTTCCTCGTGCTCGCGGCCGCGACGAACTCCGACGCCGCCGTGCTCGTCGAGCACGTCGCGTCCTCCGCCGCCCGCTAAGACGCCGTCGAAGAGCGCGGCGCCCTAGCGTTCCGCCGGTTCTGCGGCTCCTCGCGTTCCCCGGGAGCTCCGCTCTGCCCGCCGACCCGCGGGTTGGTCGTCGTGGCCGGCGGTCGGTCGTCGGGCGATCTCGACGAATGGGCGACGCGGGCCGGTTGCGTCCCGTGCTTCGGGGTACATGCCGGGTAGGCGGGATGCACGAACGCTCGGGCGCGTCCTTGCGGATCGCCGTCGAACGAGCTAACTTACGGAATGTAAGTTGCTTCACAACGTGAAGCGTTCGTTAAATCTCCCCCGAAAGGTTCGCCATGCCCACCGCAATGAGCCGCTTCACGATCCACGATGATCTCTCCGCGCCGGAGGGCTCGCTGCCGGTGCTCAAGGGGGCCATGGCGTCCGCCGGACAGCTCCCGAACCTGGTCGGCGTCCTGGCCGGATCGCCCGCCGCCCTCCGGGGTTACGCGCGCTTCCGCAACGAACTGCGCCACGGCACCCTCGGCGTTGCCGCCAAGGAGCGGATCTCGCTCGCCGTCTCCGAGCACTTCCACTCGACGCCCGGCGTCAAGATGCACACCCGCACGGCGCGCTCGGCCGGACTCGGCATCGACGAGGTCAAGCTGGCGCGCAACTTCGCGTCGGCCGACGAGCGGCAGGACGTCCTGCTGCGGTACGTCGGGCATCTCCTGCGCAAGCGCAGTCAGCCGCCCGCGGCCCTTCAGGAGGAGGCCCTCGAGCTCGGCTGGACCGAGGAGGACCTGCTCGAGGCCATCGCCTACGCGTCCGTCGAGATCTTCTCGGCCCTGATCAACATCGCGGGCGACGTGCCCGTCGACGGCTCGACCGAGGAATCCCGGCAGCTCCGCGCGGCGTGAGCCCCGAGGACGAGATCGCCGAAGGCCACGGCTGCTGCCCCCACTACCACCAGGCGGTCGAGCTGATCGGCCGCCGGTGGACGGGGGCGATCGTCGCGGTGCTGATCGCGGAGGGGCCGCACCGTTTCTCGGAGCTGCGCGACGGCGTACCGGGGCTGTCGGACCGCGTGCTCTCCCAGCGGATGCGTGAGCTCGAGACGGCCGGGATCGTCACCCGCACCGTCGACGCCGGCCCGCCCGTGCGCGTGCGCTACGACCTCACCCCGAAGGGCGAGGATCTGCGCGATGTCGTGCGCGCGCTCGAACGCTGGGGCCGCAAGTGGGCCGAGCCGACACCACCCGCGCCGTCGCCGGACGTGGCCGCGAGCCTCGTCGAGCAGCCGGGCCCGACGACCCGCGGGATCGCCCTGGGCTAGGCTCCAGGAGGGCTCGCGCCCGCCCGCCCGCCGACGGGCATGCCGCCCGCCCGGACGACCGATCTCAGAGCAGGAGCCCCGAACACCGTGTCCGACACCGCGCCGACCCCTGAGGACATCAAGCGGCTGGTGGCCGAGCAGGACATCCGGTTCGTGCGGATGTGGTTCACCGACATCCTCGGGCGCCTGAAGTCGTTCGCCGTCAACGCCTCCGAGCTCGACGACGCGTTCTCGGAGGGGATGGGCTTCGACGGGTCCTCGATCACCGGCTTCAACGCCGTCGAGGAATCGGACATGATCGCCATGCCGGACCCATCGACCTTCGCGATCCTGCCCTGGTCGCCGGACGAGCACAAGGCCGCCCGGATCTTCTGCGACGTCCAGACCCCCGAGGGCACCCCGTACGAGGGCGATCCGCGCTACATCCTGCGGCGCGCGATCAAGCGGATGCACGCGATGGGCTTCGACACCTTCAACGTCGGTCCCGAGCTCGAGTACTACCTCTTCAAGGACAGCAAGGACACCGAGGTCCTCGACGAGGGCGGCTACTTCGACCTGACCGCGCTCGACGCGGGGTCGGACGTCCGTCGCCACACCTCGCTGGCGCTCGAGCAGCTCGGGATGACCGTCGAGTACAGCCACCACGAGGGCGGCCCGTCGCAGCACGAGATCGACATCCGCTACGCCGACGCGCTGAAGACCGCCGACGACTGCATGACCTACCGGCTGACGGTCAAGGAGATCGCGATGCAGCACGGGCTGCACGCGACCTTCATGCCGAAGCCGATCGCGGGCGAGAACGGGTCGGGCATGCACACCCACCTGTCGCTGTTCAAGGACGGACGCAACGCCTTCTACGACCCGGACGACCGGTACTACCTGTCGGACATCGGCAAGGCGTTCATCGCCGGCCAGCTCCGCCACGCGCGTGAGATGTCGGCCGTCTTCGCCCAGTGGGTCAACAGCTACAAGCGGCTCACGCCCGGCTACGAGGCCCCGGTCTACGTCGCCTGGTCGCGCCGCAACCGCTCGGCGATGGTCCGCGTGCCGATGTACCACCCGGGCAAGGAGATCACCACCCGGATGGAGCTGCGCAGCCCCGACCCGGGGTGCAACCCGTACCTGACCTTCGCGCTGCTGCTGCACGCGGGCCTCGACGGGATCGAGAAGGGCTACGAGTTGCCCGAGCCGATGGAGCGCAACCTCTACCACCTGTCGCCCGACGACCGCCGCCGGCTGGGCATCGAGCTGCTGCCGGAGACGCTCGGCGAGGCGATCGAGCTGGCGGCGGACTCCGAGCTGGTGCTGCGGGCGCTCGGCGAGCACACCCTCGACCGCCTGGTCGAGATCAAGCGCGAGGAGTGGGAGGACTACCGCGTCCAGGTCACGCGGTGGGAGCTCGATAGATACTTGCCGGTGCTCTAGAAGTACCGCTTGTACGTCCGCAGCCGGCTCGAGATCGACTTCGACTTGTCGAGCTTCTTGCCGACGTGGACGTAGATCGTCCAGGTGCGGAACTGGCGGGCCGGCGGGGCGACCTTGCGGGTCCGCAGGTAGCCGCAGGCGTTCGGCTTGCCCAGCTTGATCCGCTTGACGACCTTCGAGCCCTTGGTGCCACGGATGTACGACGCGTAGAGCGTGCCCTTGCCGACGATCGGGGTCAGGCCCGACACCTTCCAGGTGGCCTTCGAGAACGGCGACCGGCGCTTGAGGTCGATGTCCATCGCGACGTTGGTGACCTTGACCTTCGCCGTGCCGGTGACGGCGCTCGGGGCGCCGATCGGGTACTCCTTGATCTCCATCGGGATCGTGCGGCCCTTCGATGGGCCGATGCTGCGACCGGATCCGAAGCCGTTCGGGATCACGGCGGACGCGTTGCCGGCCGCGTCGAACGTGCCCGAGACGCTGCTGGCCTTGCCGTCCACGCCATACAGCAGGAAGCGCGTGTTCGGGTTGCCGCCGGTCAGGCTGAACGTCAGCGGCTCGGCGCCCTCCGTGGGGACGCGCGCGTAGCAGGGCTTGAGCGGGGTGATCGTCGCGGCGTTGCTGGCGATGGGCAGCAGCAGGCCGAGGGCGACGCTCGCGGGGACCGCGAGCTTCAGGGTGCGGGGGAACATGGGACTCCTGGGACGTGAGACGGCGACGCCGGGTTTGGGCGTCGTTGCTCACCGTATGCCCGCAAACGCCCGACGCCGAACCGGCGCGGGCAAGAACCCGGCATCCGTCCGGTCGGCGTCGGGTCCTTCCCGGTCCGGACGGCCGCTCAGCCGCGCGCGACCCGCTCGATCGCCTTCCGGGTCCGGGCGCTCAGCTCGATCGTGATTCCCTCGTCGAAGCCGAGGACCGTCTTCAGCTCCTCGCTGCTCGCGATCGGATTGCGCACCCGGTAGGTGCCCGCCCGCAGGCCGCGACCGGAAACGCGGACCGAGACGACCTTCTGGTCCTGCATCAACGCCGTGACGCTGGTGCCGGGGACGTAGCCGTAGCGGGTCAATCGCACGCCCTGCGTTCCCAGCGCCGCCGATCCGCTGCGGAGGCCGGCGACCCGCACCGTCCGCTGCGGCCCGTCGTCGAACAACGACTCGAGGCTGAAGCTCTGGGCGAAGCGCAGCACGAGCGTGCGCAGCGCGTCCTCGACCGACAGCTC
Organism: Patulibacter sp.; assembly: GCA_015478825.1. Classification (GTDB taxonomy): domain Bacteria; phylum Actinomycetota; class Thermoleophilia; order Solirubrobacterales; family Solirubrobacteraceae; genus Patulibacter. The sequence goes on along the minus strand of JADMKN010000145.1, from coordinate 533 downwards.
GGCGACGCGCTGGGCGCGCTGCCGCGGGGTCCGTCCCAGCGCGGTCGCGGACGCCGGGGGCAGCGGGGCCGCGGTCGGCGGCTTCGGTGACGACGGGCAGGGCGGCACCGGACGCCCGGCGGCATGGGCCCGCAGCGCCCGCTTGACGCAGCGACGGCCGTCGGTGATCACCGAGTGGCCCTGGCCGGGAACGACCACCAGGGTCGAGGTCGGCGCCCGCTCGGCGATCGTGCGGGCGACCTGGGTCGGGGTCCGAGCGTCCTCGCGTCCGGAGAGGATCAGGGTCGGCACGTCGGGCAGCGGCGGGACGGCCACGCGCTCCGGTGCGGTCGGCCACCAGGCGCACATCGCGACGGGCCAGTCGTCGGCGATGGCCGCCACGCCGAAGCCGCCGCGGCGGGCGGCGGGAACGGCCGCGAGCGCGGCGCGCGCGGCATCCAGCCGCGCCGGGCCGAGCGGCGTCGCGTCGGTCCACGGGTAGCCGACGTCGCGGCAGGTCGTCGCGATGTAGACGCCGAGGCTGAGGCCGCCCG
>JADMKN010000144.1 GCA_015478825.1 Patulibacter sp. | reverse complement strand
GAAAGGGTCTCGGCGGCGAGAAGCCGCTACTGCCCACGACGTACGAAGGGTTGCGGGCGCGCGCCGAGGCCGAGCTGTCGGACGCGGCGTACGGCTACGTCGCCGGCGGCGCGGGGGACGAGCGGACGATGGCCGCCAACCGCGAGGCGTTCGACCGGGTGCGGCTGGTGCCGCGGATGCTCGGCGAGGTCGGCGTGCGCGACCTCTCGACCACCATCCTCGGGACGACCCTGAACGCGCCGGTCCTGCTTGGTCCCGTCGGCGTGCTGTCGATCGTCCACCCCGACGGCGAGCTGGCCGTGGCCCGCGCCGCCAACGCGACCGGCGTGGCGCATGTGCTGAGCAACGCGGCCTCGACGACGATCGAGGACGTCGCCGCGGCCACGCCCGACGCGCCGCGCTGGTTCCAGCTCTACCCGCCGAACGATCCCGAGGTCCGGCGCAGCCTGGTCCAGCGCGCCGAGGCGGCGGGTAACGAGGCGATCGTCGTCACGCTCGACACGCTCACGATGCCGTGGCGTCCGCGCGATCTGCAGAACGCGTACCTGCCGTTCCTGCTCGGCGAGGGCATCGCCAACTACACATCCGACCCGGCGTTCCGCGCCAAGCTCGACAAGACGCCCGAGGAGGATCCACAGGCCGCGGTCGGCATGTGGGCGGCGACCTTCCCCAACCCGGGGATGAGCTGGGACGACCTGGCCGCGCTGCGCTCCGAGACGACGCTGCCGCTGCTGGTCAAGGGCATCCTGCACCCGGACGATGCCCGCCGCGCGGTCGACCTGGGGATCGACGGGATCATCGTGTCCAACCACGGCGGCCGCCAGGTCGACGGCTCGGTCGGCGCGCTCGACCAGCTTCCCGCGGTCGTGGCGGCGGTGCCCGAGACCGTTCCGGTGCTCGTCGACTCCGGAGTCCGGACGGGGTCGGATGTGCTCAAGGCGCTCGCGCTCGGCGCGAAGGCCGTCCTCGTCGCCCGTCCGTGGGTCTGGGGCCTGGCGCTCGAAGGTCAGGCCGGCGTCGAGCAGGTCGTCAGGTCGCTGCTCGCCGACCTGGACCTGTCGCTGGCGATGTGCGGGTTGGCGAGCGTGGGGGACGTCGGGGCGGAGTCGGTGGTGGGGCGGCCTTGAGGACGGGGCCGCGGGGTCGCGGGGAGGCCGCGGGGCGGCAGTGAGCTCGTCGTCTCGTGCTCCGTAGGGGTACAGAAGTCGACGGGGTCGCGGGGTGGCAGCAAGCTCGTCGTCTCGTGCTCCGCATGGGTACAGAACTCGACGGGGTCGCGCCCGCGACCTCGACGCGCTCGCGCCCGCGACCACTCCTACCGCTGGTCGGAAAGTCGGATACCGTCCACCAGCCATGATCGAGATCACCCGCACCCGCGACGTCCCCGGAACGCCGGAGGAGGTCGCCGCCGCCGTCGCCGACCTCGAGCGCTGGCCCGAGTGGTTCGCGTTGCACAAGGGGTGGGCGGGCCCGGTGCCGACCGACGCGGCGGTCGGCGTCCAGTTCAAGCACAAGGTCCGGGTCCTCGGCGTTCCCGGCGATGTCGCCTGGAAGGTCGCGCGGCTCGACCCGCCCCAGCGCTTCGTCCTCGAAGGCAAGGGTCCGAGCCGCTCGAAGATGGGCGTCGACTTCCGGGTCTCGCCGCGCGAGGGCGGAAGCACCGTCGCCTTCACGGCCACCATCGGGGGCCTCGCGATCAAGCCGATCGAGGGCCGGCTGAAGGGCTGGATCGAGGCGCGGGCCGACCGCACCCTCGACGGCCTGGAGCGCACGCTGGCCGCGCGGTAGGAGCGGCACTCGTGCCGGCCCACCCGGGAGCCGGGCGGACGGGCAGCGGGGCCCGTCGACTTGCGTCCCCGAGGCGTACCGAACTCGACGCGTTCTGGTCCGCGACCGCAAGCCGACGGGCGGTCAGGTCACGGCGGCTGGTGGGCTGAGCCCCGGGCTCTGCGAGGATCAGCGGATGCAGCGCAACCCCGCCCTGGTCTCGCTCTCGCACGACCACCACCAGGCGCTGTTCGTGGCCCAGAATCTGCGCCGCGCCGACGCCGCGAGCGCCGAGGCAGCCCGGGCGGCGTTCGGGGACTACTGGGCCGCGCACGGAGCCCGCCACTTCGAGGTCGAGGAACAGGTACTGCTTCCGGCGTTCGCCGAGGTCGCCGACCCCCACGCGCCGCTCGTCGCCCAGGTGCTCTGCGACCACGTCGAGCTGCGGCGCCGGGGCCGGGAGGCGCTCGACGCCGAGGAGCCTGAGGTCGAGGCGCTGCACGTGCTCGGTCGCCGGCTCGCCGAGCACGTGCGGGTCGAGGAACGCGAGCTGTTCCCGCTGATCGAGGAAGCGCTGTCGCCCGGCCGCCTGGCGCGCCTGGCGGCCGAGCTCGAGCGGGCCGAGGCCGACGGCTGAGGCGCGCCGCTCGGACCCGCGGCTACGGCCGCTCGGGGCGGGCCGCCTCCAGCGCCGCCTTCACCTTGGCGGCGTCGACGCCGAGCTCCTTGGCGAGCTCCGCCGCCCGGGCGTCCTCGCGTGCGGCGTGCAGGCCCTCGAGCGCCTTGGTGACGGCGTCCTTGGACTTGCCGGTCTTCTCGGCCAGCGCGGTCACCAGGGCGGCGTCGTCGCCGTGGGGCCCGGGTCCTCCGCGACCGGGGCCGCGGCGGTCCCCGCCGCTCTGACCGTCGAGGACGGACTGGACGTCGGCAGCCGTCGCGCCGAGGGCCTGGGCGATCTCGGCAGCGCGGTCGCCTTGGTCGCCCTTCTTCGCTCCGCGGGTCGCCCCGAGCGCGGTCCGCAGCTTCTCCTCGGTGACGCCGAGCGTCTTGGCCAGCGCGGCGGTGTCGACGCCCGGGCCGAACCCGCCGGGGCCACCCCGACCGCGCCGGTCACCGGGACCGCCGGCGTGGGTCCCGATGACCTTGAAGTCCTTGTCGAGCTCGACGTGGACCGTGGTGCCGTCGGCCTTGCGGACCTGCGCCTCGTAGCTCCCGTCGGCCTGGCTGCGGATTCCCACGAGCGTCGCGCCCGGGTAGTCCGCCAGCGCCGCCGAGGAGGCCTGGTCGGTGATGCTGCCGGTCAGCGGCGTCGGGGCGGTGGAGGTGGTGGCCGCAACGGCGACGCCACCGAAGCCGAGCACCCCGATCGTGGCGATGACGGCCGTCTTGGTCTTGAAGGAATTGGTCATGCGGCTACTCTGGGGCGCGCCGATGGGAGGGTCCTCGGAGTTGCCTGAGAGCTAGCTGAGAGTGCGTCCGCCGCAAGGCCCATGCCGGCGTTGCGGAAGCTCTCGCCCGTCGGGCTCGCGCCGAGCGAGCCACGTGGCGGCCGCGCCGGTCTCCGCGTCGACCGTGGTGCCGGTACAGCTCGAGGACTGACGGGCGGCGTTGCCGGTCAGTCCTCGGCGGTCAGTGCGCCAGCACGGGCTCGGCCGACGGGTCCATCGCTGCTGCTACGCCCGGCCGCAGCAGCAGTCCGGTGACGACGGCGCCGAACGCAAGGATTCCGGCGGCGATCCAGAACGCGGTGACGTAGCCGTGCATCGTGGACTCGGCCACGAGCTGCGCCCCCTGGAAGCGGTCGGCGTTGTCGGTCGCGTAGCCGGACACGGCCCTGCTCTCGACGCTCTTCGCGAGTGCCGT
>JADMKN010000143.1 GCA_015478825.1 Patulibacter sp. | reverse complement strand
GGCTTGTCCTGGGGCATCGTCGCCTGTCGATCCTGGACCTCTCGCCAGCCGGGCATCAGCCCATGCATTCTGCCTGCTCTCGGTATGTCATTGCATTCAATGGCGAGATCTACAACCATCTCGACCTGCGCCGCGCGCTCGAGGCAGAAGGCAGGGCGCCGGCATGGCGAGGCCATTCCGACACCGAGACCCTGCTTGCCTGCTTTGCGGCCTGGGACGTGGAGAAAACCCTCAAGGCCACGGTCGGCATGTTCGCGCTGGCGCTATGGGATCGCCAGTCACGGCTGCTGACCCTGGCCCGCGATCGCCTCGGCGAAAAGCCGCTGTATTACGGCTGGCAGCAGGACGTGCTGCTGTTCGGATCCGAGCCCAAGGCCTTCAAGGCCCACCCCGCGTTCGCGGCCGTGGTGGAACGAAATGCGCTGACATTGCTGCTGAGGCACAACTGCATTCCGGCGCCCTACAGCATCTACGAAGGCATCATGAAGCTCATGCCGGGCCAGTTTCTGGGCATGCCGCTCGATGACGTGTCGGCCGCCAGGGCGGCGCGTCCGCAGGCATACTGGCAGGCGAACCAGGTCGTCGAAAAAGGTTTGTCGGATCCTTTCAGGGGCAGCGACGACGAGGCCGTCGATGTGCTGCATGACGAACTTTCGCGCAGCATCGGCGCGCAGATGCTGGCCGATGTGCCGCTCGGGGCCTTTCTCAGCGGTGGTGTCGACAGCAGTACCATCGTGGCGCTCATGCAGGCGCAGAGCAGCAGGCCGGTGCGCACATTCACCATCGGCTTTGACGAGGGCGGCTTCGACGAGGCGGTGGATGCCAAGGCGGTGGCACGACACCTGGGCACCGAGCATACCGAGCTGTATGTCCGTCCGGAGGACGCCCTGGCCGTCATCCCGAAACTGTCTTCCATCTATTGCGAGCCGTTCAGCGACAGCTCGCAGATACCGACCTTCCTGGTCAGCGAGATGGCCCGCCAGCACGTGACGGTGGCCCTGAGCGGCGATGGCGGCGACGAACTCTTTGGCGGCTACAACCGCTATCTGCATGCGCGCAAGGTATGGGACGGGGTGCAGCGCTGGCCTGCCGCGGCGCGGCATATGGCAGCAGGTTTCCTGCGTGCCGTGCCGCCGGGAGCCTGGGACCGCATGTTCGATGCGGCCAAGCCGCTGCTGCCGCGTCGGCTGCATCTGGTGGCGCCGGGAGACAAGGCGCAGAAGCTGGCCGGCGTGCTGACCGTGTCCGACGACCATGCCTTCTTTCATCAGCTCACGAGCCACTGGAATGATCCGGCCAGCATCGTCATCGGTGCCCGCGAGCCACGCACGCTGCTGACCAGCCCCGATTCATGGCCTCAGGCCGACAGCTTCCAGCACTGGATGATGGCCATGGACATGCAGACCTATATGGCCGACGACATCCTGGTCAAGGTCGACAGGGCGGCCATGGCAAACAGCCTGGAGACGCGCGTGCCGCTGCTCGACCACCGTGTCGTCGAGCTTGCCTGGCGCATGCCGCTGAACCTGAAGATCCGCGAGAGTCAGGGCAAATGGCTGCTGCGCCAGGTGCTGTACCGCCATGTGCCGTGCAAGCTCATCGACCGGCCCAAGCAGGGTTTCGGCATTCCGCTGGGCAGCTGGCTGCGAGGCGCCTTGCGCGACTGGGCCGAGGACCTGCTCGATGAGTCGCGCCTGAGGCAGGAAGGCTATCTGCGGCCCGAGCCCATCAGAAAGATGTGGGCGTCGCATCTCAGTGGACGGCAGAACTGGCAGTACCACCTCTGGAACGTACTGATGTTCCAGGCGTGGTTGCGGGATCAGTGAATCAGCCGGGTGACCAATAGGCCTGTTCGGCGTAGCGCTGGCGCAGGAAGTCGACGAACACCCGCACGCGCAGAGGCAAGTGCTTGCGTTGCGCGAAAACGGCATAGATGCCGTCCGGCGGGGCAGCATAGTCATCGAGCACGGTCACCAGGCGCCCGTCCTCGATGGCTTCGTTCACCTCCCACGACGATCGCCATGCCAGGCCCCGGCCGGCCAGTACCCAGTCCAGCAGGGCGGCGCCGTCGTTGCATGCCAGGCTGCCCGTGACGCGCTGGGCGATCACCTGGTCGCCCATCCTGAAGAGCCAGCCCCGGTTCTGGCTGCCCGATGGTCCCAGCGTCAGGCAGTCGTGCGACACGAGGTCGGCAGGCGTGCGGGGGGTGCCGCAGCGTCATCGCCCCACTCGCCTGCCGCACGGCCGCCAGGCGGTCCAGGCGCCGTTGGGCCGCGGCTCCGTCGAGCGCCCGGTGCCCCTCGTGCACCAACCGCCGCAGCAGCGCAGCCCTCGTCTCACCCGGCCACCGCTCGGCGGCCGCGTCGAGCGCCACCGCGACATCGTCGGTCTCGGTGATCGAGTGTCGCGGACGGGTGGTCGCCACGGGGCAAGTGTAGCACCGGGACGGCAAGTGCTGCACCGGGCGGGAGCGTCGAGCGGGTCCTGCCGACCCACGCCCGCCGGGGTTCAGCACCCGACACGGGACCGCCCGGCGGCTATCCTCCGGGCACGGTGGGCGGTGTCGCCACGAGGCGCGACGCCACCGCCGCTCTCGAGCATGCCCCGTCGCCTGACCACCGCCCTTCGCACCCGACTCCACGCTGCGGAGCCTTCCCGCCCGGCCCGGATCACGTGCGTCCTCGGGGACCTCGATCGCGGTGGGGTCTCGCGGGTCTACAGCGACCTCGGCGCCGTGCTCGTCGGCCGGGGCGTGGTCGTCCGGATCATCGCCCCCGACGGACCGATGCGTAGCGAGATCGTGGAGCGCGGCATCGAGTGGGAGCCGATCGACTGGGACGCCTCGTGCGTGGCCAGCGCCGAGCACGCGGCGGCGCTGCTGCGTCCGCGGGAGCCGACGGTCCTCGTCGGCGATCCGCGTTCGGCGCACGTGCTGGGCCTCGCGGCGGCCAACGGCCCGACGCTCTGCACGATGCACAGCATCCCGCCCCTGCTCGCGGCCTGGATGGGATCGCGCGAGACCCACCGGATGCTGCGCCTGCTCGGCTCGCTCGGTCGCGAGGGCCGGGTACGGACGGTGACGATCGGCGAGACCTACCGCCGCGCGTACGAGCGGCGGCTGGGACCGGACGCCGGACCGGTCGCGCTGCTCCCGCCGGCGATCGACGGCGCCTCGTTCCCGTTCGACCCGTCGCCTCCCGGGCTCGACCGCGTGCTCTGCCTCTCGCGACTCTCGCCCGAGAAGCGCCCGAGCCTGAGCGCAGCGGTCCAGCTCGTCGCCGCCCGCCGCGACCACGGACATCCCTGCCGACTCGACGTGGTCGGCGACGGCGTCTGGCGCCGGGAAGCCGAGGCGCTCTGCGCCGCCAGCCTGCCCGCGGACGCGTTTCGGTTCCACGGGGCGACCGACCGGCCCGTCGAGGCGATTCAGCGGGCCGGGGTCACGGTCGGGACCGGCCTGACCGTGCTCGAGGCGATCGCGACGGGATCACGGGTCGTCTACGCCCGGACCAACCTCGACGACGCCGGCACGCTCGGACCGGCGCTCACGATGGCCCGCTTCCCGGACGCGGCCGCCGACGCCTTCGGCGGCGAGATCGGACGTTCGACGCCGGACGAGGTCTGGCGCGACCTCGAGGCGACCGACGCGACGGAGCGGGCGCGGCTCCGCGAGCACGTGCTGACCGCGCACTCGCCGGACGCCGCCGCGGACGCCCTGGTCGAGATCGTGGGCCAGGTCGGTCCGGTCGATCCGTCGCCCGAGCTGCGGGCGCTGGCGATGCAGATCGCGCAGTACGGCGACGAGCGAGCGGATCGCGAGCGGATCGCCGAGGAGATCTGGCGCGCGCGGGCCACGCTCGAGGCCGAGATCGCGCAGCGGCGCGCCGCTATCGCCGGCGCCGACGGCTAGCCCGACGGCGTCCCCGCATCGGGTTCGGACGTGCCCGCCCGACCGGGGAAGTAGTGCTCGCGCCGTGTCGTGAACTCCTGCACCGCGAGCTCGTGGTCGCTGAGCGTGCCGATGTCGAACCACTCGCCGGCGAACCGGTGCGCCCGCACGTGCTCCCCGGAGGCCAGCAGCGCCTGGACCAGGTCCGGCACGTCGGTCCGTCCCTCGCCGAGCTGGTCGAGCGCCCGCGGGTCGAGCGCGTAGATCCCCAGGCTGACGTCGTGCTGCAGCGTCGGCTTCTCGGTGTAGTCCGACACCCGGTCTTCACCGTCGATCGCCAGCACCCCGGACGCGATCGTCGTCGACCGCGTCTGCACGGTGACGGTCAGGGCGGCCCCGCTCTCCGTGTGCCCGCCGAGCAGCGCCGCGAAGTCGAGCGACGTCAGCACGTCGCCATTGAGCAGCAGGAACGGCTCGTCCAGATCGCTGACCTCGCGGAGCGCGCCGGCCGTTCCCAACGGCTCGGACTCCAGGTGGAAGACGACCTCCATCTCCTCGCGAGGCGGCGCCGCCTCGAGCAGGTAGGCCTGGATCAGGCCGCTGAGGTAGCCGACGCAGAGGTCCACCCGGCGCACGCCGGCGGCGGCGAGCTGGTCGAGCAGGATGCTGAGGATCGGCCGGTCGCCGATCGGCAGCAGCGGCTTGGGCAGCACCGTCGTGTAGGGCCGCATCCGCATGCCCAGTCCGCCGGCCATGATCACCGCGCGCATCTCAGCCTCCCAACGCGATCCGCGCCACCACGGCGCTGACGTCCTCCGCCCGGTACTCGACCGGGGCCGTCCACGGGCCGGCCGGCGCGAGCGCCGCGTCGACCGCGCGGACGATCGCCTCGGGCACCAGCCCGCTGACGACGTTGCTGCCGCACTCGACCGTCTCCGGGCGCTCGGTGCTGTCGCGCAACGTCACCGCGGGCACGCCGAGCAGGCAGCACTCCTCCTGCACCGTCCCGCTGTCGGTCAGGACCGCGCGGGCGTGCTGCTCCAGCCCCACGAATTCGAAGAACCCGAAGGTGCCGCCGCCGCGCAGCCGCTCGCCGTCGACCTCGACGCCGAACGCCTCCAGCCGGTCGCGGGTGCGCGGGTGCAGGCTGACCACGACCGGCAGGTCGTGCGCCTCGGCCGCCGCGGTCACGCCGGCGATCAGCGACCGCAGCCGCTCCTCGACGTCGACGTTCTCCTGGCGGTGGGCGGTCAGCAGCAGGTAGCCCCCGGGCTCCAGCCCGAGCTCGGCGAGGATCCGCTCGCCGGCCGCGTCGATCGCGGCGCGGTGGTGCACGAGCACCTCGTTGATCGGGTTGCCGGTGACCAGGATCCGTCGCGACTCGACGCCCTCGGCGAGCAGGTTGCGCCGGCTGCCCTCGGTGTAGGGCAGCAGCAGGTCGCTGGCGTGGTCGATGATCCGCCGGTTGACCTCCTCCGGGACGCGATCGTCGAAGCAGCGGTTGCCGGCCTCCATGTGGAGCACCTCGATCCCCATCCGCTTGGCGACCAGCGCCGACAGCGCGCTGTCGGTGTCGCCGAGCACCAGTAGGCGATCGGGCCGGACGTCGCGCAGGATCGTCTCGACCCCGGCGAGAATCTCGCCGATCCGCACGCCGAGCGTGCTGCCGGAGATGCCGAGGTGGTGATCCGGCGCCCGCACCCCGAGCTGCTCGAAGAAGATCTCGCTGAGCCCGCGGTCGTGGTTCTGCCCGGTGTGGACCAGCGTGTGGTCGCAGCCGGCGTCCAGTCGCGCGACGATCCGGCTGAGCCGGATGATCTCCGGCCGCGTTCCGAGGACGGTGACGATCTTCACGCGTCGAACTCCGGAGCATCCTCGATCCGCATCCGGTGACGACGCAGCAGCTCGTCGACGCCGGCGCGGTCCAGCAGGTCGTGGTGCGAGCTGTACTCCTCCAGCTCGAGGGCCACGCCGCCGTGGTCCTCCTCGTGCAACTCCGGGAGGATCGAGCGCACGGCCAGGTAGTCGCCGCGCCGGACCGTCCGGAGCGCCTCCTCCTCGGACACCAGGATCTCGTGGATCTTCTCGCCGGGCCGGACGCCGGTCAGCTCGATCGGCACGTCGCGGTCGCCGACCAGCGCCGCCGCGAGGTCGGTGATCAGCACCGACGGGGCGTACGGCACGTAGGTCTCGCCCGGCCGCCCGTCGCGGAGCGCGGCGAAGACCGTGTCGACCGCGTCGTCCAGGCTCAGCAGGAAGCGCGTCATCTCGGGCGACGTGACCGTGACCGGCCCGCCGTTCTTGATCTGCTCGTGGAACAGCGGGATCACGGACCCCCGCGACGCCAGCACGTTGCCGTAGCGCGCGGTCAGGAACCGCGTCTTCGGGCCGCCGCGGCGGGCCGGCGCGTCGAGGTTGGCGCAGGCCAGGATCCGTTCCTGCAGCGCCTTGGTCATCCCCATCACGTTGACCGGCTTGCAGGCCTTGTCGGTGGTGATGCCGACCACGGTCTCGACCTCGAGCCCCTGCTCGCGGATCGCCCGGACGAGGTTCTCGGCCCCCATCACGTTGGTGCGGACCGCCTCGAACGGCGCGTACTCGCAGGTCGGCACCTGCTTCAGCGCCGCGGCGTGGAAGATCACGTCGGCGTCGCGGATCCCGGCGGACAGGCTGCGCAGGTCCGTGACGTCGCCGATCCGGAACGCCAGCGGCGCCGAGGACGCGAAGACGGTCTCGTCGGTGGCCGCCCGGCGCTGCTGGAAGGCCAACCGCATGGCGTGCTGCTTCGCCTCGTCGCGCGAGAGCACCGTGATCCGCTCGGGGTGCCCGAGCTCGCCGGTCAGCAGACGACGGACGAGGGCCCGTCCGAGCGATCCGGTGCCGCCCGTGACGACGACGCGCTTGCCGGTCAACATCAGCGACCCCCGCGGATCTGGTCGTACGGCGTCGGATCGGCGGCGACGGCCTCCAGCATCTCCGTCCACGACGGAGCCTCCCACCCGGTCGCGGCCCGCAGACGCGAGCTGTCGAGGCTCCGGTCGATCCGGAGGCGGTCGTCGGGTTCGATCTCGATGGTCAGATGCATGGCGGACGCCAGTCGTTGGAGAAGGGACAGCTTGTCGATCGGCGCGGCGCTGGCGTGCCAGACGCCGTGCAGATCGGGGTGGTCGGCGATCAGGTCGCCGACGAGGTCGGAGAGCGCCGCGGTGGTCAAGCCGCTGAAGATCGCGTGCGAGAACCCGCGGACCCGAGCGCCCTCGTTGCCGAGGAACCACTCGAAGAGCCCGTGGGCGTCGCGCAGCTCGCGGCCGACGATCGACGTCCGGACGGTAAGGGTTCCCGGCTCGTCGAGCTCGCCCTCGAGCTTCGAGCGGCCGTAGAGGTCGACCGGATCCGGAGCGTCGCTCTCGGCGTAGCCCCCGCGGTCGCCGGAGAACACGCAGTCGGTCGAGATCTGCACGACGCGGATCCCGCGCGGGCGGGCGAACGCCGCCAGCTCGTGGGGAAAGCGGGCGTTGATCTCCATCGTCGGCCCTTCGCGGTCCGCGTCGGGGAGTTGCTTGACGATCCCGATCGCGTTGACGACCACGTCCGGCGCCGTGGTCTCGATCGCGCGCTCGACGGTCTCGAAGCGGTCGGCGCGCACGCCGAAGCGGATCCGGTCCGCGTCGAGCACCTGCTCGTAGCCCTCCGGCAGCGCGTCGGCCCGCAACGTGCTCTCGACGTCGAACCGCGAACCGAGCCGCTGGACGAGCTTGTGGCCGAGCATGCCGCCCGCGCCGAGGACCAGCACCCGGGTCATCCCCCGCTCCTCAGTCGATGCACGGTGACGCCGACGTGGTGACGCAGGCGCGGCGGGGTCAGCCGCCGGCCGGCGCGCAGCCAGAACGGACGACGGCGCACCGGATGCTCCGTGGAGCGGGCGTCGGCGAGCGCCGCCTCGAGCTGCGCGATCCGCTCGGCGTCCTCGTCGGCGCTCCGTCGCAGCGCTTCGATGGTGTGGTGCTGCTGGTCGGCGATCACCTCGAGCGCCCGCACCTGGTGCTCGGCCTTGCGGACCTGACCGTTGAGCCAGGCCACGCTCTCCTCGGCGCCCTGTCGCGACAGGACCGACCAGTGCTTCGTCGCCCGGTCGTAGATCTCGAACCGCGGGTCGTCCTCGTCCGGCGAGAGCAGCGACGCGCCGTTGGCGATCAGCATCGTGCCGTAGGCCTGGCGGCGGATCGCGGCGACGTCCTCCGGCAGATCGTCGCGGGCGAACACGTCGTCGAGCACCCGGAGTTGCTGGCGGGTGCGCTCGACCGCGCTTCCCGTCGACGTCAGGGAGCCGTCGTGGGCCCGCCAGACGGCGAGCGACTCCGGGACGCAGACGAACCGCGCCTCCCCGCCGCGCAGCCACCAGTCGAAGTCGGGGAGCAGTCCGACGTCGGGGTTCCAGCCGCCGATCCGCTCGTAGTAGCGGCGCCGGACCAGCGCCCCGCTGCCGACCAGGCACGCGTTCCAGCGCAGCGCGTCGACCAGCGTGTGCTCGAAGTACTCGAGCGTGTCGATCACCCGGTCGGCGCCGTCGACCACGTCGCACCACGGGTACACCACGTCGGCGTCGGGGTGGGCCGTGGCGACCTCGACCAGCCTCGCGACCGCTCCCGGCAGCAGGTAGTCGTCCGAGCTCAGGTAGCCCAGCAGCTCGCCCCGCGCCATCTCGAGCCCGCGGTTGATCGTGCGCGCCTGGCCGACGTTGTCGTGCCGCGCCCAGCGGAAGCGCTCGGGATCGGCACGCTCGGCGATCCGCTCGAGGATCGCCGGCGTCTCGTCGGTCGATCCGTCGTCGAGCACGATCAGCTCGATCTCCGGATGGTTCTGCGTGAGCACGCTCTCGATCGCCGTCTCGACGAAGCCGGCGCGCTCGTACGTGGGAATGATGATCGTCACCAGCATCAGGCGTCCTCGCCCTTCGTCGCCGCGAGCTCGCGGTCGCGGTCGCGGCGAGCGAGCTCGGCCTCCAGGCGTTGGATCTGCGCGTCGCGCACCCGCAGCTCGATGCCGAACTCGGCGATCGCCCCGGACAGTCGGATCCGCTCGAGGTCGATCGCGGCCGGAATCGCCTCGTCCTCGGTGACCCGTCCCTCGGGCCAGCGGACCCGCTCGGCGACCAGCGCCTCGCGCTGACGCTGGAGCGCCCACTGGAGGTCCGCGACGACCGCGGCGGCCCGCGGGCTCGCAGCGGCTGCCGGTCCGATCCACGAGCCGACGTCGACCTCGGTCATCTCGTTGGTCTCGATGAACAGCCGCCGCAGCAGCTCCCGGCGGACCACGCTCGTCCCCTCCGGCTCCTCGTCGCCGAGCCGCGGGTCGGTGACGGCGTCGAGCAGCGTCTCGATCCGGGCCTCCGAGCGGAAGCCGTGACGCCGCGGGTCGAGCCGGACGTCCGCCGCGATCTCGCCGGACGGCAGGTGCCCGTGGTCGCCGACGACCCGCGCCCAGACGACCCCGTCGCCGTGCGGGAGCTGCAGCAGCTCGAGCGCGGCGGCGTCGAGCGCCGTGCTCCGCACCAGCACCGCCGAGGCCTCGACCTGGGTGCGCAGTCGCAGCGTGTCGGCCGACTGCGGCGGCAGCGGGGCGGGGACGACCAGTCCGGCGGCCTCGCCGTCGTGGCGCGGGACCCGATGGTGCCCCGCGATCGAGATCACCGCGGACGGATGGGCCTCGAGCGGCCGGCGGCGCGCGAGCAACGTGCCGGGTCGCCAGCGATCGCCGATCCGGGCGAACGCGATCAGCGTCGCATCCTCGACGATCCGGTCGGCGTCGACGCGCGGAATCCCGACGGCGTCGACGACGTCGGAGAAGGCCCCGCCGTCGCTCCCCGCGTCGGCGCGCACCGCGACGATCTCGGCGTCCTCGCCCGCCTCGGCCCGCACCGCCGCCACCGTCGCCGACAGCTCGTCCGCGTCGGTCGTCGCCCCCGGCAGCAGCACGGTGATCATCCGGTTCTCGCTCACAGGACCTCCATCGCCTTCTGGCTCACGATCCGCTCGTATCCGTCGAGGATCCGAGCGCGGATCCGGTCGCGGTCGACGTGCTCGGTCGCGATCCGCGCGTTCAGCTCGGCCGCTCCGTCGACCAGCGCGTCGTCGGTGATCGCCCGCTCGAGCGCGGCGGTCACCTCGTCGACGTCGCGGGCGTCGACGAACAGCGCGCCGTGCCCGTGCGGGGTCAGCTCGTAGCCGCAGGAGCCGCGCCCCTGCAACGGCAGCGAGCCCATGACCAGCGCCTCGAAGAACGAGCTGCTCACCCCGTCGGTGAGGTTGAGCCCCAGCGAGACGCGAGCGCGCCCGTGCATCGCCAGGATCTCCTCGTACGTCGACGTCCGCAGGTCGGCACCGGACATGTGCGTGTAGCGCATGCCGATCTCGTCGGCCAGCGCGACCGCCTGCACCCGGACCGGCTCGTCCATCTGGTACCCGCACAGCTCCCAGCCCTCGAGCAGCGGGGCGCAGCGCCGGATCGCCGCGAGACCGACCTCGGCGCGGCCGAAGAAGTTGTCGACCCCCTTCAGCGCGATCGTCCGGCGCGCGGACGGCGGACCGGGGGCTCGGTGAGCGACGGCGAGCTGCGGATCGACCCCGCCGGCCACCGACCAGACCCCGAGCACCTCGCCGCGGAAGCCGAAGGCCCGCGCCAGGCCGATGTCGCGATGACACTCGGCGCAGTAGTAGTCGCAGGTCGAGAGCACCTCGCGGAGCCGCGGCGCCACCGCCGGCGAACGCCCGTTCCAGAACAGGTCGCTGCCCCAGTTCGTCGCCAGCCACGGCGCGTCGAAGCCGCCGAGCAGCTCGTGCGCGGCGTAGGTCACCGCCCCGCTGATCGCCGTCTCGTGGGAGTGGATCACGTCGGGCCGCAGCTCCTCGATCACGCGGGCGAGGTGCGCGATCCGGCCGTCGACGCCCGAACCGCGCTCGGGATCGGCGACGACCGTGATCCCCTCCCCGACCGAGACCCGCTCGGCGTCGTCGACGTAGTACGTCATCGTCCCCTCGAGGTCCGGATGCGGATCCGACGGCGGCACGGCGTCGAAGAGGTGCAGCTCCCACTCGCTGCCGCGCAACAGCTCGACGTAGCGGGCGATGTGGAAGCTGGTGGCGAAGCCGACCAGCAGCAATCGTGGTCGGCGCGGGGCAGGAGCGCGCACCGGCGTGGTCGTGCTCCCGCCCGGAGGATGCGGGGAATCCATCGGAACAAACGTACAGATGCATGGTCCGCCGCGACGACCCCCCACGTCCCCCCCCGGCGACGCCCCGGCGGACCCCGAGGCGACTGCTCCCGCCGGCCAGCGGCGAGGACGATCACCGTCGCCGCAGCGGCGGCACGACCTGCGACGACCGGGGTAGGATGCACCCCGTGACCCGATTCTCGGCCGCATCGCCCACGACCTGGTCCGGGGTACCGGTGACGGTGACCGGCGCCGGGGGATTCATCGGCAGCCACCTCGCCGAGACCCTGGTCCGGGCCGGCGCGGACGTCCGCGCCCTGGTCAGCTACCGCTCGCAGAGCGACCCCGGGGCGCTGGGCTGGGCCGACCCCGAGATCGTCGACGCGATGGACATCCACCGCGCCGACCTGCGCGACTCGGACGCGATGACCCGGCTGCTGGAGGGCCGCGAGGTCGTCTTCAACCTGGCGGCGCTCGTGGCGATCCCGTACTCCTACGCCAACCCGCGTCACGTCTTCGACGTCAACGTCACCGGCACGCTGAACGTCGCCCAGGCCGCCCGCGACGTCGGCGTCCGTCGCATGGTCCAGACCTCGACGTCCGAGGTCTACGGCACCGCCCAGCAGGTGCCGATCACCGAGGACCACCCGATCCACGCCCAGTCGCCCTACGCGGCGAGCAAGGCGGCCGCCGATCAGCTCGTGCTCAGCTTCCACCGCTCGTTCGAGCTGCCGGTCACCGTCGTCCGGCCGTTCAACACCTACGGACCCCGCCAGTCGATGCGCGCGGTGCTGCCGACGATCATCGTCCAGGCGCTCAGCGGCGGACCGGTGCAGCTCGGCTCGCTGACGCCGCGTCGCGACATGACCTACGTCGCCGACACCGTGTCGGGCTTCCTGGCCGCCGCGTCCAGCGAGGCGACCAACGGCGAGACGGTCCAGCTCGGCACCGGCGTCGACCACTCGATCGCCGACATGGTCGACGCCGTCGGCCGCGCGGTCGGCCGCGAGCTCGAGGTCCAGCTCGACCCGCAGCGGGTCCGCCCCGGGGCCAGCGAGGTGATGCGGCTGATCTCGAGCCCCGAGCGGATGCGCTCGCTGACGGGGTGGACGCCGCAGCACGACCTCGATGCCGGGATCGGCGAGATGGTCGCGTGGGTGGCGGACCACCTGGACGCGTTCGAGCCGGACGAGTACGCGGTCTGAGCCGCCGCTCCCGCTCCGGCCAGAACGTCGTTCGATGCGTCCCCGTCCGTCGAGGACCCAGCCTTCGGGCGCTCCGGCAGGCGATCCCCGCCTGACGGTCGTGGTCGCTCGACTCGACGATCGGGGCGCGCCCTACGCGGCGTTGCTCGACCGGCGGGCGGGCACCGGTCACCGGGACCGGATCGTCGCCGGCGACGGGCCGGCCCGTCTCGCGGTCGCCGAGCACGGGATCGCGTGGGAGCCGCTCGACTGGTCCGGTTCGCGGCTGAGCTCGCTGCGGCACCTGCGGGCCCTGGTCGACCCCGGCGAGCCGGTGCTGATCGTCGCGGGCCCCGACACCGCCCACGTGCTCGCCTCGGCGGCGGCGGTCGGACCGACGCTCTGCGTCCTGCCGGACGGGCCCGACGAGCTGGACCGCACGCTCGGCCCCGCGGCGGTGTCCCGGCTGCTGGACCTGATCGGCGACCTCCAGCGGGCCGACCGGCTGCGGACCCTGGCCGTCGGCGACGATCACCGGACCGCGTACGAGCGCCGCCTGGGGGTCCCCGTCGTGCCCTTCCCGGCGCTCGACGACGACACGGACCCCGGGACCCTCGACGCCGCGGCGGCGGTGATCGCCGACACGCTGACCACGTTTCGCCGTCTCCCGGACCGGCCCGACCTGTCGTCGGCCGCGGAGGTCGCCGCGGCGCTCCAGGACGACCGGGACGAGGGCCAGCGCGCCGCGGACGAGATCTGGCAGACGCGGATGAGCCTGCAGGCCGAGCTCGACGCCCTGGGCTGATCGGTGTCGCTGGCGCCCGCGACCGGACGCGACCCCCGCCGGGTCAGGCGGCGGTGCGCACGAGCCGCAAGAACTCGTCGTAGCTGCGGATGTAGTCGTCGGCGTCGTAGGCGTGCGACGCCAGCACCATCAGCCGGGCGTCCGCCGTGTACCGGTACTGGATCCCCCAGGTCATCGGCGCCAGGTGGACGCCGATCGAGGGGCGGTCGAGCAGGACCTCGGAGCGATGGTGACCGTCGTCAGCCACCACCCGCACCGAGCCCGACAGGCAGACCAGGAACTGGTGGCACTCGTGGTGGGCGTGCTCGCCACGGACCTCCTGCGACGGCACGTCGAAGACGAAGAACGCCCGGCGGACCTCGAACGGGAGTTGCCCGGGGAACTCCAGCACCGAGAGCTTGCCGCGCATGTCCTCGTGCTCGGGAAGCTGCACGACCGTGGCGCCCGCGGTCCCGGTCGGGGTCTCGCCGACCGCCGGCGGAGCGTCGCCCGCCGCGCCGTCGGCCACCTGGGTCGCAGACCCGTAGCCGACGATCCGCGCCGGGTTGCCCACGACCACGACGCCCTCGGGCACGTCCCGGGTGACCACCGCGCCGGCGCCGACCATCGCGCCCCGCCCGACCGTCAGCCCCGGCAGGATCGTCGCGTTCGCGCCGATCGAGGCGCCCTGGCAGACCCGGGTCTCGGGGTAGCGCTCCGGGACCTGGCGACTGCGCGGCCGCAGGTCGTTGGTGAAGGTCGCGTTCGGTCCGACGAAGACGTCGTCCTCGAGCCGGATCCCGTCCCAGAGCTGGACGCCGCACTTCAGCGTGACCCGATCGCCGACGACCACGTCGTTCTCGACGAAGACCCCGTCGCAGACGTTGCCGTCGGCGCCGATCCGCGCGCCGGGCAGGACGTGCGCGTTGGCCCAGACCCGCGTCCCGGCGCCGATCGTCGCCCCGTCGTCGACGATCGCCCGCTCGTGCAGGAAGGCCTCGGGGTGGACGCTCACGGTCGCTGCTGCTCCTGGTCGTTGAACTCGAACCGCCCTGACACGAGCGACAGCGGACGCTGCTTGGTGTTCTCGTAGGTGCGGAAGACGTAGTTGCCGATCAACCCGAGGCTCAGCAGGTTGAGCGTCGAGAACGCCACGACCACGAGCACCGTGGCGCTGTAGCCCGGGACGTCGACCACGCCGAACGCGCGACCGAGCAGCACGGCGAGGGTCACCAGCACCGCGGCGACGAAGCCGACGAAGCCGAACCAGGTCAGGACCCGGATCGGCAGGTCGGTGAACGAGAAGAAGCTGTCGGTCAGGTAGGAGAGCTTGCGGCGGAAGGTCCAGCCGCTCTCGCCCGCCTCGCGCTCGCGGCGGTGGTACGGGATCTCTTCGCGGCGGAAGCCGAGCCAGTAGAGCTGGCCGATCAGCGACGTCCGCTGCTCGCGGAGCTGCAGCAACCCGTCCTTGACGCGCTCGTTGCAGGCGAAGACGTCGACGCCACCCCGGGGCAGCTCGGCGCTGATCAGCCGCCGCGCCAGGTTCCAGTAGGTGCGCGAGGCCAGGTCGGAGAGCTTGCCGTCGGCGCGGCTCTCGCGGGTGCCGACCACCAGGTCCGCCCGGTCCTCGGCGAGCACCTCGAAGAACCGCGCGACCAGCTCCGGCGGCTCCTGCAGGTCGGCCGCCATCACCGCGATGTGGCGGCCGCGGGCCGCTTCGATCCCGGTGCGGATCGCCGCGAACGAGCCGAAGTTGCGGGAATGCACCAGCACCTGAGCCCGGAAGGCGTAGTCGCCGAGGCCCGCGGTGATCCGCGCCAGCGAGTCGTCCGGGCTGCCGTCGACGACGAAGACCGCCTCCATGTCACCGTCGACGCCGTGGGCGAGGCCCGACACGGCGTCGAGCAGCGCCGCGATGTTCTCGGCGTTCTTGTAGACCGGCACGACCAGCGAGCGCGTCGGCGCCGGCATCGTCGTGGCCTTCGCGGCGGGCAGCACCGCGTCGGTCACCATGCGTTGCACGCGGCGATCACGCGCGTGAGGTCCTCGTCGCTGAGGTACGGGTGGATCGGCAGCGACAGCTCCGTGCGCGCCAGGCGGTCGGCGACCGGGTAGGCCGACGGCGGCTCGGGCGCATCCCAGGCCTCCTGCGCCGACGCAAGGATCGGGTAGTGCACGGCGGTGCCGATCTGCTGCTCGCGCAGGTACGCCTGGAACGCGTCGCGCTGGTCGGCGTCGACGACGAAGACCGGGAACAGGTGCCAGACCGACGCCGAGCCCTGGGGCACGCCGGGGACGATCAGTTGCTCGTTGTCCAGCTCGGCCAGGTAACGCGTGGCGATCACGCGGCGGCGATCCGTCGCGGCGACCAGGCGCGGCAGCACGGCGGTCCGCAGGATCGCCGCGTGCAGCTCGTCGAGGCGGCTGTTGAGGCCGAGCCGGACGTGCTCGTACTTGGCGCGCTGACCGTAGTCGCGCAGCTCGCGGGCGGCGGCGGCGATCTCGGGCCGGTTGGTCAGCAGCGCCCCGCCGTCGCCGAGCGCGCCGAGGTTCTTGGTCGGGTAGAAGCTCGTGGCCGCGCCGATCGTGTCGGCCCCGACCGGGCGGCCGTCGGACCGCGCGAGCACCGCCTGCGCGGCGTCCTCGAGGATCGCGACGTCGTGGGCCTCGGCGAGCTGCTGGAGCCGGGCGCCGTCGACGGCGTGGCCGTAGAGGTGGACCGGAACCACCGCGCGGATCGCCGGGTGACGCTCGATCGCGCGCTCGACGGCGTCCAGGTCGAGCAACCCGAACTCGTCGACGTCGGCGAACCGGGGCGTCGCCCCCGCCCGGGCGATCGCCAGCGCGGTCGCGAAGGCGGTCAGGGGCGTGGTCAGGACCTCGTCGCCGGGGCCGATCCCGGCCGCGCGAAGCCCGATCTCGATCGCGTCGAGGCCCGACGCGCAGCCGATCGCGTGCTCGACGCCGTGGGCCGCGGCCAGGTCGCGCTCGAACTGCTCGACCTCGGTCCCCAGCACGTACCAGCCGCTCTCGCCCATGCGGGCGACGGCCTCGAGGGCCTGGGGGCCGATGTCCGCCCAGAGGGCGGCGAAGTCAACGGCAGGAATCGACGAGCTGGACACGGAGGAATGGTGCGCCGGACGGGAACACGGAGCACCGGCCCGTCGAGCCTAACGTGTCGCTTACCGCGGTGTCCGGCTGAACGCGGGCGCGCCGAGCCCGGTTCCTAGTAGCGTGCCGGCGGTGAACGAGTCGACGACCGACGTCCAGACGAATCGCGATCGCCGGATCCGCGACGCGGGCACGTTCGTCGTCGCGTTCCTCCTGGCCTGGCTCGTCGGGTCGCTCGCCGACCCACCGCCCTTCATCTACGACGCCGGGATCTACTGGAGCAGCGCCGACCGGTTCACCGTCGACGGCAGCTGGTCGCTGTGGAACTACGACGACAGCCTGCGGGGCCTCGCTCCCGCGCTGCTGTTCGGTGGCGTGCGCAGCATCGGCGGCTGGCTCGGGACCAGTCCGCTGGCCACCGTGAACATCTTCAACGCGCTGCTGTTCGCGTGGATCGGCACGATTCTCGCCCCGCGCGTGGCGCAGCTCGCGTGGGCCGACGCGCGGTTCGGGATCGTCCGGCGCCTGCTGCTCGTCGGCCTGCTGCTCGTGTTCTGGCGCGGGTACCTCAACTTCCCGCTGACCGACTTCCCGGCCCTGGCCTGTGGCTTGCTCGCGTTGCTCGCCGTGGCCCATGCTCCCCGCCTGCCGTGGCTGTTGCTGGCCGGCGTCGCCGTGAGCTTCGCGATCAACCTGCGACCGGCGTTCATCCTGCTCGTTCCCGCGATCATCGGCCTCGCGATCTGGAACGGCCGCACGGCGCTCCCCCGGCCGGGCCGCGTCCGCCAGGTTCTCGGGATCGTCGCGGTCGTGCTCGGACTCGCCGTCCTGATGGTGCCGCAGTCGATCGTCTCGCATCGCCACCACGACACCTGGAGCCCGATCGCCGGGGCCGCCGAGAACCTGACCGGGTTCCAGCTCTACACCGGGTTGGTGCTCCAGCGCTACGAGACCTACCTCGGGCCCTCCGGCCGAAGCCCGTCGATGCGGTACAACGACCCGCACACCGAGGAGATCGTCGCGGAGCTGAACGAGCGCGGCGGCCTCGAGGGCTACGGCGACTACCTGCGCGTGGTGGTCGAGCATCCGATCGCGGTCGCCGGGGTCTGGCTGCGTCACCTCGTCAACGGGATGGATCAGCGCTACTCGTCGACCTACGTCACCGAGCTCGACAGCGGCGGGGCACGACCGCTGCGCGCGTTCGGGTTCCTGATCGCCTTCGCGGCGCTCGTCCGCCTGGCGTGGCCGGCCGCCCGGCGCTCGCTGGGCAAGGCCCGCTGGCGCTACCCGCTGGCGATCGTCCTGACCTGCGTGACGATCCTGCCGTCCGCGGTCGAGACCCGGTTCCTCCTCCCGCTCTACCTGTTGACGTACCTGCTGCTGCTCGCGCCCGGCTGGCCGCTCGGACGCCTGGTCGGCGAGAAGGCCGAGGGCCTGCGTCGGTTCCGGGTTCCTGCGGCGATCGCCGTCGGGTTCCTGGTCTACGCCGCGGTGGTCCTCGTGATCGTCAGTGGCGCCAGCAGCAACCTGGAGTAGTGCCTCAGGCGCCTGCGAGCCACCGGAGGGATAACGTCCTCGCAATGTCCAGTCGGCCCACCAGCCCCGAGACGCCGGCCACCCGGTGGCGCTGGCTGTACCTCGTCCCGCCGATCCTCGTCCCCCTGCTGGTGTTCCTCCCGCGGATCACCGGCGGCGGATTCTCCGGCGACGACTGGTCGAACCGCTCGGCGATGATGCACACGTCGTTCTCGGGCGTCTTCGAGCCGCTGCTCGACGACCCGATCGGCCACCGGTCGCTGCACCTGCCGTACGTGTACCTGTACGACGCGGTCTTCACCTCCCACCCGACCCTCTACCTGCTGTGGGCGGTGCTCACCGCCGGGGCGTTCGGCGCGCTCGTCGCGGTGCTGCTCGTGCGCCTCCGGGTGCCGCTGTGGGCCGCCTCGAGCATCGGCACGCTGGGCGCGATCTATCCCTACGCGACGATGACCAAGATCTGGGCGACCGCCCACGTCGGGCACATCACCGGGATGCTCGCCCTGCTCGGGATCCTGCTCGCGCTGCGCGGACTGCAACGGTCCGGGCGGATCGCGCGGATCGCGCACCACGCCGGCGCGCTGGCGCTGTTCCTGCTGTCGTTGAACCTCTACGAGATCGCGCTGCCGATCGTCTGCGCCGGCGGGCTCTGCTACCTCACCGCGATCGCGCAGCGCGACCGCCCGGACCACCGTGCCGGCGTCGGCGCCCTGCTCCGTGCCTACCGCCCGGGGCTGCTGCGCTGGGCGGCGGACCTCGCGCTCGTCGGCGGCTGGTACGCGAGCCTCGGCGAGACGGACATCGCCCGCGGCACGCAGCAGTCACTGCAGGACCGCGTGCTCGAGATCCTCTCCGACGGCGCCCAGAACATCGCGGGCACGTTCGTCCCGTTCCTCGGGCGCGACGCGCGCGACGGCGTCGAGACGATCTACTCCGGCGCCTGGTTCGTGCCGTCGATCACCGCCGTGATCGTGACCGGCGTGATCGTCTTCGCGATCGCCTGCGTCCTGGCGCCGCTGGTCGCCGGGCGGACGGTCGAGCCGGAGCGCCGCCGAGCGCTGCTCCGCGTCCGCAACTGGGGCCTCGGGATCCTCGCCGCCGTGGTCGCGGCCTACGCCGGCTGGCTGGCGATCGTCCCCGCGGACCCCTACTACCGACCGGTGCCGTTCGACGCGCCCGTCCTCCGGGTCAACGTGATCGCCGCCTTCGGGCTCACCGCGATCCTCGTCGCCGTGATCGGCGCCGTCGCGGAGCTGCTGCGGCTGCTGGCGCCGCGCCGGTCGCCGGTGATCGCGGGCGGCTTCGTCGTGCTCGCGCTGCTCGGCGTCGTCCTGGCCTACAACCGCCAGAACCAGGCCGAGATCGACCTGTGGAACACGGCGACGTCCGAGCAGGTCGCGATCCTCGACGCCGTCGACGAGGCGTTCGACGGTCAGGACCCCGCACCGGACACCAACGTCTTCCTGACCGACAGCCGCGGCTGGGTCGCCGACGGCGCCGAGGTCTTCCACACGATCTGGTCGTTCCGCGGAGCCCTCCGGGCCACCTACGACGACCCGACGCTGATCGGCGTCGCGTTTCGCGACGGTGCGACGTTCCAGTGCCGTCGCGAGGGCCTCGCCCCGTTCGGGCTCGGCTACGAGCCGAACGCCGGCGACCCGGCGATCGCCCCGTACGGCCGAACGGTGCTGGTCAGCTTCCACCAGGCCCGACGGTGGGACGTCCGTGATCCGGCGAGCTGCCGCCGCGCGATCCGCGAGGCGGGGCTGACGCTGCTGCCCCGTGACGCCGAGACGCCGCCCCTCGGCACCACCTGATCCCGGACCGGAGCGCGCTCCGTCGCCCTGCGGAGACCGGCTCCCGGCCGACGGGCCGCCGGTCTCAGACCCGGCGGCCCTGCCCGAAGCGCGATCCCCACGGCACCTCGGCCGCCGCGAGCTGCTCGGGCGGATCGACGAAGCCCTCGGAGACGAACGCCAGGATCCCGTCGACCGCGTAGCCGAGGTCCGTTAGCTCGCTTCGCGACGGGCTGAGGAGCTGGTCGCCGGTCACGGGATGCGTTCCCGAGTACAGCGGCGCCCACCCCGGAACCCGCTCGCGCCGGGCGTATCCGAGCAGACCGGCATCGCCCTGCGCAGGCCGGAACCCGCGGACCGCCCGTCGGCCACGACCGACCGCCGCGCGTGCGCCCCAGGCCTTCGGCAGGCGGCCGTCCGCCCAGGTCAGCGGCGCCACCGTCCAACGCGCCGTCGCCGTGACGCGGTTCCCCCCGGCCGACGCCGTCGGCAGCAGCTCGCTGACGACCCGGCCGCTCGCGTCCTGCCGCAGCTCCACCGTGTCGGGACGGGGATCGAGCAGCAGGCCGCCGATCGCCTGGCCGTCGACGTCCTCGTCGACCGGACCGGCGGCGTAGCGATGACGCCAGCCGTCGCGATCGACCTGCCGACGGAGCACCGCGATGTCGAGCACCAGCAACGGCGGCTCGACCTTCCGCGGGAGCACCGGGAAGCTCTCGAGCCAGCCGAGGTGCTGCCGAGCCTCGACCCGGTCCGCCAGCGGATCCTGCCCGCCGCCGACCAGCACGGCCCGGCCGGTGACCGGGTCGTGAGCGAGCGTCAGCGGCTCGAGCATCGGGAACGGCGCCTGCTCGACCCAGCCGAGGTGCTGGTACTCCGGCGCGGTGTCGCCGTCGAGCCGGGTCACCAGCCACGTGTCGTCGGGCGCCGCCAGCAACCGCTGGGTGCCGGGGAGCTGGTGGCCGTGGAGCGCGCCGAGGTCGTACTCCAGCCGGAACCCCGGCGGCGGGATCCGGTCGAGGGTGATGATCGTCCGCTGACCGTCGTCGGAACGGTGGCGGCTGAGCAGCGCGGTGTCGGCCGGCTGCCAGGTCGCGGCCCCGCCCCAGCGACGCGGCCTTCCGCGACGCGACCCCGGCAGCCGGGGCGCTTCCCACGCGCACGCGCGACGGACCCACTCCTCCTGCGGATCCGGACGCTGCTCGTACTCCAGCGGGATGTCCGCGCTCATGCGACCGTCCTCCATCGAACCACGCCCTCCTGGGCCCACTGCTCGGCGATCTGCTCGATCACGGGCCGCCCGGCGCTCAGGCGCACCGGCGTCAGGCCCGCCTGCTCGTACGCCTCGTTGAGCGCCTCGATCGCCGCCGGAATCTCCGGGTCGCGACGCCACGCCACGCCGACCGGCGTCGCCCGCGACAGGTCGTCGGGCGTCACGCAGGTCAGCGGGCCGCCACGACCGACGGGGGTCGTCAGCACGAACCGCGCCTCCTGGTCGGGCATCCAGACGGTGCGCGTGATCTGCTCGAGCAGCGCCGGCTGCGCCAGGGCGTCCGCCGCGCGGGGGTCGAGCAGCACCACGAAGCGTCCGCGGGCGGCCCGGATCCCGGCGTCCGCCGCCCGCTGCTCGGGCGTAACGCGGTGCCAGACGACCGCGCCGTCGTCCGGCCCGTCGAAGGTCGCGATCACCTCGAAGTCGCGCTGGACGGACGCCGACGTGGCGGGCCTGCGGCATCAGCGCCTGCGCGACTTC
>JADMKN010000142.1 GCA_015478825.1 Patulibacter sp. | reverse complement strand
CCCCATCGTAGTCCGCGGAGCGGGATCTGTCATGGACCGACGCCAGCGGGCACGGCACCGGTCCCCACCCGTCCCCGGTGGCGCCGTCCGACGGCCCCCGCGGAGGTCACACCGTGCCGTGCGGCTCGGGCGCGAAGCGGTATCCGAACCCGATGTGGGTGTGGATGAACCGCCAGCCCGGAGCGGCCGCTTCGAGCTTCTGACGGAGCTTGTGGATGTAGACGTCGATCGACCGGTCGCCGCGGCGCAGCGGCCCTCCCCAGACGGTCTGGAAGAGGGCGTCCCGCGCCACGACGTGCCCCGCGCGCTCGGCCAGGGCCAGGAGCAGCTCGAACTCGCGGACGGACAGCGCCACGACGCGGCCGGCGATCAGGGCCAGGCCCTCGGCCGGGCGGATCTCGACCTGCGCGACCCGGATCGGCTCGCCGATCGAACCCGGTTCGCCGGTGTCGTGCGTGGCGGTGCTCATCGAGATCCAGTCTGCGCCGTCGGCGCCCGACCCCGGTTACAGGACCGTGAACCAGTCGTGAACGTGACGTGAAGCACGGGCCCGGCCCCAGCACGGACGCGAATCGCGGCTACGCCGGGACCCACCTCCGCGCCTCGATCCGTCGACCGCGCCGCTCGTCAGGCCGCGCGGCGACGACGCCGACGGCGGTCCGGGCGGACCGCGTCGTGCAGCGCCTCGGCGGCTGCGTCGCGCTGGGCGCGATGCAGCGTGCCCGCCGCCAGCGCGCGGCGGTACCCGCGCACGAGCCGGTCGGTCGCGGCTTCCCAGGTGCGGGCCGCCGCGTGGTCGAGACCGCCCTGCGTCAACCGGGCCCGCAGCGCGTCGTTGACCAGCACCGCGACCAGCGCGTCGGCGAGCGCGTGGGCGTCGGGCGCGCGCAGCAGCCCGCTGACCCCGTCGCTGATCAGCGACTGCGGGCCGCCGGCGTCGACCGCGATCACCGGCAGTCCGGAGGCCTGGGCCTCGAGGATCACCTGACCGAACGTGTCGGTCTCGCTCGCGAACAGGAACGCGTCGGCGTTGGCGTAGACGTCGGCCAGCTCCTCCCCGCGGACCCAGCCGAGGAACGTCGCGGCGTCGCCGAGCCGTCGCGTTAGCGCCGCCCGCTCCGGACCGTCTCCGGCGAGCACGAGGTGCAGCCGCGGGTCCCGCCGCCGGGCGGCGAGGAACGCCTCGGCCAGCAGGTCCACGCCCTTCTCGGTCGTCAGTCGTCCCGCGTAGAGCACGTGCCGACGCTCACCGGTGGTCGGCAGCGCGTCCGGCACCACCGGATCGGGATCCGGGTAGACGCGGTCGGGCTGCGCCGCGTGCCGGAACAGCTCGGCCGCCCGGCGAGCGCTGCGCCGGTCCGGGCGGAACCGGGTCAGGTCGACGCCACGGTCCCAGCGTCCGACGCGGTCGGCCGCGACGCCGATCCGGGCGAGCGTGTCGTCGGTCTGGACGCTCGGGCTGAGCACGACGTCGGCGTGGCCGTAGAACGCGCCGAGGGCCAGGTCGACGTAGACCATCAGCTCGGGATCCCCGGTGCGGGCGGCGGCGTAGGCGCCGAGCTCGGTGTGGAAGCTGCCGATCACCGGCAGCTCCAGCAGCTTGGCGACGATCAACGCGGCGATTCCCGCCGGACCGGGAGCGACCACGTGGACCGCGTCGTAGCGGCCCTCGGCGAGCTCCTCGACCAGCGCGGGGATGGTCGGGACGCCGACCTGCATCCCGCCGTCGTCCGGCAGCTCCCAGCTATCGACCGCGGGCAGCCGGCGGTCGACGTTGGGATCGGTGCCGATCACCTCGACCACGAACCCGGGAGCGCCGCGCTCGCGCAGGGTGTCGAGCGTGTGGGTGACGCCGTGGACGCTGCCGATCCCGTCGGCGACCAGCGCGATCCGCGGCAGCTCGCCGTCGACCTGCGGCTTGAGCTTGTGGCGCTCGCGTCCGAGGAACGCCGTCGACGCCACGTACGGCAGCACCGGGACGACCGCGTCGAGCAGCGCCTCGCCCCAGCGCGCCACGTCGTGGTCGCGCCCGTCGGCGACGGCGGCGATCTCGTCGCCGATCCCCAGGCTGACCGCGCGCAGACGCTGCTGGTGGACGTGCCGCGCGCGGCGGTAGAGATCTCGGTGGTCGAAGTCGTCCGCCTGCAGCAGCGCCAGCAGCTCGTCGTCGGTCCGGCCGTCCAGGCCGACGCCCGAGCGCCACGCCCGCAGGAGGAGCCGCGCGTCGTCGGGGTGCAGGTCGACGTCCTCGTCGTCGTCGCCGCGGCGGGCGTCGGCGTCGCGGAGGAACCGCGAGAGGATCGTCGCGACCGCCTCGGGCCGGGGACCGGCGGTCGGCCGGGTCGGCGGCTGGTCGGGCGAGCGGGAGTCCTCGTCGTCGGCGGTGCCGAGAGCGCGCAGGGCCAGCCCGATCGCAGCGTGCGCCCAACGCTCGGCGCTGCCCTGGCTCCCGCGCGCCGTCGCCCGCCCGGCACGGATGTGCGCCAGGAACTCGTCGGGCGTGTAGGCCAGGGGCGTCTCGGTATAGGTGCGACCGATGTCGACGCCGGCGTGGTCGTCGCTGCCACCGACGCCGATCCCGCCGATCGTCTCGATGAAGTGCCCGGCCGGGGCGTTCAGCTCGCGGGCGCGGGAGCCGTTGCGGGTCTCCCAGACCGGGAACAGCTCGGCGAGCTGGCGGCGGTGGCGGGCAGTCAGCGGCGCTTCGACGTCGTAGAACGGATGGGCGACGGCGGCCAGGATCTCGCGCTCGTGCACGTACTCCGCGCAGCGCTCCAGGTCGTAGCTGTGCGCCTGGAGCCAGTCGTGGTCGTCCTGGTTGATGCCGAGCACCAGCACGTGGACGGCCTGCGGCTCGCCGCGGAACCAGGCCGTCAGCTCCTCGCCGACGATCACGTCGGGGCGGTCGGCGATCTGCAGCGCGCCGGCGATCGTGTCGTGGTCGGTGATCGCGACGAAGTCCATCCCCCGTCGCTTGGCCAGGTCGTACGCGTCCTCGGGGGGCGTCGCGCACTCCGGCAGCCCGACGAGCCGTTGCACGCCGAGCTTGGTGAACTCGGACGCCGTGGTGTGCACGTGGAGATCGCACCGCGAGAGCGCGGGCGGCAGGTCGACCGTCTCGTTCTGGATGCTCATGCCGCAAGACTCCGCCCCCAGCCCGGCCGGGAAGTGACAGTCGTGTGGACGACCGGTGACGGTCGTGTGAACGCCGTCCGCAGGATGCAGGGGTTTTGTCGCGGCCCTCGGGGACCGGAAGACCGTGCGGGCCTCCGGGCCCCGCCCTGCTCAGGCGACCTGCGAGACCGCGTCGACCAGCTCGTCGACGATCGAGCGGACCTGGGATTCGTCGCGGCCGCAGGCCTCGACGACGACGCAGTCCGCGTCGCCTTCGGAGCCGACCGCCCACCGGGTCTCGTGCTGATCGGCGGCCGCGCTGCGGACCTCGAGCCGCTCGAACGGCGCGGCGAAGACCGGCCGAACGTGCTCGAGCCGGCGGACGGCATCGTCGGCGGACACGACGCAGGTCGCGGCCACCCGCGGAGCCAGCCCGATGTCGGCGGTCTTGCCGGCACTGCCGTGCCAGTGCGTCGCCCACCCCGCGCGGCCGAGATCCTGGGTCAGTCGCAGGTCCTCGAAGCCGGTCCGCTGCCCGGTCCAGACCGCGTCGTATCCCGCTTCCGAGATGGCTTTCTCTGGA
>JADMKN010000141.1 GCA_015478825.1 Patulibacter sp. | reverse complement strand
CACCGGCCTCCAAGCCGCCTAACCGAACCCCGTCCACCGAAACGGGGGAAGTCCAGGTATCAGCCGGCCGCTGGCTCGGGCGTTTACGCGTTGACAGTCTCACGCGCCGAAGATGGCGCTCTGTCGGTCCTAGGGTGGGCGATCGCGGACGACGCTTGCTCTCCGATTCCGGCCATTATCGACAATCCGGATCTCGACCGTCTCAGCCCGCTCGACGGCCACTGGCCGACCAGCCATCTCATGAATAAGCGAATCATCGTTGCCGGCGTGGGAAGCATCGGGTCTGCTGCGTGCGCCGCGCTAATCGACTACGGCGCTCGAGCGCTCACCCTCATCGACCCGGACCTGCTCGATTCGCACAACTTCGCTCGGCACGTCGCCAACGCCGACCAAATTGGGCGTTTGAAGGTCGACGCGGTAGCCGAGCAGCTCACCAAACGCGACACCCGCATCGATGTCCGCGCCATACCGATCGATGTCGTGCAGCACGCCGACGTGGTGCGGAAAGAGTTGGAAACCGCTCACGCCGTGCTGGACTGCACAGACGGGATAGAGCCGCGTCGTGTCGCAAACCATCTCGCCGTCCGCGCCGGCGTTCCTGCGGTCTTCGCCTGCGTCCTAGGCGATGGAGCCGTTGGCGAGATCGTACGCGTCCAGACCCCCCGCTTCGGCTGCCTACTCTGCCAACGCCGCGGTCTCGTCCACGACGGCGTAATGGACCCCGAGCCGTCTCTCGACCGTGGCTATGGCGACGGGATCGGACCGCATCTGCCTATGACCGCCGTCGGCGGAGACCTAGCGCTCATGGGCCAGCTCGCCGCCAAGGTCGTCGTCGCTACGTTGCTCGAAGGCGAGGGCCATCGAGATCAACATCTCGACGGCGAGCACGGCATCGTGGGGCTACGCCCAGTGCCCACGCTGCCAGCGCCATTCGATGTTCCCTTCGGATCGGTCGTGTGGCATCCAGGACGTAAAGGCCACCCGGGATGCCCCACATGCGACCGAGACCCGTAGCCATGGTTCTGCGCCCGGAGGCAGAATCAACAATTCGCCGGCTCGCCCTTGAGTCCGCCGACGGAAACGAGACCGGGGGCATCTTGCTGGGCGCAGATCCAGGACCTGATGGGGTCATCACAGTGGTCCACGCGGGGGGTGCTGGGCCCAACGCGATCCGCCGCCCGGATTTCTTTTCCCGCGACCTCGACCACACGCGGCGTTTCGCAGCTCGGATGTTCCAAGCGGACCGCAGCACATGGGTCGGCGAGTGGCACACCCATCCGCACGGCGTAGGCGAACCTAGCCCGACGGACATGGCTACCTACAGCAGCATTCTCCACGAGACACCGGCACTCGCCGTATTCGTCGCGGTAATCGTCACGCCTGGCGACGGCAACTCAGGCGGGGCCGATACCCACGACCGCTGGACCGTCGTGCGCCTCCACACGTGGGTCATCTACCGCCCCGAATCTCACTGAGCGCCCGGTGGCGGCCGCTTCGTTGCCGTCATGTCGGCTAGCTAAGCAACACCTCCAACGCAGGCCCCAGCCGAGCGCCGCCGCCAAGCTCGCGGGCCAGCTCGACCAAGCGCTCCGGCTTCGAACCGGACCTCGCGACGTACCGACGCAACGCACGCAGGCCGACATCGTGACCGACCCAACGCGCCAACCGGATCGCGTCGACGACCGAGCGTTCGGGGGAATAGGTCCAGAACGGCTCGTCGGCGTCGGTGCTGGCCTGCTGGCGTTCGAGGCTAAACGTCTCGGCCGCGAAGACGTGGACGCGGGTCGACGGCTCGTTGATGGCCGGTCGGTGCGCGCCGCGAGGAACAGCCAGGTGAATCCGCGTCGGGATCTCGTCGGTGAGGTCCCAGAACGCAAGCGCCGAGTTCAGGCAGATCGTCCCGCCGGGCGCGCGGGCCGAGACCGCCGCCAGCGGGGATTGCATTCCCATGCCCTCGTCGGGCAGCTGCAGGACGCCTCGACTGACCGGCACCAGCTCGCCCGCTTCGCGCATCCGGTGCAGCGTCGTTCGGCTGGCCCCGGCGGCAATGGCCTCTGCCACGCGGAACGGCCGCGCGCCGAACTGCTCGCGAAGCCGCTCCGTCGTCATGAGTCCCGCTTGCCCCACGGAATAAACCCTACACGTCAGTCGCAGCAGTGATAAGGATTCATTCCGATAGCCGGTTCCAGTCGCGGCCATCCAACCGTGTCGGCCAAGTTCAAACTCCCCCTCCGCCCGGCCTCCTACTTGGCCTTCCGCTTCTTCGCCTTCCCCTTCGTCGCCTTTGACTTCTTTGTTTTCCGCGGCGCCTGCCGAAGCACGCTGGCGGCCAGACGCCGTGCCGTCTTCGAGCTCTTCTTGCTGCTCAGCACCTTGCTTGCGAGTTTTGCCGTCTTCTTCGAGGACTGGGCCATCTTCACACCATCTCTCGGGTTCGAGTACGGGGTCAACATTAGCCGCGAACAGAACCAGCCTCGCTTCGGGCTGATGCTCGTGCCCCACCCGGGCCCCGCACCTCAGCACGAGCCGCCTTCGCCGCGTAGCGGTGACCTCCGCGCGTGCGCCTTACGGCCTCAATCAGGCCACGACCGTCCTTCTCATGGCCTGATCCCGCGCATATCGCCCCATATCCGCGCATACGCCGACCTCCCCTCCCCCGCAAAACCCCTGCAAATCACCACTTCCCGGACCCCCTCCGAGCAATTCACACGCAAGACCTATCCAGTTCGAGTCTCGGGACGGCGCCTTGAGCGTGCCGGTCCAGGAAGCGGGGTCCGATCCGGGGTCGATGGCCGCCGGGGGTCGACGAGAGCCGACGGCCGAACGAGCATTGGCCCCCGACCCGGCACCATCCCGTCATGGACATCCATTGCAAGCGCGCGTACGAGAAGGCTGCGAGCGCGGACGGGCGCCGGGTGCTGGTCGACCGGATGTGGCCGCGGGGCGTCGAGCGCAAGCACGCGCGGATCGACGAGTGGATGCGCGACCTCGCTCCGAGCAACGAGCTGCGGAAGTGGTTCGGTCACGATCCCGACCGCTTCGACGACTTCGCCCGCCGCTACCGCTCTGAGCTCGAGGGCCACCGCGATCTGCTGACCGAGCTTCGCCGCCATGCTCGTGACGGACGCCTGACCCTGGTCTTCGCTGCCAAGGACGAGGAGCGCAACAACGCCGTCGTCCTCGCGGACGTCCTTCGACGCGGGGTGCGCTAGACGTCGTCGCCCTCCAGTTCGTTGACCACGACGACCTCGAGGTCCTTGGACCGCGCGATGCGATCGAGGAACTTGGTCGAGGTCACGAACCACTCCGCGCCGGCACGCTGTGAACGGGGCCGCTCGTGATCGGCATCACGCAGCCATTCGTGGAACTCGCGCTCCGCAGCCGCCGATTCCACGACGGGGTAGATCCTCAGCAGGATGGGATCTTCCGGCAGCGCGGTCAACCGCCCCTGCGAACCCGCTCGGTAGTACGCGTCGGGGCTGGAGTGCCCGACCTTCAACAGGGTCTTCCCGCTGTCCGGATCGACCGGGTACCGCCGATAGTGCGGCAGCGTGTAGACGTAGATTCCGGGCCGGCC
This sequence comes from Patulibacter sp., assembly GCA_015478825.1. Lineage (GTDB taxonomy): Bacteria > Actinomycetota > Thermoleophilia > Solirubrobacterales > Solirubrobacteraceae > Patulibacter. The sequence continues at coordinate 18,059 of JADMKN010000141.1, read as the reverse complement.
CGAGGCCTCGGCGGACTTCGACTTCTCGACGGCGACGCTGGCCTCGCGCTTCGCGGCCCCCTCGTCCGAGGCCCGCGCTTCCAGGGCATCTTCCAGCTCGACCAAGGTCTGCCGCAAGCTGGGGCTCAACGCCTTGGACTTGAGCCACGACCGTACGCGACCGGCATCCTGCTTGGCCTTCGTCGCTCCGTTCGGGATCCGACCTTCCCGCAACGTCGCCGCGGTACCGAGATTCGAGTAGATCGGCCCCGTGGTGATCTCCCACTCGTCGGCAAGCTCGGCCGCCGTCTTGCCCGCGCGGATCTCCCGCCACACGCTCCCGAGGAAGGTCTCGTCCGCCGCGAGCAGCGCTTCGACCTCGGCCGCTCGGTCCAACGACTCGTCATCAGCGAACGATCCGTCGACCGTCATTCCTCTACCCCCAAGCGGTGCATCGGCAACCGGGCTCCTCTCTCGTCCTCCGTCACGTTATCCGCCCGTCGGCACCGCACCTGCGCAGCGCGATCGTGAACCCGCCGTGGGAGAGCTTCCCCCCCCCCTACGCCCCCTCCCGCCTCCTGACGATCTCGGCGATCCAGATCGGCGCGAAGGGGGATGTGCAGTTCGGAGGCGTCGGGTAGTCCTCGAGCACATGCAGGCGCTCGCCGATCGCGATCGCGCGCGCCCGGTGCTCCGGGTGCTCGATGCCGATCTGGGCCAGGCAGGTGTTCATCGCCCACTGCAGGCGGTCCGGGGCGTCGCGCATTTCCGCCTCGATCACGTCGAGCAGTCCGGGCAGATCCAGTCCCTCGGGCTGCTTCACCACGCGTTCGGAGGTCAACGCCCAGCCGGCGCTGGCGACGACCGGGTCGGGATCGGCGGACCAGGCCACCCGCAGCTCCTCGGCGTGCGGGCTCTTCTTCACCACGTAGTTCACGAGCCAGTCGTGCGCCTTGGGCGCACCGGCCTCGCGCAGCATCGTGTCCAGCTCGTCGCGCTCGAACGCCTTCGGACGGCAGATCAGGATCGCCACCAGCTTCGCCGCCGTGTCGCCCGCCTTCCAGAGCTCGCGCGCGAGATCCTGCTGCTTCTTCAGCCGCTTGGCCACCGCGCGCAGCTTCGTCAGGTTGACCCCGTGGTCGTCCCCGTGCCGCTCGTTGACCGCGCGGATCTTCGGGTCCTCGAGCTCCGCCAGCTCGGCCATCACGTCCGCCACCGTCGTCTCGGTCATCTCGCCCCTCCACTCGCCAGCCGGGTCAGCCTACGCGGAAGCCCGACTCAACCCACCCCTAGATTTTGACACCGAATGTCGATAGAATGGGCGACGGAAACGTCACACCCGCCGGGCTCGGCCAGCCTCCATCCCCCTTTGGAGGTGCTCGATCATGTTCGTGCCCGGTTCGTTCCCTCGTCGCATCGGTCGACGGCCGGATCTCGTTGGTAGGCAGAGGAAGACGGCGCGCCGCGGTCTGCTCGTCGGCTTCGCGCTGATCGCCGGTCTCGGGCCGGCCGCCTCGTCCGCCGCAGCCGGCCCGACCACGATGGTCGACCTCGGCGCCGCGTCCAGCTACGCCGCGCTCAGCGGAGCGTCGATCGGCAACACCGTCAACGCCCCCACCGCGCCGCACACCACGCTCCGGGGCGACCTGGGCGTCAAGGCGAGCGCCGAGCCGACCGGGTTCCCGCCCGGTGTCGTCACCGGCGCCTTCAACGTCGGCAACGCGGCCGCCGCCGCAGCCCACACCGACGCGGCCGCCGCCTACACGGAGATCCTCGGGCGGACGGGCGCGGAGCCGATCGCCGCCGCGCTCGCCGGAACGACCCTTTCGCCGGGTCTGTACAGCACCGTGGGCGCGGCATCGAACACGACGACCGTGACCCTCGACGGCGGCGGCGATCCGAACGCGGTCTTCGTGTTCAAGATCAACGGGGCCCTGACCACAGCGGCGGGAAGCCACGTGGTGCTGACGAACGGCGCCCGCGCGTCCCGGGTCTTCTGGCAGGTCGCCGGCGCCGCCGGCATCGGCGCGACCGCTGGCATCGCCGGGACCGTGCTCGCCCGCGACGCCGTGGGCGTCGGCAACGGCACGGTGGTCAACGGCCGCGTGTTCGCCCTCGGCGCGGCTCTCACGCTCGACGCCAACGAGGTCTACAGCGGCCCGCCCGCCGTGACGATCGACGGCGGAGCCAGCGCGACCACCACCGACACGACCCCGACGATCAGCGGCACGACCGATGTCGAGGCGCCCGCGGTCGTCACCGTCGAGGTCCACGGTCAGACGCTTACCGCCGTGCCGTCCGACGGCGCATGGTCGGTCACGTCGGCGATCCTGGCCAACGCCACCTACCCGGTCGTCGCCTCGGTCACCGATGGCGCCGGGAACCCGGGCAGCGCCACGCAGCAGCTGACCGTCGACACGGTGCCCCCGGTCGTCACGCTCGACGGCCCCGTGTCGGTGACGACGAACGACCCCCGGTTCCGGATCGCCGGCACCAGCGACGTCGATCCCGGCACCGTCGTCCGCGTGTCGGTCGACGCGCAGGCGCTGACCGCGCTGGTCCAGGCGGACGGAACGTGGAACGTTGCCCCGGCCACCTTGTCCGACGGCACCCGCACGGTCACCGCATCGGTCACCGATCCCGCCGGCAACGACGGGATCGACAGCCTGACGCTGACGATCGACACGGTCGCGCCGGCGGCCACGATCAGCGGCGGCGCAACCGCGCTGACCAACGACGCCACGCCGGAGGTCGCCGGCACCGCCCAGGTCGACCCCGGCACCACGGTCGCGGTGACCGTGGCCGGTGAGCCGCTGAACGCGCTGGTCGACGACGACCACGCCTGGGCCGTGACCGCACCAGCGCTCTCCGACGGTTCCCACCGCGTGACCGCTCGCGTCCTCGACGCGGCCGGCAACGCGACGAGCCTCACGCAGACGCTGACCGTCGACACCGTCGCCCCGGTCGTCACGATCGCGGGCGGCGCGACCGCTTCGACCAGCAACGTGCAGCCGACGGTCCGGGGAACGTCGAACGCGGCGCCGGACACGACCGTCACCGTGTCGATCGCGGGTCAGACGATGACGACCCTCCTACAGAGCGACGGCACCTGGAACGTCAGCCCCGCCCCGGTGGACTACGGCACGTGGACGGTCTCCGCCGCGGCACCGGATCCCGCCGGCAACATCGGCCGGGCCGGGCAGACCCTCACGATTGCCGCCGACCCGGTTCCCGGCCCGCAGGATCCGGTCGATCCCGGTCCTGCCCCGCCCGTCGATCCCGGTCCGCCCGGCGTGGTCCCGCCCCCGACCTCTCCCCCGGCGCCGCCGGTCGCACCGATCCCGCCCGCCGCTCCGCCGGTTCTCCCCGGCACCGGCACCGGGCCCGGCACCGGCACGACCAACGCCGCCGCCGAGGTCACGACCGCCCGTAGCGGCCGTCAGCGCGTCAAGGGCTCCCGGCTGTCGATCGGCACGAAGGTCCGCGCCTCCCGCCTGGGCCGCGTCGTCGTCACCATGAGCGGCACGGTGAAGATCAAGGGCGTCAAGCGCGCGATCAAGCTGAGAACGGTCACCGCGAAGATCGCCGCCGGGAAGAGCAGGACGGTGAAGCTGCGGCCGAGGGGCTCGAGCAAGGCGCAGCGCTCCGCGTTCCGGAAGATCAGGTCCGCCGTCCGGGGACGCAAGCGGGTGGCCGCGACGATCACGATCAAGCTCGTCGACGCCGCCGGCAACATCCGCACGACGAAGCGGACGGTGCGGCTCGTCCGCTAGCCAGACTCCAGCGCCCCCTCGAGCCGCTCCCGCGCGATCAGCGCAGTCCGGCACGGGCCGAGTCTTCCAGACCGGCGCTACCGGCACGAGGGGCCGGCGACTGACCCGCCGCCCGACCCGACCGCCACCGTCGTGCTTCGCCTACGGGGCGCCGAGCACCTGGAACGACCGCATCTCGCCGCGCATCCGGGCCTTGAAGTAGCCCGTGAACAGCACGTACGAGTGCACCACGCCCTGCCGGAGGTTGATCGCCGCCTGCTGCTCGGGCGTCAGCGGGGCGTCCAGGGCCCAGCGGCCGTTGGCGATCGTGGCCCACTTCTCGAGCGTCGTGGTGGCGCCTGCCGAGAAGTACTCGAGCTGGACGCGCACCTTGCCGCGCGCCGCGTCGCTGATCGTGCCGCTGGCCTGCAGCCGTCCCGCCACGATCTTCGGCCGGCTGGAGCTCAGCGCCGCCGGCACGTTGGCGGCCCGCAGCCGCACGGTCTGGGGACGGGTCTGCGCGTTGCCCGGGTAGTGCATCGTGAGGATGCCCGTCCCCCGCTTGATCTGCGCCGCGGGAATCGCCGTGCTCTGTCGGATGCGGCGATTCTTCGAGTCGATCGGGGCGGTCCAGCGGTGACGCTGCCCCGCGGCGTGCAGCTCGAGCGAGACGTGGCCGGAGGCGCGACGGGTGATCGGCGCGAGGATGTCGATCACGCCGGCCTTGGGGAAGATCGTCGCGCGGGCGAGCTGCAGCTTGGACGGCTCCGGGACCGTCGGGGCCGGCGGCGGAACGGGCGGGATCGGGCCACCGGCGGTCTTGAACGTCCGGTTGACGCCCTGGGCGGTTCCAGCGCCGACCGCGACGACGCGGTAGTGGTACCGGGTGCGAGGCGCCAGGCCCGTCAGCGGGATGCTGACCGGGATCCGCGTCGTGCCGGCCCCGACCGCGACGTCCGCGGTCCGGGATCCGTAGGCGCGGGTCGGTCCGTACCGGACGAAGATGCGGGTGGCGGCGCCACGCGGATTGACCGCGCCCGTCACGGTGGCGGCGTTCTGGGTGACGGCCTGCACGCCGCCGGTCACGGCCACCGGGCTGGCGGTCGCCGTCGCGGCGAACGCCGTCGTGGAGAGGACACCGAAAACGATCACTGCGAGTCGCGAGCGCATGCTTATGGAACCCCTGCGGAGCCGAAGAGTTGCGCTCACGACCGAACGTTCGACCTAGGGTGCGTCGAACCGAACCTCTGAAACTGCCCGAGCCGCAGGTCGGTCATGGATGCGCACTGTTAGTGACTCGCGTCCACGATCGGTTGTCGTTCGGAACCTCACGGTTGCTTCCCACTCGCTGTCCGAACCTCCAACGGCGCTCGATACCGGTGGGGTCCTGGTGCCATCTGCCGTCAGCAATGAGATGTCAAGACGGTGGAACGCCGTGACGCACGGGTGCTCCGGAAGCGGCTCCTCATGGTGCCCCGACACCCAACGTTCCTTCGCGTCAGCGTAGTTCTTCGCCGCCGCATCTCCACGTGCCACGACATGAAGCACTGCTCGGTCCTGCCACAGGAACAGAGCAGCAGGAAAGAACGCCACGTTTCCAACGTGTGCCCAGCCCGCTGCGGGCGGAGCGACGCGAGCGCCGACGAATCGAGAAGGCATCGAACCAGTATCCCCGCCCTCTGACACTCGCGACGCACCCCGCCCCGTCGCATCCGTCAGTTCGGGCGCCGCGAGACACCCCCGATGCACGACAGCGCGGTGTCGATCAGGTTCTGTCCCACGGTCGAGCTGTGGTAGACCCGAAGCTCCGAGCACCCGACCCCACCGATGATGCCGGTCAAGTAGCTGAAGGTCGGAAGACTGTAGAAGCTGCTTCCCGTCTTGCCCTCCAGGATGTACTCGTCGAGCGTCGTGCCGCCGTTCTTGTAACGCAGCCGGAACGAGTAGGTCCAATTGAGCCTACAGTCGACGCCCGTCCCGGTGTACAGCACGTCGACCCCGCTGGCATTGATACTGGTCCACGCCCAGCACCGGTCGTCAGCCGCCAGAGGCTCGGGAGCGGAACTCGGCGCCTCCACGTCGGGTGCGCCTGGGGTCGGCACTGCGACCGCTGGCGACGCCTCAGGAGCCGGGAGCTCAGCCTCGGGCGTGTCACGCGGCGGACCCTCGATCGTTGAGGAGTCAACCGGCGCTTGTGCCGTGGCCAGCGCCGGACCTGCCGAGAACCCGCCGCTGGCGGCAAGGGCTGCGACCACGATCGCCGTTCGATAGATACGCATCTACAATATCCTCCGTTCGCTTTTGAAACGTTATCGTTTCAGTACCAGACCGTAACAAATATCTGGAGACATGCCTCGCACGCCAGCCAAGCCGCCCGGAGCACCGACTACTGTCGTCGCCCAGCGCAGGCGTAAGGAGAGGGACGCGAAAGGCTCGGTAGGCGCCTAGAAACACGACAAGGCGCCCCATTGCGCCCGTACACGCTGACGGGTACGGTCGAGCCCTGGTGCTGACGGGAGCGAAGGCGAATCTCGCCACGGTCGAACGGGTCGTGCAGCGTGGCGGAAGCGGCGGGGCGCTGGTCCTCCGCGGGGTGCCCGCCTCGGGACGCTCGACGCTGCTGGACCATGCGGCCCGGACCGTCGACGGCCGCACCACCGTGGTTCGCGCCGGCGGCTCGCCGTCCGAGGCGGGCCTGCCGTTCGGCCTGCTGCACCAGCTCCTCGTCCCGTTCGAGGCGCAGGTCGCCGACCTGCCGCCGGTCCAGGCGTCCGCCGTGGCGTCCGTGCTCCAGCTCTCCGACGGGCCGCCCGACCCGGCCGCGGTCGGCTGTGGGCTGCGAACCCTGCTGGTCCGTCTCGCCCGTCGGCACCCGGTCCTGGTGCTGGTCGACGACATCGACCAGGCCGACGCCGCCAGCGCCGACGCCCTCGGGTTCGCCGCCCGGCGCGTGGCCGGCGAGCCGATCACGGTGCTGCTGACCGCCTGTCCCCGGCGGGTCCCGTCCGCGCTCGTCGACCTGCCGACCTGGGACGTCCGACCGTTCTCGCGCGGGGAGGCCGTTCGGTTCGTCCACGGCCAGACCGACGTCGGCTGCCCTCGCGGGGTCGCGGCGATCCTCTGGGCCGCCACCGACGGCCTGCCGGGCGAGTTGGAGCGCGTCGTCGCGCTGCTCCCCCGCTCCCCCCGGGCCGACGACGCGCCGCACCAAGGTCCGCCGAACCACGACCGGCTGCACCACGACGCGACGCACCACGACGCGACTCCGTCGGCGGACGCCTCGTCGGCCGACCGCCTGCTGATCCGGACCGCGACCGCGGCGTGGCGCAACGGCGACGGCGTCAGCGCGATGCGGCTCGTGGCGCACGTCTCCGACCGGGCCGCGCGGTCCGGCGAGGTCCGCCGCCTGCAGGGACTCTTCGAGCTGCGGTGCGGGGTCCCCGAGGTCGCCAGCGACATCCTCGTCCAGGCCGCCGGCGCCCTGCCGTCGGCGACCGGACTGCGGGTGCTCGTCGAGGCCGCAGAAGCGGCGCTCTTCGCCGGGGACGTGGACCGCATGACCGCGATCGCCGTCCGCGGCCGGACGCTGGTCGTCGACCACGCGGAAGACGGTCACGGTCCGCTGCTGGCGTTCCTCGAGGGCGTCGCGGCCACCTTCGCTGGTCGCCCGGAGCACGGCGTGCCGATGCTCGCGGCCGCCAGCCGCGCCGGGACCTCCGTGATCCGCCCGCAGGAGGTCGTCCAGGCCGGAATCGCGGCGATCACCACCGGGGACGCGGCGACCGCTCGGATCCTGCTGACCCGCGCGGTCCGGCGGGCCCGGGTCAACGGCGCGACGGGGATCACTTCCAACGCGCTCGCGTTCCTGGCGATCAGCGAGATCCTGCTCGGCCGCTACGCCGAGGCGTCGGACCACGCCCGGGAGGGACTGAGCCTGGCCCGGAGCCTCGACCACCCGACGACCGAAGCCGGACTGCTCGCCGCGCTCGCGCTGTCCGCCGCGTTCCGCGGGGCGCTCGACGACTGCCGGACGCAGGCCGAGGAGACGTTGCGCCTGGCGGTCGGGCAGAGCCTCGGGCTGGCCGGCGCGACCGCCGAGTGGGCGCTCGGGGTCGCCGACGTGGCGTGCGGCGACGTCGCTTCGGCGACCGACCGGCTGCACGCGATCGAGACCGGCGAGACCGGGACCGGTCATCCGCTGATCGCCCTGCTGTCGGCCCCGCACCTGGCCGAGTCCGCGGTGCGCGCGGGTCGGCCGGACGTGGCTCGGGCCGCGCTCGACCGGTTCCTGCCCTTCGCGGTCGCCTGCGGGCAACCGTGGGCCGGCGCCTTGGCGCTGCGCATGCGGGCGCTACTGGCCGCCGACGCCGACGACGCCGACGCGTTGTTCGCGCGCGCCAACGCGCTGCACACGCGGGCCGACCGGCCGTTCGAGCACGCGCGGACCCTGTGCCTGTGGGGCGTCCGGCTGCGTACCGACCACCAGCGCGCCGCCGCGGCCGCCCGGTTGCGCACCGCGGCCGCGATGCTCGGGCACCTCGGCGACGGCGCGTGGGCGGAGCAGGCTCGCGCCGAGCTGCGCGTGCTCGGCACGCCGAACGCGCCGATGCTTGCGGACGAGCATCCAGAGCTGACCGTGCGCGAGCGCGAGATCGTCCGCCACGTGCGGCGCGGATCGACCAACCGCGAGATCGCCGCCCGGCTGTTCCTCAGCACCCGGACGGTCGATCATCACCTGCGCAACGTCTTCCGCAAGCTCGAGATCCGCTCGCGGACCGAGCTGCTGGCCGATGACACGATCGATGGCACGACGGGCGTCCTCCGGCCGACGGCCTACGGCAGCGGGACCGGCTGAATCGCCCGGCCCCGCGCCGTCTCGTCCCCGGTCAGCCCGTGATCGAGCGGACCAGCGGCGTGTATCCGCTGCTCTGCCCCGCGGCGTTGGGGTGGTAGCTGTTGCTGAGCGTCCACGACAGACCGTTCAGCCACGGCGACGAGGAGCACAGCGCGTGGCCCGTGAACTGCGACACCGCGCTCTTGTAGGTGAACCCGTAGGCCGCGGCGCGCGCGGCGGTCACCGTGTCGAACGCGTCGACCAGGTCGTTGGCCGCCGCCATCTCGCTCGTGCTGATGCCGAACGCGCTGCTGCACGTCGTGCCGTTGAACAGCCGCGGGTAGCCGAGCACGATCACCGTCGCGTTGGGCGCCTCGGCCGCAATCTGCGAGTAGAGGTTGTTCAGCAGACCGGGAAGCGTCGTCGTCGTCCAGGTGATCTTGGCGTTGACCGACGAGACGCAGTTGAGAATCGTGCAGTTGGCGATCAACGAGGTGAACCCGGCGTCGTTGCCGCCGGCCGTGACCGTCACGTAGTCCGTCGAGGAGTCGAGCGGCCCGAGCTGGTTGGCAATCACGTCCGTCGTCGTGGCGCCCGAGCAGGCGGTGAAGCTGAGCGAGAAGCCCGTCGCCGCGGCGACCTTCGCCGGGTAGGCGTTGGACGTGCGCGAGCACGAGCTGCTCAGGTCGTAGCTGCCGGCGCCGACGCCGGACGAGAAGCTGTCGCCGAGCGCGGTGTAGTCGACGGCTTGGGCCGCGGATGGGAGCGCGACGGCGAGCGCCGCGGCGGAAATCGAAACAGCAGCGGCGAGCCGCCGCGTGATGCGGGACATGAAAGAACTCCTGAGAGAGGTGGTGGGCGCCCCGCCTTTGGGAGCGCTCCAAGACGCCTCCGACGCTAGCCCGAACCCCTGTCCCGAAACAACGGCGAACGGTGACCATCGGCAACCGAATCGGTAACGCGATCGGTAACCGGCGAAGCGCTGCGCAGAACCCCCGTTAGTTCTCCTCTCCCCCGTCGTCTTCCGTATGAGAGGGTCGGCAATCGCGCCGGCCGCAACGATCACGAGGAGCATTCATGACCCGTTCCATCACGCCCGTCCTCGCCGTCGTCGGCGCCGGGCTCGCGCTGGCCGCCGGACCCGCCGTCGCCACGGCCGACGCGCCCGCGGTCGGCAAGCAGAAGACCTGGACGAAGAAGACGTCGCCGGTCGACATCCCCAGCACCGGGATCGAGCGCGGCGACCGGCTGCCGAAGGACTCCGTGCTCGTCTACCGGTCGATCGACGTGCCGGAAGGCAAGAAGCGTCGCGTGCGGCTCGTGGTCCCGAAGGGCCGGAAGCTGGTCACCGCCGCGCAGAGCGGATCGTTCGGAGCGGGCGTCGTCGACGACGACTACGTCGGCAACCGCTCGGTGACGATCCGCGTGGCCGGGGGCCGCGACGGCGCCGAAGGACGCCTCTACGCCTACGCCCGCTGACCAGTCCGATGCGCAACCGTCGACCGGCGCGCGGTGACGCGCGGCTGGTCGCCCGGATCTCCGCCGGCGACGACGCCGCGTGGGAGACCCTCGACCGGCGCCACCGGCGGCGGTTGCGGCGCTACGCGGCCTCGCTGAGCCGTCCGGGCATCGCCGATCCGGACGACGTGGCGCAGGACGTGCTGTTGCGCGCGCACCAGGCGCTGCGGTCGGGGACCGTGCCGGAGCGCCTGGACGCGTGGCTGCTGCAGCTCACCCGCAACGCGGTGATCGATGCCGCCCGCGCCCGCACGCGGCGCCCCGAGAGCCCGCTGGACAGCGTCGCCGAACCCACCACGCCCGACCTTCCTGAGACCATCGTCCTTCGCCGCGAGCATCTCCGCCGGACCGTCGACGACATCGCGCAGCTCCCCGACACGCAGCGGACGGCGTTGCTCGGCTGCGCGGTCGACGGACGACCGGCCGAGGACGTCGCCGACGAGCTCGGCGTCAGCGCCCCGGCCGTGCACATGGCGGTCCGCCGGGCGCGGCAGTCGCTGGTCCGGACCGCCAGCGCCCGCGACGCCGCCTGCGACGGGGTCCGCGACCTGCTCGACGACGCCCACGCCCGCGGCGTTCGCCCCGCCGAGCAGGCCCGCCTGCACGTCCGCGACTGTCCGGCGTGCGCCGACTACCGCCAGGCCCAGCGCCGGCTCGACCGGCGGCTGCGGTTGCTCGCCCCGCCGTTGCTGCCGCTCGCCGGGCTGCTCGGCGGCGGTGGCCCGGTGCTGCTCGGCGGCAAGTCCGCCGTGGTTGCCGTCGGCGCCGTCGCGGTCGCCGCCGCGGGTGGTCTGGTGGTGCTCGAGCAGCGGATCGTCAACCCGGGCGAGCCGTCGCCGGTGACGCTCGACCACGAGGGCGACCTGCGCGGCGGCGCGATCGTCCGCGGCCGCACGCTGCCCAGCGGCGTGTCGATCGTCGAGGCGCGGGTCGAGATCCCGGCCGGCAAGACCGGGCCGCGCCGGCTGAAGCTGCAGTGCCCGACCGGAACGGTCGCCGGCAACCTGCGCCCGCAGCGCAAGCCGCCGCCGTTCCGGATCGGCGTCGACGAGACCAAGGTCGACGATCCGCGCACCGTCTACGTCGGATTCTTCGGGCCCCCGCTCAAACAGGCCTACGCGACGACCGTGCGCCTGCCGTGCCGGACCGCGGACCGCACGGGATCGCTCGAGGCGAACCCGCGGCGGACCCGGCCCGGCGAGACGCCGGCGCGCGTGTGCCCCGGCCACCGCCACTACGTCTACGTCACGCCCGGCAAGGCGTTCCGCGGGACGCTCCGGGCCGGCGCGCCGATCTCGATCGTCCGCTGGAGCGCGAGCCGCCAGTGGGCGTACGTGATCGCCGACGCCCGCTACATCCGCGGCTGGGCGCGCCGCAGCGCGCTCTGCGAGGTCGGCCGCGCGCACGGGTGACCGCTGGCCCGTCGTCAGTCGACCCGTACCACGCGCAGCGACGTCTTCGCCGTCTTCAGCACGTGGTTGAGCTGCCGGACGCGCTCGCCGTCCTCGGCAACCAGCTTCTTGGCGTCCGCCGATGCGCCGTCGCAGCCGCGAACCCAGGCCTGGACGCGCATCTGGCCGAAGCGCCGGTGCGCGACACAAATCGCCGCGATCCCGTAGGCCCCGGTCGCCAGCCCCTCGCCCTCGCCGGCCGAGAGCGTCGGACCGAGCGTGCCCCATGCGCCGCCGGGCCGGGTGCCGTGCCCGAGTGCGTCGGGCCCGTCGATCCACGGCACCTGCTGACGGGCGCTGCGCCGCGTCGCCTTGCCGCGCATGCTCGCGTGAACGTCGAGCGTGCACGCACCCTCTGTGACCCGGAAACTGGCGTACGAATGGCGGCCGCCGCCCTTCGTCGCCTCCCAACCCTCGGGCGTGGCGAAGCTGACCTTGCCGCGAAGCTCGGTCTTTGAGGTCAGCGTCTGGCGGACCGCGAACGAGGAGGTCGCGGGGGACGGCGAAGCCGCATGGGCGGTGATCGGCACGGCGGCCGCCAGGACAGCGGCGGCCAGCATCAGTCGTATGCGCATTCGGGCAGTGTAGGACGTCTACCGCAAATTCACGCCGCTTGCGGTATCCACGCCCGCACGGCTCGGGAGTGGTCTGATCAGGGACCCGTCATCCTCGCGTACGCCCGTCCCCGCTAGCATCGGACCGATGGTCTCGCTCCCCCGAGTCGTAGGCGAGCCACGCGACGGGCGCCCACGGACCGCGGTCCGGCACCCTCGCCGCTGGCCGACGGCGGCCGTCCGCCGTTCCCTCGCCGGACTGGCCGTGCTGATCTCGCTCGCCGGGACCGCGGCGCTCGTAGCCGCCCCCGCGCAGGCGGCGCCCTACGAGGTCTGGTCCTGCCGCGACGCAGCCGGGACGCCCGTGCCGACCGACGCCTGGTTCGTCAACTACGAGTTCGCGCCGAGCACCGCGGGGACGGCCACCGACGCCTGCGCGGCCGGGGGCGGCTACCGGGTCGCGCTGCAACCTGGCCAGAACCACTCGATCTCGGGGATCGAGCTGCGGTTCGACGTGCCGCGGGGCACGAAGATCCTCGACTACGAGCTGTGGCGCTCGACCGCCATCCCGCCGAGCCCGAGCTTCTACGAGGCCGGCGTCGACGAGTTCGCCGACGGCGCCGTGCTGGCCAACGTGGCCTGCGACAGCTTCGGAACCGGCGCGTGCGCCACCGACCCCGCGAACCCGCTCTCCGCCTCCAACCACCTGACGATGCAGAGCGGCGGCCCGCTCGACCTGATCAAGCTCTACGCCCGCTGCCGCTCCGGCTCGTGCCAGCCCGGGACGCCGTCGCCGGCCGAGGCGACGCTCTACCGCTCGCGGGTCGTGCTCGACGATCCGACGGCGCCGACGGCCCAGGTGGTCGGCGGCTCGTTGACGACGGGCCCCGCGCCCGCCACCGGCGTGAGCACGTTGCAGGTCGCCGCGCACGACGGCCAGAGCGGCGTGGCGTCGGTCGGCATGGCGATCGACGGCGGACCCGCGCAGACGATCCAGTCGGGCAACCCGCTCAACGGCTGTCGCGTGCCGTACACCAGTCCGAGGCCGTGCCCATCCGACGCCTCGCCCGCCTTCCTGGTCGACACCGGCACGCTGACCGCGGGCGAGCACACCGCCGCCGGGACGGTGACCGACGCCGCCGGCAACCAGACCGGCTGGGGTCCGATCGCGTTCACGGTCGCCGCCCCGCCGCCCGACCCCGTGCCGGTCCCGGTTCCGCTGCCGCTCCCGGTGCCGCTGCCGCTTCCCGTCCCGACGGTGACCACCGAGGTGCCCGACAACGGCCGGCCGGCCGTGGTCCGGCCGCGCGTAGAGCTGACGGTCGCCCGCGGCGGCGGGCGCCGGTCGGCGCTGGTCCGCGGCCGCGTCCGCACCGCCGACGGGACGCCGGTCGCCGGAGCGCGGGTGGCGTTGCGCGGCCAGGCGCTCGGCGCGAAGGCGAGCCGCGCCCGCACCCTCGCGACCGCCGTGACGGACGATCGGGGGCGGTTCACCGTCACCCGGATGCCCGCCGGCGCGTACCGCATCACCGCGAGCTTCGCCCCGTGGGCCGGCAGCCCACCGACCGTTACCAAGCGGGCCACCACGCGGTCGACGCTGAAGCTGCGCGCCCGCGCGACGCCGCGGCGGCTCACCGTCGGCCGCAGCGTCACCATGCGCGGCCGGCTTCACGGCGCCGGCCTCGCCGCACGGCGCACGCTCGTCCAGATCGAGGCGATCGTACGCGGACGCTGGCGGCCCGTCGGCACCGCCCGGGCGAACTCCGCCGGCAAGTGGAGCTGGCGCTACCGGTTCGAGCGCGTGACCCGCCCGACCCAGTTCTCGTTCCGCGCGTCGGTTCCCGCCGCGCCGGCCTGGCCGTGGGGCGCCCGCCGCTCCGCGACGATGCGGGTCCGCGTCGACCCCTGAGCCATCCCGAGGGGGTCGGTCGTCGGGAACGGCGGTCGATCCGTCGCAGGTCGCCGGGGGGGGCGCGGCGGTCGCTGGTACGACGTCCAAGCGGTGCTCCTTCGCATGACCTCGATCGTCCCCGCATGAACCCGCGCCTCGGCTTTCCGGCGCAGGCCCGTCACCGGTTCGGCTCTGCGTCCCCGCGCGGGACCGACCGGATCATCGACCGCGAGTACGGCGAGCTGCGCGGCACCGTCCTGCGGATCGTCCGCGCGAAGCTGAGCCAGGGCGGTCGGTCGCTCGACGACGCGGACCTGGACGCGGCCTACAACCAGGCCTGGCACGCGCTCTACCTGAAGCTGGCCGACGGCGAGCGGATCGAGAACCGCTCGGCGCTGCTCGTCTCGATCACGTTCCGCCGGGCGGTCGACGAGCACCGCGCGTTGCACGTCGATCGTCGCACCGAGCTGACGCCCGAGACGGCCGCGCCCCTGCCCGACGTCGAGCAACGGATCGACGACCAGCGGCGGCTGCGGGCGCTGCGCGCAGGCATGCGCGAGCGGCTGAACGACCGCGAGCTGCGCGCGGCCACCCTCTGTTACCTGCACGACCGCACGCGTGCCGAGGCGGCCGAGATCCTGGACGTCTCGCCCCGCCGGATGGAGAAGATCATGGACCGGGTCTCCAAGCGGATGCCCGAGATCGTCCAGGACGCGCAGGGCGACTGGTGCGAGCGGCAGCAGTCGCTGATCCAGGGGTACGCCCTCGGGGTTCTGGACTCGGAAGGCGAGCGGTACGCGCTGGCCACCGACCACCTGCGCGACTGTCCGCGATGCCGGCGGCGGGTCCTGACGCTGCGCGGCCTGGGCGGGCTGCTCCCGCCGGTGCCGCTGCTGCTCGGGTCGGGCACGATCGCGGGAGTGGCCGCCACGAGCGAGCACCGGGACCCGGCGACGAGCGGCTCGACCCGGCGGGCCACCCGCTCGGCGGAGCGGACCGGGCGCCGGCTGGGATCGCACGCGGGGACGATCGCCGCGACCGCCGCGGTCGGGATCACCGCGGCGCTGGCCGCGGTGCTGCTGACCGACCGCGGCGGCGACGAGCCGACCCGCGGGGGGACCGAACGGCCGGCCGGGCAAAGCAGCGGAGCGTCGACGCCGTCGTCCGCGCCGGCGGCCGCGGAACAGGAGCGGGCGGAACAGGAGCGGGCGGAACGCCGCAAGCGCGCGGCGGCACGAAAGCGGGCCGCGGCGCGGAAGCGCGCCGACGAACGCCGGCGTGCGGCCGCCGCCCGCCCGTCCACGTCCGCGTCGGGTCCGGCGACGAGCCCGGGAACAGCGACCTCCCCGGGCGCGGCCACCGTCCCCGGCTCGGGCGCTGCGGCCCCCGTCCCCGCCCCCTCCCCCGCGGTCCGGGCGCCGGCGGACTCGTCTGCTGGCGGCTCCTCCACACCCTCGGCCCCGAGCACGACGGAGCCCGAGGTCGTCACCGACGGCGCCGAGGAGTTCGACCTCGGCGACTAGCCCCGGGGACGACGCGCCGGAGTGGGTCACTGCCCGGCCACGCGCGCGATCGGGTTGCCTGCGACGTCAGCTACGTGCCGACCACGGGCGCCGGTCCCCCGTCGCTGCGGAGCCGGTGAAGCACGAGCGAGACCGCGACGGCCGCGCCGGCGATCAGCGTGCTGCTGACGAACGCGACGGTGTAGGCCCCGTCGGTCGGCAGCCCGGACGGCAGGAGGCTCAGCGAGAGCACGAGCGCGGAGAAGGCGGCGCCGGTGGCGGCGCCGACGTTGCGTACGAGCGCGTTGATGCCCGTGGCGATGCCGACGTGCGACTCGGGGCTCTCCGCGACGACGATGTTCGTCAGCGCCGCGATCGACAGCCCGACGCCGAAGCCGAGGATCGTCAGCAGCAGCATCACGGGCAGCCAGTCGTGGCGTGCGAACGTCATCGCGGCGAACGAGATGGTGATCATCGCCACCCCCAGGGTCAGCACCACCCGGTAGCCGCGGCGGGCGCCGATGTGGCCGGCGAGCTGGCTGCCGACGACGGAGGCGAGCGAGTGGGGCACCAGCAGCAACCCGGCCACGCTGACCGACAGACCGAGGCCGTAGCCGGTCGAGCGCGGCGCCGAGGCGAGCGCGGGGACGAGCACGAAGCACGCGAAGGTCGAGAGCCCGATCAGCACCGTCACGACGTTCGTCATCAGCATCGGACGGCGACTGAGCAACGCGATGTCGACCAACGGATTCGGCTGGCGTCGCTCGTAGGCCACGAACCCCACGAGGACCAGCGGCCCCGCGACCGCGCAGAGCAGGAACGGCGCCGATCCCCACCCCCAGTTCTGGCTCTGCGTGATCGCGAGCAGCGTCACCGCGAGGCCCCCGGCGAAGAGCAGCGATCCGAGCCAGTCGATCGACCGCGACGCGCCGCGATCGACCGTCGCGCGGGGCACGACCACCAGCACCGCCGCGGCGATCGGCAGCGCGAGCAGGCCGATCCAGAAGACCAGCCGCACGTCGCTGGTGTAGTCCACGATCAGACCGGAGAGCGGGAGGCCGATCGCCCCGCCCAGACCGAAGACCGCGCTGAGCGTGGCGAGGCTCTTCGGGACGAGCGACGACGGCAGCACGCCGCGGACGATCGCGAAGGCGAGCGGGAAGGCGCCGCCGGAGACGCCCGCGATCGCGCGTCCCGCGATCATCGGCCCGATCGACTGCGCCGTCGCGGCCAGCAGCGCCCCCGCCGCGAACAGGACCAGCACCACCACGAGGACCCGCCGGGCGCCGTACAGGTCCCCGAGTCGTCCGGCGATCGGCGTCGCCACCGCGCTGCTGATCAGGAACGCGGTGATCAGCCACGACGCCGTCGCCGGGTCGGTTCCGGTCTCGGCCGTCAGCGTGACGAGCGCCGGAATCACGAGCGTCTGCGACAGCGCGTACGCGGCGGTCGCCGCCATCAGCACCGCGAGCAGCGGTGCGCGGCGCGACGACCCCGGTTGCGGAGGAGGCTCGACCACGAGCGGCAGACCCTACCACCAAACGTACGGTTGATTCCCGCGCCGTCGGGGCGCCGGACCGGGGCGGGCGGCGCAGCCCGCCCCGAGAGCCCCGCTACCTGGCCGCGCCGCCGATCGGCTTCGCGGTGCCCAGCACCTCACCCTCGGCGTCCAGCGCCCGGACCGTCACCCGCGACGGGCGACCCGGGACCCGGATCCGGGTCTCGAAGCCGCTGCGCTTCGCGGATCCGATCGGCTCGAGCGCGTCGTCGCTGTCCCCCGCCAGGACCTCCCAGCGGTCGACCTCGGTCGCGCCGTTGAAGCTGGCGTAGACGTCGGTCCGGTCGTCACCCGCGTCCTCGACGGCCAGGCGCGGGCTCGTCTCGGGCGTCCCGACCCACGGCCCCTTGTAGAAGCGGTAGCTGTCGAACCCGTCCGGCAGCTCGGCGTCGAACCGCAGGCCGCCCTTGGGACCGACCTCGGAAACCCGGCCCTGCGAGCCCCAGCCGAGCAGGATGCCGCCGTCGGGCAGCGGCTGCGCGTTGCCCTGCGTGGCGGCGAACAGCTTGGTGCCCGGGTGCCCGACGTCGCGCACCAGCGTCGCGGTCCCACGCCGGTGGTCGAGCGCCACGGTGATGTCGCGCGAGCGCCCGCCCTCCGGCTCGGACGAGTTGTCGAAGATCCGGATCGATCCGTCGGACTGCACGCGCGCGTCGTGCTGGAGGAAGAACTCGACGCCCTTGCCGAGCTCGAAGTCGCTGCGGTTGCCGCCCAGCCGCCACGCGACCTCGCCCGTGCGGCGGTCGATCTTGTAGACCGCGTCGGTGCGGCGCGCCGAGACGACCAGCCCGCCGTCGACGTCCTCGTCGACCGAGTTGATGTGGAAGTAGTCGAACCGGCTCTGACCCGACTCCGACGGCAGGTTGCTGGTGCCTTCCTCCGGCCCGACGTGGTCGAGCGAGTGCCACTCGAAGACGACCAGGCCGGTGGCGACGTCGATCTCCTGGACGATCCCGTCGACGACCGAGCCGTCCTCGGGCCCGCCGAACTGCCGCAGATCGTGCTTGACCGGCTGGTAGA
>JADMKN010000140.1 GCA_015478825.1 Patulibacter sp. | reverse complement strand
TCGAGGCCGTCCACCACGCCTGGGACGCTCCCGAAGCAGCCGATCCCGTTCCGTCCACCCCCGCCGACCCGAGCCGATGACCACGCATCCCCCGACGCCCGAAGCCGGCCTGCCGCACCGCTACGGGCCCTACGGCGGCCAGTACGTCCCCGAGACGCTGAAGCCCGCGCTCGCCGAGCTCGAGTCGACCTGGACCGCGCTCCGCGAGGACGACGGGTTCCAGGCCGAGCTGCGTCACCTGCTGGCCACCTACGTCGGCCGCGAGACCCCGCTCTACCTGGCCCGCGGGATCAGCGAGCGGACCGGCCGCGAGGTCTACCTCAAGCGCGAGGACCTGACCCACACCGGCGCGCACAAGATCAACAACGCGCTCGGCCAGTGCCTGATCGCCCGCCACATGGGCAAGCGCCGCGTGATCGCCGAGACCGGCGCCGGTCAGCACGGCGTGGCCACGGCGACCGCCGCGGCCCTGCTGAAGCTCGACTGCGTGGTCTACATGGGCGTCGAGGACATGCGCCGGCAGGGCCCGAACGTCCAGCGGATGCGGCTGCTCGGCGCCACGGTCCAACCGGTCGAGTCGGGCGCGCGGACGCTCAAGGAGGCGACCTCGCAGGCGATCCGCGACTGGGTCGCCACGGTCGGCGACACCCACTACGTGATCGGCACCGCCGCCGGGCCCGCGCCGTACCCGGCGCTGGTCCGCGATCTGCAGCGGGTGATCGGCGACGAGGCCCGCCGGCAGATCCTCGACGCCGCGGGGCGCCTGCCCGACCGGGTCGTGGCCTGCGTCGGCGGTGGCTCGAACGCGATCGGGATCTTCACCGCGTTCCTCGACGACCAGGACGTCGAGCTGGTTGGCGTCGAGGCGGGCGGCTACGGCCTCGACAGCGGCCAGCACGGCGCGGTCCTGACCACCGGCGGCCAGCCGGGGATCCTCCACGGATCGCTCGGCCCGGTGCTACAGGACGAGGACGGTCAGATCCTCGAAGCGCACTCCGTCTCGGCCGGCCTCGACTACCCGGGGGTCGGGCCCGAGCACGCGTGGCTGCGCGACAGCGGGCGGGCCCGCTACACCGCGGTCGAGGACGACGACGCCGTCCGCGCGTTCCGCACCATGGCGCGCCTGGAAGGGATCATCCCCGCGCTCGAGTCCAGCCACGCCCTGCACTACGCGCTCCACGAGCCGGCGCCGGGGGTCGAGGTCGACCTGATCTGCCTCTCCGGGCGCGGAGACAAGGACCTGGCCGAGGCGCTCGCCAAGCTCGAAGAGCTCGAGGGCGACCGGGCGCTGGCCGTCGAGGGCGAGCGCTCCGTCGAGCAGCCGATCGGCGACAAGCCGGCGGCCGACGAGTCCGAGCACGACGCGGCGGAGGTCCGATGAGCACGCAGGAGACCGGCGGCGAGCGGCGCGGCGGCGCGGGGGAGGCGCGGATCGCTCGCGCCTTCGCCGACGCCACCGGCACGGCGGCTCTGATGCCCTACATGATGGGTGGATACCCCGACCTCGCTCGGTCGCGCGAGGTCGCCCGGGCCTACGTCGACGGCGGCGCCGACCTGATCGAGCTGGGGATCCCGTACAGCGACCCGCTCGCCGACGGCCCGGTGATTCACGCCGCCGGCACCGCCGCGCTGCAGGCCGGTATCCGGGTCGACGACATCCTGCGGCTCGGCGAGCAGCTCGCCGCCGACGTCCCCGTCGTGCTGATGACCTACGCGAACATCGTCCGGCGCCCGGGCTTCGAGGCGTTCGTCGGTCGCCTGCGCGACGCCGGGATCAGCGGCCTGATCGTCCCGGACCTGCCGATCGGCGAGGAAGCCGACCCGGCGATCGCCGCCTGCGACGCCGCCGGCGTGGCGTTCGTCCCGCTGGTCGCGCCGACCACCGACCCGGAACGCGTCGCCGAGGTCCAGCGCGAGGCGCGCGGGTTCCTCTACGCGGTCTCGGTCACGGGCACGACGGGCGAGCGCGAGAGCCTGACCGACCAGTTCGGTGTGGTCGTCGGCAAGGCCAAGGCCGGCAGCACGGTCCCGGTGGGGCTCGGCTTCGGGATCGGCAACGGACAGCAGGCCGCCGCGGCGGCCGCAGCAGGGGCCGACGGCGTGATCGTCGGCAGCCGCCTGGTCCGCGCCGCCGGCGAGGACGACCCGGTCGCGGCCGTCTCCGCGGTGATGGCCGATCTCGCGCGGGGCCTCGGTCGCGGCTGAACCGGCTGCGGTCGTGGGACCCCGCGACCGCAGCGCGGCGTCCGCCCGCCCGGTCCGGTATTTTCCCTCGTCGTATGGGCCTTATCTACGCGATCACGTTTGCGGTTCTGACTTGGCTGGTCCTCTGGGCCCTCGGCTGGAAGGCCACCGACGCCACGCTGATCGCCTCCGGGATCATCCTGGTCGCGGTGATGGTCAACCGCGTCTTCCAGTACGTGGACGACGCGCGCAAGCGGTCGGACGCCACCGAAGCGTCCTGAGCTGATGCCGCGCGCGGCACGCCGCGCCGCTTGGGGCCTCGCGCTCACCGCCGCCACGGTCGGCCTCGCGGGCTGCGGGGGCGACCCGACCGGCGAGCAGGCCTACGACACGAAGGTCGCCGTCTACGTCGGCGTGCCGCTGGGCGGCCCGTGGGGCGACGCCGGACAGGCGATCACCCGCGGCGCCGTGCTCGGCCTGGCCGACTCCAAGGGTGGCGCCGGGGACTTCAGCGTCCGCCTGTCGCTGCGCGACGTGACCGACGACGACGACCTCCAGACGGTCGGTATCCAGGGCGCCTCGCGGGAGGCGGGCAACGCGCTGCGCGACGTCGGCGCGGTCGGCGTGGTCGGCGGGCTCGACCCGACCGCGAGCCGTCAGCTCCAGCTCCTCGGCAACCAGACGGGGCTCGGCTACGTCTCCGCTTCCGGCGACCAGATCGCGGCCTCGGCCGACGATCTCTCGCCGCGTCAGCGACGGATGGCGGTCCAGCTCGGCGCGCCGGACGCCGCGGTCGCCACGGCGATCGTCGGGCGGGCTCGGGCCGCGGACTGCCGGCGGACGACGCTGGTCAGCGTGCCCGACGCGGGGGTCGGCTCGGCGCTGGTCGCCAGCGAGCTGGATCCGGCCACCACGTTGCGCGCGTCGTCCTTCCGCGACTCCGAGCTGGCCACCGACCTGGCCCGGGCGCTGCGGGCGAACAGCGACTGCGTCGTCGTCGCCGGCCAGCCGTCGGGGGGAGACCCCTACGACCTGCTCGAGCCGCTGACGAACGAGCTCGCGGACGTGACGCTGATCCTCTCGCGCGGGGCGGCGTCGCCGCGCACCGCTCGCCTGGTCCGCGCCGCCGACCTGACCGCCGAGGCCGTGGTCGACGAGGCCGCCGCCGACGCGACCGACGAGACCCGGGCGATCGACGCGAAGCACCGCGAGATCTACGGCACGCCGGCGCCGGTCGGGGTGATGGCCGGCTGGCGCGGCATCAAGCTGATGCTGCGGGCGATCGCCGACGCCGGTCCGGGCGGCAACCGCCGCGACGCGGTCTCCGAGGCGCTCGTCGCGGCGCCCGTCCCCGGACCACCGACCGACGCGACCCAGAACGACGACGGCACGATCACGCCCGTCGCCGTCAGCCTGGCGCGCGCCGAGCCGTACGGCTGGCGCGCGATCCGCGCGCTCGATTCGCCGCAGCGATAGGCGGAGAGCGCTCAGCGCAGCAGGTTGCGCAGCGCCTCGTCCAGGTCGGGGTGGACGAACCGGTACCCCAGGTCGTCGGCCCGGCCCGGC
>JADMKN010000139.1 GCA_015478825.1 Patulibacter sp. | reverse complement strand
GCGCTCGTGGAAGTTCGCGGTCGGCCACGCGTCGGTCACCGACGGGACGTTCGGCGCGTCGAGCGGGACGCGGACCTTCACGCTGATCCGCCGCTGGTGCTCGAACGAGAGCAGCTCGTAGGAGACGCCCAGGCGGGGCTCCTCGGGGAAGTAGTCCAACCCGTGCAGCGACGCCAGCATGTTGTACCCCTCGCCGCGCAGCCGCTCGAGCACGTCGACGATGTGGCCCGGGTCGACCTGCAGCTCGGCCCGCCGCGCGGTCAGGGTCGTGCCGAGCACCACCGCCTCGGCGCCGCCCGCGACGACCGCGGACAGCCGTTCCAGCTCTGCGACCTCAAGCACCGGCGCCGCCCCGGCCCCGAAGGACCCGCTCGCGCTCGGTCGCCTCGGCCGCCCGGGTCTCCAGCTCGTCCATCGACATCAGCGGACTACGCCGTGCGTTCTCCTCGGTGCCGTGCGCGCGGTAGCGGTCGCGCCAGCCCATCTCCGGGTCGTCCTGGATCATCCGGCGCAGCTTGAGGATCCCGTAGACCAGCGACTCGGTCCGCGGCGGGCAACCCGGCACGTGGACGTCGACCGGCATGAACTTGTCCGCCGGGACGATCGCGTAGTTGTTGAAGACGCCCATCGACGACGAGCAGGCGCCCATCGCGATCGAGTACTTCGGCTCGAGCATTTGGTCGTAGACGCGGCGCACGACCGGGGCCATCTTCATCGACACGCGGCCGGCGAGGATGATCATGTCGGCCTGGCGCGGGGTGCCGCGCATCGCCTCGCCGCCGAAGCGCGAGATGTCCATCCGCGAGCCGACCAGGTTGATCAGGTCGATCGAGCAGCACGCCAGCCCGAAGGTCAGCGGGAAGATCGAGTTGCCGCTGGCCCACTTCGCGGCCTTGTCCAGCGTGGTCGTCAGGACGCTCTCGCGCACCTGCTCCTCGAGGTCCTGGCCCTCGAGGTCGCCGCGCAGCATGTCGCGGGCGCGGGCCTGGCGGGCGCGGAACGCCTCCTTGTCGGCCGGCGTCAGCGCCGTCGAGGGGCTGACACTCGACCCGCCCGCCCCGGGCTGGACTCCGTCGCCGTCGACCCGCCCGTGTCGAATTACTTCCATTCCAGGGCTCCTCGTCGCCAGACGTAGATCAGCGCGATCAGCAGCAGTCCGATGAAGACGCCGGCTTCGATCAGCGCGAAGGTGCCGAAGGCCTGCAGCTCGACCGCGATCGGGTAGAGGAAGACCACCTCGATGTCGAACAGCAGGAACAGGATCGCGATCAGGTAGAAGCTGATCCCGAAGCGGAAGCCGCTCTGCACCTCGGACGGCAAGCCGCACTCGTAGGCGTCCTCGTTGAAGGTCGTCGGGCGGCGGTTGAACCGCGGTCCGAGACGCGAGTTGGCGTACACGAAGAGCGCACCCACGCCCGTAGCGAGCACGACGAAGATCAGAATCGGCAGATACGACCGCAGCACCACGTTTGTTCTATCACTCCGCGGCCCTCTCCCCCGGCCCCGCTACCCCGAATTTGCAGCGGTTGTGCGGCTTCACACGATCTGACGCGAACTTCGTGTGCAACGGCACGAACAGGCGTGCGCGGTGCCACGAGGCGGGGTCACGTTCCGCACGCTATCGGTGTTAGGGATACCTTCCTCGACCAGGGGGTGGGCGAGCGGTCGCGGGCGCGTCGAGTCGCGTACCGCCGCGGTGCACGAGCCGACGCGCTCGGGGGCCGGCAGGCGGCCGCGCAGCGCGCGTCGAGTTGCGTACCGCCGCGGTGCACGAGCCGACGCGCTCCCCGTCGCGGCCGGACGACCAGCCGCGCGACGTGGCACCATCGAGCGCCGATGTCGACCGCCGTCCTGATCGTCTCGCTGCTCGTCGCCGGGATCAGCTTCGCCACGGGCGCCTGGGGCGCGTGGCTGTGGTGGGGATTCGCCGCCGAAGACCGCTACTGGATCGCGATCCGCGCGACGCAGCTCGGGGCCCTGATGCTCGCCCTGGTCGCCGGCGCCGTCTGGGTCAGCGGCGCGTCCGACGTGCCGTGGCTGTTCTGGCTCTACTGCCTGCTGCCGGTCGCGATCTCGATGATCGCGGAGCAGCTCCGGATCGTCGCCGCCGAGCAGGTGCTCGAACGGCGTGGGCTCGACGGGGCCGCCGACGTCGACCGGCTCGACGAGGCCGGCCAACGCGGCGTCGTGCGCGAGATCGTCCGCCGCGAGGTCGGGATCATGACCGTGTCCGCGTTCGTGATCTGCTTCCTCGCGCTGCGCGTGACCGTCGAGCGCAGCGGAATCTAGGAGCCCATCTCCCGCCTATCTCCCGGCCATCTCAGTCGGGGAAGGCGCGCCCCCCGGCGCCGGCCAAATGGTTGCCGCCGTCAAAAGACCAGTCGCGGGCATCACGTGCGCGATGCGATCAGGTCTTCGTGGCCAGTACCGGGGGGCGATGACTCAGTTCGTCGCGAATTCGCACGTTCCTTCTCGAAAGTCGTCGAAATCGCCAGATTTCCCGTCGGGTGGCGGAATCGGCCGACGAGCAGCCGACGGTTGGTCTGCGCGTACGACGCCTACGCGCCAACTTCGGGCGAGTCGCACCCCTTGAAGGCAGACGGTCGTCTACGATTCGGACCCTCATGCAGCGTCGAGTCATCACGACCTTGGCGGCCCTGGCGGCAACCCTCGTTCTTGCCTCCTGTGGGTCCGAGTCGGTCGAAACCAACCGCGAAAACGGACCACTCAAGGGAGAGACGGATCCCGTGGTCCTCCGGGGAGCCGAGCTCTTCGCCGAGCGTTGCGCGGGGTGCCACACCTTGGCCGCCGCCGGCACCCAGGGCGGCGCGACCGAGATCAAGGATCGCGAGCGCAGCGACGGCCCCGACTTCGACCTCCGGGCCGAGACCAAGGGCGCCGTGCTCTACGCGCTCCGCAACGGTGGCTTCTCCGGCGCGATCATGCCGCAGAACATCGCCGTCGGCGAGGACGCCGAGGCGATCGCGATGTTCCTCTGCAAGTACTCCGGCCTGAAGGCCGCGGCCCCGGCCGGCGTCCAGCAGGTCAAGCCCGCCGAGGAGCGGTGCCAGGAGGACACGCCGCCGACCCCCGGTCGCGAGTCCAACCCGACCGACGCCGACTCGGGCGCAGGCCCGGCCGAGGACCGGCCCGCCGGGTCCGGCGTCGACGACGACTCGGCCAACCCGGACAGCGCCACGAACTAGCGGCGCCGCAGCACCCGCGTAGCTCTAGCCCCGCCGGGCGATCTCGAACGCGACCAGGGTGGTCGCGCAGGCGACGTTGAGCGACTCGACGTCGCCGGGCATCGGCACCGAGACCCAGGAGTGCGCGTAGGCGGCGGCCTCGCTCGACGCGCCGTCGTGCTCACCGCCGACCAGGAAGACGATCCGGTCCGGCAGGGGCATATCCCACAGCGACGTCGTGGCCCCCGCGTCCAGCCCGACGATCGCGAACCCGGCGTCGGTCAGCTCCGCGAGCGCATTCGGCGCGTCCGACGTGCGGAGGATGGGCGAACGGAACGCGGTGCCCGCCGACGCCTTGACCACCTGCGGCCCGATCGCGGCGGTCCCGCGGCGGGGCACCACGATCCCGTCGACCCCGGCGGCCGTCGCCGAGCGGATGATCAGCCCGAGGTTGCCGGGCGTGGTCACCCCGTCGACGAGCATCAGCCGCTGCTTGCGCGACGGATCGCGCTCCAGCTCGG